>CANGHD010000224.1 GCA_947453525.1 Paracoccaceae bacterium | reverse complement strand
TTGCCGGCCCATTGGGCGCAGATGACGCCGCAGCGGCAGGGGTTTTCACAGACCGTGCTGACGGGGCGGTCGGGGGGGATCATTCTGGCGGGGTCGCTGGCGGAGGCTTATGCGTTTATCAACGATTATGCGCCGGAGCATCTGGAGGTGCTGTCGACGCGTCCCTTCGAACATCTGGGGGAGTTGACGGAAGCTGCGGAGATTTTGCTGGGGCCGCATACGCCGGTGACGGTGGCGAACTTCTGTCTGGGGCCGAACAATGTGCTGCCGACCTCCTCGGGCGCGCGCAGTCATGGGCCGTTGTCGGTGACGGATTTCATGAAGCGCAGTTCCATCGGCTATGTCACCGCCAAGGCCTGGCCGGAACTGTCGGGCCATGCCCGAAGGCTGGCGGAGTATGAGGGCTTTCCGGCCCATGCCAATGCAGCGGGGCCGATGCGGACGCCTTATCTGGGACAGGGCGACTGAGACCGGGCATTACAAAAGCTTCACTTGGCGAGAACCCCCGTTTCAGTATCTTCACGCCATGGAGCGTGGTGGCTTCGCCGTCTTCACACCGTGCCACCCGCCGGGCGGGTGGCACCGATATCAATGCCCTTGTCCAGCAACAGGAGACTGCCATGGCTGATCATCCCTGGAACGTGCTTTTTCTGTGCTCCGGCAATGCCGCCCGCTCGATCATGGCCGAGGCGATCCTTCGGGATGCCGGCAAGGATCGCTTCCATGCCCGGTCTGCCGGGGTCAACCCGTTGCCGGAGATCAACCCTTTGGCGGTCGAAGTCCTGACGCTGTCTGGCCACGATGTCAGCGCGCTGCATCCCAAACCCATGTCAGAGATTCTGGGCCCCGATGCGCCGAAGATGGATTTTGTCTTCACGGTTGGCGACCTTGCCGCAGGGTTCGACAACAGCCCGTGGCCCGGGGAACCGATGACCGCGCATTGGGGCATGGCCGATCCCGCCGAAGCCACCGGAACCGAGGCTGAAAAGGGCCTGGCCTATGCGCAGGCCTATGCGGAACTCCACCGCCGCATCACCGCTTTTGCGGCACTGCCCTTTGCCGAACTGGAGAAGGTCGCCCTGCAAGGCCATCTCGACCATATTGGCACGGCACCCGCGACCTGATCCTGATTGCCCGAGACGGGCGCGCGAGCGCCGCCGTTCCGCACCGGCACGAACCCTGCCCGGGCGAGTTGGATGATCTGAGGGCGCTGCGGGTCCGAAGTGATCTTTGCCGCATGGGTTTTGTCGGCTGCATTTGCCGTCCGGCGGGCGAGACCTTTGCCGGATTGGGCCGATTGAAGCACGTCAGGCCGCCTTACTCCGCATTGGGCACCCTGCTGGCCGCTCCATAGTTGAGCAGGATGAGCCGTGTGATCTCGGCATTCAGGGCCTCCAGATCGATCGGCTTGGCGACATAGCCATCCATCCCCGCCTCCAGATAGATCCGTCGTTCGCGGTCCGAGGCGTCGGCCGTCATGGCGATCACGGGCGGGCCTTCGCTGTCCGAGGAGAATTTGCGGATCGATTGCAGCGTTTCCAGCCCATCCATCTGCGGCATGTTGATGTCCAGGAGCACAAGATCGATGTCCGGGCGCGCCTCCAGAATGGCAAGGGCTTCGGATCCGCTGGAAGCCTCGATGGCATGGCACTGCAGCAGGCCCAGATAGGACGCCGCGACCATCCGGTTGGTGCCGATGTCGTCGACGATCAGGATCGTTCTGCCCCGGATCTCTGGGGGTATGACGATCTCCGGACGTATGACCGCTACGTCCGATGTGGCCTCGCACCGGACCCAAAGGTGGAAGGCCGCGCCCGTCGTCCTGGGAACAGCGATGACGTCGCCGCCCATCCGCCGTGCAATGGCCCGGCAGATCGTCAGGCCCAGCCCATAGCCCTGCGTGGATTTTGTGGCGCGTTCATAGCGGTTGAAGATGGCTTCTTCATAGCCGGGCGGAATGCCGATGCCGGTGTCCTCGACCACGACCCGCAGAAGGTCCGGCGCCTCGAAGGCCGCCCGCAAGACGACCTGCCCGGCTCGCGTGTGCTTCAGCGCGTTGGAGATCAGGTTGGAAATGCATTGCCGCAGGCGGTCGAAATCGAGACGGGCCGATCTTGGCAGATCGGGGTCAAACCGGACCGCCAGATCGATCCCGGTCGCTTCGGCCTGCAGCCGGAACAAGGCCACGGCAAGCCCGATCTCTTCCCGCGGGTCTGCCAGACGGGCGCGCAGGGTGATCCGGCCCTCCTCGATCGCGGACAGGTCCAGCACGTCATCCAGCACCATGCTCAATCCCTTGGCCGATTGCACCAGGATGCCAAGCTGCTCCTTGACCTCGGGGTCCGGGACAGACCGATGGGCGGCAAGACCGATGCCGATGATCGCATTCAACGGCGTGCGCAGTTCATGGCTCATCTGCGACAGGAAATGGCTTTTTGCTTCGCTGGCGCGCTGAACGGCCATGCGGCCAAGCGCCACCTGCTGCTGCTGGCGGTGGTTTTCGGTGATCGCCGCGGCCACATAGCCGATGGAGACGATGGCGATCACGCTGGTGAAGGCAAAGCCGCGGTAGTCGCCCAGATGCAGCCAATAGTAGCTGTTCGACAGGCTGATCAGGGTCGCGATGGCGGCGGTTCCGGCGTAGCCGGTGGCGGGATGGATGGACCTGATCGTTGACAATCGCATCAGCGCCGCCGCCATGACGCCGACGGAGATGGCCTTGCAGAACATATCCTCCAACTGCCAGATCAAGGCCGATGGGATCGAGTAGCAGAATTCATTGAGGTACACCGCGAAGATCGCCCGGCGGTACAGGCGCTGACCGTCTTTCGTTTCCTCGACCAAAGCAAACAGCCGCGCTTCCAGCAGATCGCAGAGGATCACACTGCCAAGCCAAAACACCACGACCTCTTTCGGTAAATACAGCAGGAAGATCGCGGCAAGCAGGGTGACGACGATGATCCGGATCGGCCGTTCGCGCCGGATCGCATCGCGTTGCGCATGGACCTCATCCGCCGCCAATTGCGCCTTCTGATCAGGGTCGGGAAGCTGAAGCTGTGCTTTGACGCCATAGACATAGGAGGCTGCCGCTGCGGCGGAGTTCTGCAAAGCCAAACCAAAGCGGCCAACATCGTGCTTCCGTCTGTTGGACATCGTTCAGAAATCCCGCATCTGTCGAATGGGCCTCAAAGCCTCCCCCGCCACGCGAGGGCCCAAATGGCCTGGCGCCGGGAAAGCTGCCGGTAAAGCGATGGTTCAATCCAGTATGAAAATGCGATTCCGCTGCCTATCACAAGCCTTTTCTCTCTGGCCGCCTTGCCGCCAAGTCGTGAAAGCGGGCGCCCCGCAAGGGAGGCGCCCGCAAGGGTGGCCGGTCTTGCGTCGCCCGTTACTTCACCTGCGCCTTGATGGCTTCAACGTCCGCTGTCGAAAGCTCGCCCACCGTGGTGACCTTGCCGTCGACGATCTGCCACAGGCGGAACGGACCCGCGATATCACCGTACTGGTCGAAGGCCACCGGGCCGATGACGCCTTCGTAGCGGATGGCTTTGCCATCCTTGATGAGGCCAAGCGCCTTGACGAATTCGTCCTTGCCGGCATGGATCACTTCGCCTGCCGGATCGACGGCCTTGCGCAGCGCGTCAGGCAGTTTGGCGGCATCGGGGCCGCCGGCGATGGCGATGGCGAGGCCGACCAAGGCACCCGCGTCATAGCTGCGGTCGGCGGCAGGGGCTGCCGGGTCAATGCCGGAGAAGGCCTTGTAGTTGGCGTTGAAATACTCGGTCGAGGGCGTGGTCACGGTGCCCGAGGAGGTGCCGAAGGCGTTGCCCAAGTATTCCTTGCCGACCGCGTTGATGAAGTCATCCGAGTTCATGCCGTCATTCAGCAGGAACTTCTGCACGCCGCCTTGGCTGACCCACTGACGGGCAATCGTGGCACCATCGACCGGGTCAGAGATGAGGTACAGCGCATCCGCCCCGCCAGCCATCGCTGCCGTGACTTCAGCCGAATAGTCGGACTGCTTGGCATTGTAGGGCGTGACAGAGACGATCTCTCCACCCAGGGCCTTGTAGGGGTCGGTGAATTCCTTGACGAGGTTCACGCCGAAGTCGTTGTTCTGGTGGATGATGGTGATCTTCTTGAAGCCGTTGTCGATGGCGAACTTGGCCGCCGCAGCACCCTGCAGCGCGTCCGAGGTGATGGTGCGGAAGAAGACGCCATTGGTCTTGCCCTCACGCCCCAGCGCGGTCAGCGTCGGCGAGGAGGAGGCCGGGGAGACCTGCAGCACCTTGGCCGGCCCGGTGACCGAGGTCAGGATCGGGATCGACATCGGGCTGATGATGCCGCCGATGATTGCCGGAACCTTGGCGACCTGCACCAGTTGGGTGGCCGCATCGACGGCGACGTTGGCTTGGGTCTGGCTGTCACGCGTGTCGGTCTTGAGCGTGCAGCCCGCCACGCCACCGGCGTCGTTCAGGTCACGGAAGGCCATCTCGACCGACTTGGCCCCGGCCTGGCCATAGGCCCCGGCTTCTCCGGTCAATTCCAGCACGAGGCCCACGGTGATGTCGCAGGCAAAGGATGCGCCCGGCAGGAAGGCCAGGGCCGCCACGGTCGCAAGAAGGGTTCTTTTCATCTGATATCTCGCTGTTGATTGGATGCCCTTGATCTTTGCCCGCCGGTCTGGGCTTCCCGGCGGCTTTTCGTGCTCAACTCTCGGAGTTGAGGTTGTATTTCATGATGGAGCCGTGCCGCCCATGACGGTCGCGTTCCAGCGTGTAGGTGTCGCCGTCCGGGGTGTGGCCCTGTGCCTGAATCGCGGCGATTTCGGCCAGGTCTGCCTCGGTCAGGCGCAATTCCGAGATGGCGACGTTCCGGGCCAAGTGGCTGCGGTTGCGGGCCCCTACGATGACGGCGGCTACTCCGGGACGGTCCAGCATGGCAGCAGAGGCTACGGTGGCGATGTCGGTCTGATGCCGGTTGGCAATCTGGCGGAGGGTTTGCAAGAGGGCCTGAAACAGGTCCCAACCGCCGAAATCGTCGATGATCAGCTTGTATTTCGTCAGGGACCGGTTTTCGAGCGGCTCTTTCGGCTCGGTCTGGCCCAGCCAGCGGTCGCCCAGGAAGCCGCCCGCCACGGTGCCATAGCAGAGAAGCCAGATGTCGTTCGCCATGGCCAGCTTGGCCAGATGCCGTTCGGGCCGCGCGTCCAAGAGGCTGTATTGCACCTGCATCGAGGTCAGCGGCACCCCTGCCGCCAGAATTTCGGCTGTCTTGACGCTGTCGAAGTTGGTGCCGGAAACATTGGCGATTTTGCCC
>CANGHD010000223.1 GCA_947453525.1 Paracoccaceae bacterium | reverse complement strand
GGGCGGCAAGGCGGCCACCGGGCCAGAGCCTGAGGACTTGCCAGGCGATGGGCGGGATCAGCGCGAGGCTGGCGAGGGTCAGGATCAGGCCGGGGGCGGTGAAAGAGCCGCCGAGGGTGAGGAAGGCCGTGGCGCAGGCGGACAGTGGGAAGGTCAGGGCGCCCCAGAGCGGCGTGAAGCCGGAGGCGAGAAGCCAGCGGGCGCTTGCGACCAGTGCCGCGAGGATCAGGGCTGCGGGAAGTGCCAAGACAAGGGCCAGCAGGTCCTGACCGATCAGGGACGCCGCGGTGGCCAGAAGGCTCGCGGCGAAAAGATGAAGCGCCAGCATTGGGCGCAGGGGGGCGGGCGGGACACGCCGGGTCAACTGGACGGCGGACAAGAGGCCGATGCCAAGGGCTGCCATGAAGGTCAGGGCGAAGATCACCTTTGCCAACCCCGGCCAGCCCAGTTGCAGCAGAACCGGGGCGGCCACGATGAAGCCCACAAAGCTCAGATGCCAAGTCGGGTTGACCGTCTTGCCCTCGGGCTCTCGCGCCAGAACCAGGATCAGCAGCCCGGCCAGCACGGCATGGGCGACCAGCGAGGCCAGCACCAGCACCAGCGCCACGCGGGGCGCATAGGGTGCCAGCACAGCGCTGACCGCCATGCCACTCATCGCGGCGGCGGCAAGGCCGGCCCTTCCGGGCAAGGGGCGCATATCCTCCAACAGCACCATGGGGCGGCGGATCACCTTGACCTTCAGCGCCAGCACAGCAAAGACCCAAAGCCCAAGCAGGGCCCCCAGCAGCGCCTCGACCGGCTCACCCGGCAGTCCCGTCACGTGGGCCGCCTTGCGCAGGGCCAGCCCAAGGCCCAGAAGCCCCAGAAGCACCAAAAACAGCGCGGGCGGCGTGGTCGCGAAAAGCTTCGGCTTGCGCATCGGGAACTGCGGCGGCGGAAAGCGGGGCGGGCGTTTGTCTGCGGGCATTGGAAGCTCCTTGCCCCCTTCATGCCCTGATCAGCCGCCAAGGTCCACCGGACCTGACGCAGTTCGCTTGCCCCTTCATTCAGGCCCAAATATCCCACGGGGGTGCGGGGGTGTGAAACCCCCGCTTCCGTCAGAGGTCACCCGCGCAGCAGCGGAAACCAGTCTTCCCGCAGCCGCTGGCCCGCCACCATGTCATGGCCCGGATAGGGCGGCGAGGTGCGGCCGGGGCGTTCGACGTATCGCGCATCCTCGCCCACCAGCCGCAACGAGAAGGCCCGCCGCCTTGTGCCCGCCTCATTGCCGCGCGCACCGTGCAGGGTCAGGTAATCGAAGGCCACGGCATCCCCGGGCTCCATCTGCCATTCCAGAACCTTCATGCCTTCGGCATCCGGGTCTGGCACGGCCATGTACTTGTCAGGGTCGGGATAGAAGGACGTGTCCGACAGCCAGCGCTTGGGCAGCACCTCCTTCGGCCAAAGGTGCGATCCCGCCACACAGCGCAGCGAGGCTTCCTTCACCGGGTCGACCGGGCTCCAGAAGCTGACCGTCTGGCGTCCGGCCACGAAGTAATAGGGCCCGTCCTGATGCCAGGGCGTGGGTTTCGAGGTGCCGGGCTCCTTGACCAGCACATGGTCGTGAAACATCTGCACCCGGTTGCTGCGCATTAGGCGCGAGGCGACATTGCCCACCTCGGACTGGAAGATCACCTCGCGGAATTCCGGGATGCGGTCCCAGTTGCAATAGTCATCAAAGAAGCGGCCCGGCTCACCGGGCTTCAGGTTTTCGGCGGCATAGGGGCCGGGTTCTGCCATGTTCCGCTCGATCCCGGCGGTGATCTGGGGCACCCAGTCTTTCCACAGGCCCTTGACCAGCACGACACCATCGCGCTGGAAATCTTCAACCATCTGATCGGTCACCTGAACCATTGCCATCTCCTGTTCCTCTGGACCGGGGTTTTGCCATGGCCTAAGCATACATTCCAATAATACCTTTCAAAGGTGGTCATAACCCCATGCTATCCATAACCCTTCGCCAGCTGGAATATGCCGTGGCCATCCACCGGCACGGCGGTCTTACGGCTGCGTCTGAGGCCCTGCATGTCAGCCAGCCGGCCCTGTCGGTCGCCTTGGCGCAGCTGGAGCATCACCTCGGCCAGCCCCTGTTCCTGCGCCGACCCGGTGGTCCGATGCTGCCCACGGGCTTTGGCACCGACTGGCTGACCCAGGCCGAGGCGCAGATTGCGGGCCTTTCGGCCCTGATGACCGGCCCCCGACGCGCGCCCCTGCGGCTGGCGGTGTTCGAGGATCTGGCCCCTGCCCTGCTTGCGCCCCTGCTGGCCCATGCCACCCGGACCGGGCTGGATGTGCAGGCCCGCCCTATGGGCTTTGCCGCCCTGGCCGAAGCGCTGAACGCTGGAGCGGTCGATGCGGCGGTCAGTTGGGGTCTTGGCCTGCCCGCTGGCCTAGCGCTCAGCGAACTCGCGCGGATCGGCCCGCAGGCCGTGCTGGCCGAGGGGCATCCTTTGGCCGCAAAGCCTGCGCTGACGTTGGCCGATCTGGATGGGCAGCCTTTGGTTCTGACCGATCAGGACCTGTCCATCGCCCATCTTCAGGTTCTGTTCCACCACGCTGGGGTGGCCTGCCACATCGCACACCGCTGCGCCACACTGGACCTGATGCGCAGCTTTGCCGCCAATGGGCTGGGCATCGGCCTGTCCTACACGCAACCCGCCCCGCGCAACAGCCATGACGGCAGGGCCCTGACCCTGCGGCCGGTTCTGGATGCAGGAACCGAGCCGGTCGTCCTCGCCCGGCCCGCCGCTGCGGCAGCGCCAGCCGGTGTTGCCGAAATTACGCGATTCCTGACCGCCCTGATGACACCGATGGCAGATACCGCGATCAAAGCGCTTTGACATTTGTCATTCCCGCCGCTCAAAGCGCTTTTATGCGGCTCTTCTGCCCAAAGAAAATGCTACCCAAGCCAATCTAGATCGTTTACGGAAGGTGCACTCTGCTTTGAACTGCCCGTTTTCCGGGCTAATCTGAACCGACCGAAATGAAAACCGGTGTGAAAACCGTTTTGGCAAGATGAGCCGCCTGCGATGAACCTCAAGGAACTTGCTGCCAAGCTGGGGCTCTCCCCCACGACCGTCAGCCGGGCGTTGAACGGGTATCCCGAGGTGAACGAGGCCACGCGGGAACGCGTCGTCTCTGCCGCGCGCCGCCACAACTACCGTCCGAACGCCCGCGCCATCCGGCTGGCCACGGGCCGCGCGCTGGCGGTGGGCCATGTGATCCCGTTGGATACAAGGTCGGAAATCATGAACCCGATCTTTTCAGACTTTATCGCAGGCTCGGGCGAAGTCTATTCGCGCAACGGCTTTGACATGCTGTTGTCGATCGTGCCGGATGAACTGGAAGAAAGCACCTACCGGGACCTCATGTCACGCGGCACGGTGGATGGCGTCATCGTCCATGCGCCCAAGACCAATGACCCGCGCATCCGCACGCTGAAGGACCTTGGCCTGCCATTCGTGGTGCATGGCCGCTCCACCGGGGCGGACCTCGACTACAACTGGGTCGACGTGAACAACCGCCGCGCCTTTCAGCGCGCGACCGAGTTCCTCTTGGACCTTGGCCACCGCCGGATTGCGCTGGTCAACGGGCTTGAGGTGATGGATTTCGCCGTGCGCCGCCGCATCGGCCACACCGATGCCTTGCACGCCCGTGGGCTGGAGCCGGAACTGCGCCTGATGTCCTCGACCGAGATGACGGAAGTGAACGGCTGGCGTGCGGCCGAAGCGGCACTGAGCCAGCCGGAACCCGCGACCGCCTTCCTCTGCGCCTCCATGTTGCAAGGCATGGGCGTGCGCCGGTCCATCGAAGGCCGGGGCTTGAAGATGGGCCGTGATATTTCCGTCATCATCTTCGACGACGATCTGAGCTATCTGCGCAATGGCGAGGATGTGCCGATCTTCACCGCCACAAGGTCTTCGGTGAAAGAGGCCGGGAAACTGGCGGCTGAAATGCTGCTGGCGGTGATCAACCAGCCCGAAAGCCCGCCGCAGCACCGCCTGCTGGAAGCCGAACTGATCCTTGGCCAGTCCACCGGCCCCGCCCCCGCCTTCTAAGAATTCTCCGTCTGAGGAACGCCGTCCATGTCCTTGCCCAGCCACGACAAACTGACCCGCTTCGATTTCCCGGAAGGCTTCCTTTTCGGGGCTGCCACCGCCGCTTACCAGATCGAGGGCGCGTCGTTCGGCGGTGCCGGCCCCTGCCACTGGGACACCTTCGCGGCGACCCCCGGCAATGTGGTGCGGGCCGAGGATGGCGCGGTCGCCTGCGACCACTACCACCGCTGGCCCGCTGATCTGGACCTGCTGCAAGCGGCGCACATGGACGCCTACCGCTTTTCCACCTCTTGGGCGCGGGTCATGCCGGATGGGGTGAATGTCAACCCCGAAGGGCTTGATTTCTATGACAAGCTTGTCGATGGCATGCTGGAGCGTGGCCTGAAGCCCTATCAGACTCTATACCACTGGGAGCTGCCCTCGGCACTCGCCGACACCGGCGGCTGGACCAACCGCGACGTGGCGCACCGCTTCGCCGACTTCGCCGAAGTGATCACCCGCCGCTTGGGCGACCGGGTTGCCGCCATCGCCACGATCAACGAGCCGTGGTGCGTGGCGTGGCTCTCGCATTTCATGGGCATCCACGCCCCCGGCCACCGCGACATCCGCGCCGCCGCCCGTGCGATGCACCACGTCTTGCTGGCGCATGGCTCGGCGATGGAGCGTCTGCGCGGCATGGGCCAGCAGAACCTCGGAATCGTATTGAACTTCGACCACACCGATCCTGCCAGCCAAGTCCCCGCCGATCTGGACGCGGCCGACCGCTGGGACGGCATCTTCAACCGCTGGTTCATCCAAGGCATCACGCAGAAATCCTATCCGCAGGCGGTGCTGGCGGGCCTTGGCCCCCATATGCCGCAGGGTTGGGAGAAGGACATGGACCTGATCGGCCAGCGCTTGGATTGGCTGGGCGTGAACTACTACACCCGCAATTCCGTGGCCCATGCGCCGGGCACGCCGTGGCCCTCGGTCAGGAACGTGCCGGGCAACTTACCCAAGACCCAGATGGGCTGGGAAATCTATCCGGCGGGCCTTGAAAGCTTCCTCGTCCGGATGAGCCGGGATTACGTCGGCGATCTGCCAATCTATGTCACCGAAAACGGCATGGCCAATGCCGATCTGGTGGAAGATGGTGCCGTCAACGACTCCATTCGCGAGGATTACCTTTTCGCCCACCTCGCCGCCACCAGGCGTGCCATCACCAAAGGCGCCAATGTGAAGGGCTTCTTCTACTGGTCGCTTCTGGACAATTACGAATGGGCGGAGGGCTATGAAAAGCGTTTCGGCCTTGTGCATGTCGACTTCAAGACGCAAGTGCGCACGCCAAAAGCCTCGTACCACGCCTATGC
>CANGHD010000222.1 GCA_947453525.1 Paracoccaceae bacterium | reverse complement strand
TATGGCACCACGCTGGCGGGCCTGATGCGAGAGCACAACGCCGACCCCGCCCCCTATCTGGAAGAGGTGCACGACATCGACTTCACCCTCCTGCCGCAGGACCCTGATCTTGCCGCCGCCATCAAGGCCCTGCCCGGCCGCCGCATCATCTACACCAATGCCTGCGTGCCCTATGCCGAAAAGGTCCTGCAGGCGCGTGGGCTGAACGGCCTGTTCGACGCCATCTACGGCATTGAAAACGCAAGTTTCCTGCCCAAACCCGAACGCGCCGCCTTCGAGGCGATCTTCACCGCCGATGGCCTGGACCCTACCCGCGCCGCCATGTTCGAGGATGACCCCCGCAACCTCGCCGCACCTCATGCCATGGGGATGCGCACCGTGCATGTGGCGCCCAAACCGCACAAATCCTTGCACATCCACCACCACACCGACGATCTTGCCGGCTTTCTGGCAAAAGTGATTTGACCTCCGCCACATCCGCCCCCTTTTTCTGTTGCATTGCAGCAAAGTGATCCCGCCAGCCCGGTACTGTTCTCTCCCATGTCTGAGCCCACCCTGTCTGAGCCCGCCAGGACCCAGCCATCTGCCGCCCGCATCTACTACGCCGTCCCGATCCTTGGCCCGCTGACCCGCGCCATGGAGAGGGATATCGACGTGATCTGATAAGTGCGGGTCCTCCTGCTGACCGGCGTGGTGCTGGCGGTCAAGACCTGGGGCCTTGTCGCCCTGACCCCGACCGCGCTGGCCATGGTGCCGGTGACGTTCACCGTCCTGATCCTGATCGCGCGGCCCCGACCCGCTCCACTCCGCCTTGGTTCTGCGACGCTTTGACCCTTCGCTTTGTCGCCCCGGCGTCCTACATTTCCCGCCATGACGGCCCGACCACAGGCAGAGCCGGGCTTTGGAGGCTGAGATGCGCACCACGACAGACATTCTGATTTCCGGCGGCGGTGTGGCCGGCCTGACCGCCGCCGCCGCTTTCGGCGCGGCAGGCTTCCAGGTCACCTGCGTCGAGCCCACGCCCCCGGTAACCGAGGCCACCGCCCCCGGCGCCGATCTGCGCACCACGGCGTTCCTCACCCCCTCGATCGCGGTCCTGCAAGCCGCAGGCCTTTGGGACCGCCTGTTGCCCCATGCCGCAGCCCTGCAGATCATGCGCATCATCGACGCCGGGGGTGCGGCGCAAGAACCCCGCCAGATCAAGGACTTCGACGCGTCAGAACTCTCGGACCAACCCTTCGGCTGGAACCTGCCCAACTGGCTCTTGCGGCGCGAGATGCTGGCCCGCCTGACCGAACTCCCCAACGTCACCTTCCTGCCCGGCCTCTCCACCACCGCCCTCCTGACGCGCGACGACTGCGCCCTCGTCACAATCTCCGACGGCCGGCAGATCGAGGCGAAACTCGTCATCGCCGCCGACGGTCGCAATTCCACCATGCGCGCCGCCGCAGGCATCGGCGTCAAGACCTTCCGCTACGGTCAGAAAGCCCTGACCTTCGCCGTCACCCACAAGGTCCCGCACCAGAACATCTCGACCGAGATCCACCGCGCCGGCGGCCCCTTCACCCTCGTGCCGCTGCCCGATCTCGACGGCCTCCCGGCCTCCGCCGTCGTCTGGATGGAACGCGGCCCAGAAGCCCTGCGCCTCTCGACGCTGCCGGAGCCCGAATTCGAGGCCGCCATCAACGCCCGCTCCTGCCTGATCCTCGGCCCCCTGGCTCTGGCCTCCAAACGCCGCGTCTGGCCGATGATCACCCAGCTGGCCTGCGCCATGTCGGGCCAGCGTCTGGCCCTGATGGCCGAGGCCGCCCATGTCGTGCCGCCCATCGGCGCGCAGGGCCTGAACATGAGCCTGGCCGACCTCAAATGCCTGCTGACACTCGCCGAAACCCTGCCGCTGGGCAGCGCCAAGATGCTGCAGGCCTACCAGATGCGCCGCGCCCCCGAAGTGACGGCCCGCGTCTACGGCATCGACGCGCTCAATCGCGCCTCGATGGCCGAAGCCCCCATCCTGCGCGACCTGCGCGCCATGGGCCTGAACGCGCTCCACAGCCTCGCGCCCCTTCGCCGCACCCTGATGCGCGCGGGTCTTGGCCTGCGCTGAGGGCGCAGCACCTGATTCGCAAATCATGGTTAACCGGTTCTGAGGCCATGGCGCGTAGAGACGGAAGGAAGACAGGAAGAAGACAGGAAAAAGACCCCCGAAACACCGGGGGCCTTGCTTGTTAACGCAGCGTTCTCAAGCGGTTAGGGCGGCATCCAGCGCTGCGGTCACTCGCACCACGGTGCCGTCTACATCCTTCAGCTTGTCAAGACCGAACAGGCCGAGACGGAAGGTGCGGAAATCGGCCCCTTCGCCAACTTGCAACGGCACGCCCGCCGCGATCTGGTAACCGGCAGCCCGGAACTTCGCGCCATTCTGGATATCGGCCTCCTCGGTGTAGCTGACCACCACGCCCGGCGCCTGATAGCCTTCCGCCGCGACCGAGCCTACGCCCCGCGCTGCCAGCAAAGCCCGCACCTGCCCCCCAAGCTCCCATTGCGCGGCCTTGGCCTCGGCAAAGCCCAGTTCCTTGGTTTCCAGCATCGCATCGCGGAAGCCGACGATCGCATCGGTGGGCATCGTGGCATGGTAGGCATGCCCGCCGCCCTCGTAAGCGGCCATAATCGCACGCCATTTCTTCAGATCCAGCGCGAAGGAGTTCGAGGAAGTCTCCGCCAGCCGCGCCTCGGCCCTTGGCCCCAGCACCGCGATCCCGGCGGAAGGCGAGGCCGACCAGCCCTTCTGCGGCGCCGAAATCAGCACATCCACGCCTGTCTCTTCCATATCCACCCACACGCAGCCGGAGGCGATGCAATCCAGCACCAAGAGCGCGCCCACCTCATGCGCCGCCGCGGCCAAAGCGGTAACATACCCATCGGGAAGGATAATCCCCGAGGACGTCTCGACATGCGGCGCGAACACGGCTTCGGGCTTGGCCTCGCGGATCTTGGCCACGACCTCCTCGATCGGCGGCGGGGCGAAGGGCGCGCGCGGTTCGTTGCCCGCGCGTTTGGCCATGATGACATGGGTCTCGCTGGCAAACCCGCCCGCCTCGAAAATCTGCGTCCAGCGGTACGAGAACCAGCCGTTCCGCACGATCAGCACTTTTCCCTTGCCGAACTGCCGCGCCACCGCCTCCATCGCATAGGTGCCGCCACCGGGGATCAAGGCCACGGCGGTGCCCTTGTAGACCTCTTTCAACAGCCCCGAGACATCGCGCATAACCGCCTGAAAACGCTGCGACATATGGTTCAAGGATCGGTCGGTGAACACCACCGAGAATTCTTGCAGGCCCTGCGGGTCAACGGTGTCGTGCGGCAATGTCATCTCAATCTCCCTTGTTTTGGCTAAGCTAGCGCAAGTTTTCCGGTTGGTAGACCCCAAAACCGACAGAAATCACCCAATCGGCCCCGCACGCCGTTCCTCGGTCAAGAGGACATTCGCCTCCACATTGCCCACCCCCGGCAGGGTCATGATCCTGCGCCGCAGCACGCGTTCAAAATCGGCGATATCCCGGGCCACCACCCGCAGGCGGTAATCGAACATGCCAAGGACATGCTGCACCACCTGCACCTCGGGGATGGCCGAGACGGCGCGTTCGAAATCTTCCAAGGAAACCCGACCCTTGGCGGCCAGCTTCACCCCCAGAAATACCGTGACGCCAAAGCCCAAAGCCGTACGGTCGACCTCCAGCCGCAGGCCCTTGATCACCCCGGCCTCCTCCAACCGCCTTTGCCGCCGCCATGCGGCCGGTTGCGACAGGCCAAGGCGGCGCCCGAGTTCTCCGGCCGAAAGCGCCCCGTCCAAGGCCAAGGCCCGCAGCATCGCACGGTCCAGATCATCTAGGTCAATCACAACGGCAACCCTTCGCCGTCCTTGATGGTCGAGATCAGCATCAGGGCCTCCAGTTCCGATATATGCGGCAGCGCCAGAATCCGGCTGCGGTAGACCTCCTGATAATGTGCCATATCCCGCGCAATCACGTTCAGACGCACATCGACCCGGCCCAGAAAGGTTTCAATTCCAATGACTTCCGGCACGGTCCTTGCGGCTTCGATGAACTCGTCAAAGGCACGCGGGTTGGTCTTGTCCAAAGTGAAGCGCAAGGACACCTCCACCTCATACCCCATCCTGCGCCAGTCGATCACCGCCCTGAGCCCCTTGATCGCCCCACCCTCCGACAACCGCTCAATTCGCCGCCACAGCGTTGCGGGCGTCACGCCAGAGCGTTCGGCCAGTTCACCCCGGCTTAAGTCCGGCTCGGCCAAATAATGCCGCAGGATCCTGCGGTCGGTTTCGTCGATCAGCATGATTTCTTCGCCATATCAGGAAAACGCGCATGACTTTTCGCAGATATCACACCCAACGTCAAACAATGCACGGGAAACACGCCGAAAACCCCTATGCTGCGCGCATCAATGAAGGAGAACGCCATGCGCGTGTATTACGACCGTGACTGCGACATCAACCTGATCAAGGACAAAAAGGTCGCCATCCTCGGCTACGGCTCCCAAGGCCACGCCCACGCGCTGAACCTGCGCGATTCGGGTGCGAAGAACCTCGTGATCGCGCTGCGTCCGGGTTCGGCTTCCGCCAAGAAGGCTGAAGGCGAGGGCCTGAAGGTCATGGACATCGCTGCAGCGGCCGCCTGGGCTGACCTGATCATGTTCACCATGCCCGACGAGTTGCAGGCCGAGACCTACAAGAAATACGTCCACGACAACATCCGTGACGGCGCTGCGATTGCTTTCGCCCACGGTCTGAACATCCACTTCGGCCTGATCGAGCCGAAGCCCGGCGTCGACGTCATCATGATGGCCCCGAAAGGCCCGGGCCACACCGTGCGCGGCGAATATGTCAAAGGCGGCGGCGTGCCCTGCCTCGTGGCCGTCCATCAGGACGCGTCGGGCAAGGCGATGGAGCTGGGCCTGTCCTACTGCTCCGGCATCGGTGGCGGCCGTTCGGGCATCATCGAGACCAACTTCCGTCAGGAATGCGAAACCGACCTGTTCGGCGAGCAAGCCGTGCTCTGCGGCGGTCTGGTCGAGTTGATCCGCATGGGCTTTGAAACCCTCGTGGAAGCTGGCTACGAGCCGGAAATGGCTTATTTCGAATGCCTGCACGAAGTGAAGCTGATCGTGGACCTGATCTACGAGGGCGGCATTGCCAACATGAACTATTCGATCTCGAACACTGCCGAGTATGGCGAGTATGTCTCGGGTCCGCGGATTCTGCCCTATGCCGAAACGAAGGCACGTATGAAAGCCGTTCTGGAAGACATCCAGTCGGGCAAGTTCGTCAGCGATTTCATGCAGGAAAACACCGTCGGCCAGCCGTTCTTCAAGGCGACCCGCAGGCGGAATGACGAGCATCAGATTGAAAAGGTTGGCGAAAAGCTGCGCGCCATGATGCCTTGGATCTCCAAGGGCAAGATGGTCGACCGCGCGCGGAACTGACACCGGTAGGGTGGGGTTGAACCCCACCCTAC
>CANGHD010000221.1 GCA_947453525.1 Paracoccaceae bacterium | reverse complement strand
TGGTCGTCAATCGCCTTGCGCAAAGCCTCCGTCAGTTCTTCCATCGTCCGTGCGACCACGCCTTGCAAGCCGCAAGCCTTGGCGATGCCGGCGTAGGACACGCCCTCGTTCAACTCGGTGCCCACAAAGTTATCGTCATACCAGAGCGTCGAGTTGCGCTTTTCAGCGCCCCATTGGTAGTTGCGGAACACGACTTGCGTGACCGCCGGCCATTCTTCACGGCCAATCGCCGTCAGTTCCGTCACCGCAATCCCGAAGGCGCCGTCGCCCGAGAAGCCGACCACCGGCACATCCGGGCAAGCGATCTTAGCGCCGACGACGGAAGGCAGGCCGTAGCCGCAAGGACCGAACAGCCCCGGAGCGAGGTACTTCCGCCCCTCCTCGAAGGTCGGGTAAGCGTTACCGATGGCACAGTTGTTGCCGATGTCGGACGAAATGATCGCCTCTTTCGGCAGCGCGCTTTGGATGGCGCGCCATGCCATGCGTGGGCTCATCCAATCGGGCTTGGAGGCGCGGGCGCGCTGGTTCCAGGTGGTGCCGACATCATCCTGCTCGTGGTCCATCGAGGCGAGTTCCTGCGCCCAACGGCTCTTGGTGGTGCCGATCAAGTCGCGCCGGGCCGCCCGGCCCTCGTCGCCCGCGCTGTCCGCCAGACGCGCCAGAATCCCCTCGGCCACCGCCTTGGCATCGCCGACGATGCCCACGGTGACCTTCTTGGTCAGGCCGATGCGGGCCGGGTTGATGTCGACCTGAATGATCTTGGCGTCTTTCGGCCAGTAATCCAGCCCATAGCCCGGCAGGGTCGAGAAGGGGTTGAGGCGCGTGCCTAAGCACAGGACCACATCGGCCTGCGCAATCAACTGCATGCCAGCCTTGTTGCCGTTATAGCCCAAGGGGCCGGCGAAGAGGGGATGAGAGCCGGGAAAGGCGTCGTTGTGCTGGTAGCCGACGCAGACCGGGGCATCGAGACGCTCGGCCAAGGCCATCGAGGCCGGGATCGCCCCGGCCAGAACCACGCCAGCGCCGTTCAAGATGACCGGGAACTTGGCGGAGGAGAGGAGCTCCGCTGCTTCCGTCAGCGCGTGATCGCCGCCGGTCGGGCGTTCGAAGTCCACGACCCTCGGCAGGTCGATGTCGATGACTTGGGTGAAATAGTCGCGCGGCACGTTGATCTGGGCCGGGGCGGACATGCGCTTGGCGTTCTGGATGACGCGGTTCAGGACCTCGGCCATGCGGGAGGGGTCGCGGACCTCTTCCTGATAGCAGACCATGTCCTTGAAGAGGGCCATCTGCTCGACCTCTTGGAAGCCGCCCTGACCGATGGTCTTGTTGGCAGCCTGCGGGGTGACCAGTAGCAGGGGCGTGTGGTTCCAGTAGGCGGTCTTCACGGCGGTGACGAAGTTGGTGATGCCGGGGCCATTTTGCGCGATCATCATGCACATCTTGCCGGATGCGCGGGTGAAGCCATCCGCCATCATCCCGCCCGAGCCTTCATGGGCGCAGTCCCAGAAGCTGATGCCGGCTTTCGGGAAAATGTCACTGATCGGCATGAAGGCCGAGCCGATGATACCGAAGACATGGCTGATGCCGTGGATCTGCAGGGTTTTGACGAAAGCTTCTTCGGTGGTCATGCGCATGGGTTGGCTCCTTCAAGGCTTGCGGCGCTTCTAACCCTAGGGCCGAAAGGGTCTTAGGTCCAGAGCCGCGCCCGCCATAAGGCCAGAAGCCAGCCGCAGGCGCGCCCGGAGCATGGGCCAATGGCCCATCCTGCCGCTGCCTAGCCGATCGCGGCGGCAATCCGCGCAATCCCTTCCGCAATGCGGGCCTGCGGGATCGAGCCATAGCCCAGCCGGTAATGGGTGCGATCCTCTCGCGCCGGATCAAAGAAGGTGCGGCCGGGTTCGATCAGGACGCCATCGGCGCGCAGCCGGGCGGCAAGATCCTCGGTATCGACCGGGGCGCGCATCCAGAAGCTGGAGCCGCCGAAACCGCCCTGCCCGGCTACGGTCAGGCCATGGGCGGCGATGGCTTCGTCCATCACCTGCCGACGCTTGCGAAAGGCGCTGCGCATCCTGTTGATTAAGGTGTCATAATGGCCGAGCGATAGGAAATAGGCCATGGTCCGCTGGATATGGCCGGGCGGGTGGCGCAGGCTCATCAATCGAAGCGCCCGCGCCTCGCGGATGAAACCGGGTGGGCCCACGAGATATCCCAACCGCATGCCCGGAAACACGGACTTCGAGAAGGATCCGGCATAGACGACCCTGCCTTCGGCGTCCAAAGACTTCAAGGCGGGCGAGACCGGCTTGAGGAAAGACATCTCGAATTCGTAGTCATCCTCGACAATCACGAAGCCATCCCGCCCCGCCGCCTCCAGCAGTGCGCGGCGGCGCTCCACCGGCATGGTGGCATTGGTTGGACATTGATGGGAGGCGGTGGTGAAGACCACATCCATGCCCTTGGGGATCGCATCGGGCGGCAGGCCGTCCGCATCGACATCAACCGACAGCACCTCGGTCCCCGAGGCGCCGAGGATCGCCCGCAAACCCGGATAGCCGGGGTTTTCCATAGCGGCCCTGCGCCCTGGGCCAAGCAGACAGGCCACCGCCAGCCACAGTGCATTTTGCGCGCCCATGGTCAGCAGCACCTCGTCCTCCCGCGCCGCGATGCCGCGCTTGGGCAGGATCTGGCGCAAGAGATATTCAATCAGCAGCGGGTCCTCGCGTTCATAGTAGTCCGCTGTCATGGCCGCGAAATCGCGCCGCCCCAAGGCGCGCACGGCGCAGAGCCGCCAGTTCTGGTGGTCGAACAGGCTGGGATCGGCCTGGCCATAGATGAAAGGATAGGGATAGCGCTCCCAGTCATCCGGCCGCTCGACCCCGCGCCGGCCCGAGAAGCGCCCGGCAATCCGGCCAAACTCGGCGGCCTCGGCCCGCATGGCTTGCGCCGGCAATTCGCTGGCCAAAGGCGCGTTGTCCGAAATGAAGTATCCAGACCGACCTGCCGCCGCGAGATAGTCCTGCGCGACCAGTTCCGAATAGGCCAAGGTGACCGTCAATCGGCTGACCTGCAGATGCGCCGCCAAGCCCCGGGACGAGGGCATCTTGGCTCCCGGCCGGAAGCGGCCTGACAGAACCCCTTCGGTCACCATCTGCCGGATTCGCTGTTGCAGGCTGCCCCGCTCGGCAGCGGGCAGCACAAAGGCTTCGGGCGGGATCGTGGCCATGGGGTCCTCCTGAGCGCGGATTGGCCCCCCGGACCCTCACAGAGTCAAGAGGCGCGGCCTTTCGACCGCGCCCCCTTTCATTCTGGTCCAAACGTCCCACGGGGGGTGCGGGGGTGTGAAACCCCCGCTTCCGTCGTCAGACGTTCAAGCCCGCGCTTCAGCCAAATACCCGGGTCAAGGCATTGTCGATCGCCCCGGTGATGGCGTCGATGTCGTCCGCGGTAGCGATCAGCGCGGGCGACAGGCAGAGGGTATTGTTCAGCCCGGGGATCGAGCGGTTGGTCATGCCGATGATGACGCCATTGGCGTTGCAATCGGCGACAACGGCGGCCACCTTCTTCTCATCCATTGGCTCTTTGGTCACCCGGTCGGCCACCAGTTCGGCGCCGCAGAACAGGCCCGCGCCGCGCACATCGCCGATCACCTTGTGCTTTTCCATCAGCGCCTGCAGGTTCGCAATCGTGCGCGCGCCCATCCGCAGGGTGTTGTCCAGAAGGTTCTCGTCCTCGATGATCCGCATGTTCTCCAAGGCTGCCGCCGGGCCTGCCGTGCAGCCACCGAACGTCGAGATGTCGCGGAAATAGCTCAGCGGGTCAGCCGCATCGTCCTTGAACATGCCAAAGACCTCTTCCGTCGTCACGGTGCAGGAAATCGCGGCATAGCCACTGGCCACCCCCTTGGCCATCGTCACGAAATCGGGCTTGATGCCGTAGTTCTGGTAGCCGAACCAGAGCCCGGTCCGGCCCACGCCGCAGACGACCTCGTCAATGTGCAGCAAGATCGCATATTTCTTGCAGATTTCCTGAACCCGTTCCCAATACCCCTTCGGCGGCACGATCACGCCACCGCCCGCCGTCACCGGCTCCAGCACCAAAGCGCCAATCGTGTCGGGGCCTTCGCGCAGGATCACTTCCTCGATGGCATCGGCGGCGCGCTCGCCATAGTTCGCCACGTCCCACTGCTTGCGATATTCAAGGCAATGCGGCACCATCACGAAACCATCGGGATAGGGTCCATATTGCTCGGCCCGTTGCAACTGGCCCGAAGTGGCCAAGGTGCCGATCGTGGTGCCGTGATAATCCCGCTCGCGGTACAGGATCTTGTTCTTCTTGCCGCCATGGTGACGGTGCGAGATCTGGCGCACCATCTTGTAGACCTTCTCATTCGCCTCCGACCCCGAGTTGGAATAGTAGACGCGGCTCAGGCCAGGCATCTTGGTGATCAGCTTTTCGGCAAACAGCGCGCCCGGGACGGTGCCGTTCGATCCTGCGAAGTAGTTCATCTTGATCAGTTGATCCGCCACGGCCTTGGCGATGCTTTCGCGGCCATAGCCCACGTTCACCGTCCACACCGCACCCGACACCGCGTCGATGTATTCCTTGCCCTTGGCGTCCCAAACCCGCAGGCCCTTGCCTTCTACGATGACGCGGGGATCGACGGTTTCGTACTGCTTGTGCTGGCTCAGGTGGTGCCAGACATGGGCACGGTCGGCAGCGACAACGCCGCTCAGGTCATTGGTCATCGTGTTCATAGGGGTCTCCCATCAAGTGCCGTTGGCATAGGCGAATCGGACCGGGGTCAGAGCCCGGCAGCCGTCACCGCATGAACTGTATCATCCGCCTTCCTCAAGCAACGCGTTAGGTCCAGAGCCTCTCTGGCGATAGCGCCAGTCGCCCCTGCCGCTTTGCCGAGCCATCTGCCAAACCGGCGCGCAATTTGGCAAAAGCGGCAATTGCGCGCGCGGTCAGGAAAGGGCAAAACTCGGGTTAACCGAGGGGGAGAACATGGCAGCACACTGGATTGCCGTCGACTGGGGCACGTCGAACCTGCGCGCCTGGTCCATGGGAGGGGGCGAAATCCTGGCCCACGCCGAGTCGGACAAGGGCATGGGCAAACTGCAGCCGGACGCGTTCGAGGCGGCCTTGCTGGACCTCGTAAGCCCTTGGCTGGTGGACCGTACCCTGATCCTCGCCTGCGGCATGGTGGGCGCCCGGCAGGGCTGGACGGAGGCCAGATATCGTGCCGTCCCCTGCACACCGACAGATCCGGCGGGTCTCACGTTAGTGCCCACCCACGACCCCCGGCTTGACGTGCGGATTGCACCCGGCCTCAGCCAAGACAAACCCGCCGATGTGATGCGCGGCGAGGAAACCCAACTGGCAGGTGCTCTCGCCCTTCATCCGAATTTCGACGGGGTGTTCTGCCTGCCCGGCACGCATTCGAAATGGGTTCAGGTGTCGGCCGGAGAAGTGGTGTCTTTCCAGACCTACATGACCGGCGAACTTTTCGCCCTGCTGTCCACCCA
>CANGHD010000220.1 GCA_947453525.1 Paracoccaceae bacterium | reverse complement strand
CAGAGTTTGGTGGTGCGGATGGTGCCAAGATCGGCGGGATCGGTCAGCCAGCGCGAGGAGAAATCCCACCCGCTTTCACAGGCCCCGCGCAGGTCGCGGAAGAAATCGGGGTGCTGTTCGGTGTGGTGCATCCAGCCAAGGTCGGTGCCATACATCTCGATCCTTGGGCCGTCAGCCTCATCCCAATAGCGGGCGAGGCCACCGACCGTATGGGCCGAGGTGGTGAAATAGCGGTATTCAGCCTTCATGGCGGGCAGGTATTTCGCATAGGCGGCAGAAAGGTTGCCGGTGGCGCGGCCATAGTCCTGCACCATGGCGGCAAAGAAGGGCGGCTGCGAGCGGGTCAGGAAATAGCTGCGAAAGCCGTTCGGGATATGGCCGATGGTGGCGATGGCATGGGCGAAGTTGTCGAGCATATCGGCGACAAGGTCAGTTTGGCCGGATTTCAACAGGCCAAGTTGGGTGAAATAGCTGTCCCAGTAGTAGGCTTCCTGAAAGCGGCCTCCGACGACCACGTAAGGATGCGGCAGGGGGATGCGGGTGGAGCGTTCAGTGGGGTCGTCGGCGGGGCGTTTGAGGTGCGACCAGACGGCCTGCAGATGCTCCACCGGGGAATGCGCGTGGTTGGTGCGGTAGCTGCCCTCTTGGCTGCTGACGGGACGGAACCAGCGGGCGAAGAAGGCTTGCAGGTCGACTGGGCCCTTGGCTTTGGCGGCATCGTAGGCGGCGAGGATTTCGTCAGCGGGGGCCAGAAGGATGGCGTCGGAGATGACCTTCTGGTCGGGCCAATGGCCCGAAGTGTGCAGGTCGGTGAAGAGGCCCTTCAGGCTTTGATCGAGATATTCCACGACGCCCCCTGCGTGTTGAAAGCGCTTTGGGTCTGAAGGGTTGCGGGGGCTCCGTCAAGCCCCCGCGTTGGGACCCGTTCAGCCGACGCGGATGACGCGCTTGCCGAAATTCTCGCCGTTCAGCAGGCCCACGAAGGCGGACAGGGCGTTTTCAAGGCCGTCGACCATATCCTCGCGGTAGTGCATCTGGCCTGCGGCGATCCAGTTGGACATGGCGGCGGCGAAGTCGGGGTAGAGCGGGCCGAAGTCGTCGAAGATGATGAAGCCGCGGAAGGTCAGGCGCTTGCGCAGGATGTGGCCCATCAGGATCGGCAGACGGTCCGACGTGCCGGTGGTTTCGGTGGCGTTGTATTGCGAGATTAGGCCGCAGACCGGAATGCGGGCGGCGGTGTTGAGCAGGGGCAGGACGGCGTCGAAGACCGCACCGCCGACGTTCTCGAAATAGATGTCGATGCCTGCGGGGGCGGCGGCTTTCAGAAGGGCGGGAAAGTCGGGGGATTTGTGGTCGATGCAGGCGTCAAAGCCCAAGGTTTCGGTGGCATAGGCGCATTTGTCGGGGCCACCGGCCACGCCCACCACGCGCAGGCCCATCAGTTTGCCGATCTGGCCCACGACAGAGCCTACGGCGCCGGTGGCGGCGGCGACGCACAGGGTCTCGCCGCGTTTCGGTTTGCCGATCTGGGTCAGCGCGGCCCAGGCGGTGAAGCCGGGCATGCCGAGGATGCCCAAGGCCCAGGACGGGTTGTGCGGGGTTTGGCCAAGGTTCTGCACGCCTGCGCCGGTGGACACGGCGTAATCCTGCCAGCCGTTGTAGGACAGCACCCAGTCGCCCGCCGCAAAGCCCGCGACGTCGGAGGTGACGACCTGCGCCACCGTGCCGCCCACCATGACCTGCCCGATCTGGACGGGCGGCGCGTAGGAGGGTGCGTCGCTCATCCTGCCGCGCATGTAGGGGTCGAGAGAGAGGTAGACGGTGCGCAGCAACATCTCTCCCGCGCCGGGGGTGGGACGGGGCTGGCTTTCCATCCGCAGGGTGGCCGGGGTGGGGGCGCCCATGGGACGCTCTGCCAGAGTAAGACGGCGGTTGACGGTGGGGGATTGCGGCATGGGGTCCTCGAGCTGTGGCAGGGGCGTTGGGATTTGGGGCAGCTTACAGTCTTCCGGTCAGAAGGAGAACGACGACCACGATCAGGATCACCCCGATCACGCCGATGCCGCCATTGCCATAGCCATAGCCATAGCCGCCGAACCGGCCCGAGAAGCCGCCGAGCAGGAAGATGATCAGAAGGACGACGAGGATGGTGCCGAGTGACATGGGACAGGCCTTTCAAGGGGGGCTCAGGCGCTGCGCCCTGCCCTATTGCGATTGGATCGAGACACCGGATTTGCCGATGTCAATCTTGATGCCGGTGGCGGGCTGGCGGTCCTGATAGACCTGATAGCCCAGACCCGCTGCCAGGGCAGCCAAAGCAAGGATCAGACCATAGGCGACGGTTCGGTTCATGCTGGTTCTCCGGCCCGGGTGACGGTTGGCCCGGGTGACGGTTGGCACGGGCTTGGATGATCTATGTGACAAGCGGCTAAGGCCGCACTGATGCAGGTCAGCGGGGCGTTTGCAGCGCCCGGGAACCAAAACCACAGGCGCGCGTTGTCTGGCAATGGCAGCGAACATGGCTGCCGGAACAGGAGCGATGATGCGGAAAATCTTGATGGGCCTGCCGGTTTTGGCGGCTTTGGCCGGATGTGACGGCACCAATATGGGCCTGACGAACAACCAGATGATTGGCACGGCGGGCGGGGCCGCGATTGGCGCACTGGTCACGCCGGTCAACCCGATCCAGGGCGCTGCCATCGGCGGCGCGGTGGGTCTGGCGGCGGCCAGCCTGATGGGGAAAGACCCCAAGGGCGGTTGCCTCTATCAACGGTCCGATGGCACGCGCTATTCGGCGGCCTGCCCGTAACGAGGGAAAAGCGCCCGGCCTTTCCGACCGGGCGCTTGATCTTCGCCACAGGTGAGATGCGGGTGTGGGGTTTGACCGTCAGTCCTTGCGCCGCGTCAGCTCACGGCCCAGACGGAAGCTGAGGTCAAACACCATCTGCGCCACAGGGTCGGAGACCGGATTTGCGGCCGGCGCGGACACGACCACCACCACGGGCTCCTTGCGCCGCAAGAGAAGCACAAGGCCCGCCAGCAGCAAAAGGCCAACCCCCGTCAGCGCCAAGGCCGCGATCACGCCAAGGAAATCGGCCAGAAGGCCGAACCCGGCGGCCAGCAGGAACCCGAACCCGGCCAAGCCCAGAACCGCAGCCAAGGACACCAGCCCCACATCCCGCATCACCCCGGCCAACACGCCGCGAAGCGCGAGCCGGGCCAGGACAACACAGCGCAGCAAAGGCCCGCCAAAGCGTGCCATGCGCTCAACGCCGGGTTACGGCCCCCAGAAGCAGGCCAAGACCCGCCGCCAGGCCAAGCGCGAGATAGGGGTTTGCCGCGACCGCATGTTCAATCTGCACATCCGCCTGATGGGTTTTGCGGCTGGCATAGGTCCGGGCGTCCTGCATGCCTTGGGTCAAGGTATCGGCCACCGCCGCCCCGCGCTCGGAGGCGGTGGCTGCGACCTGGGTGGCCAGTTTGTTCATCTCTTCGCGCATCGCCGTCAGTTGCGCCAGCAATGCGTCATAGTCGGCGGAAAGGTCGGTGCCGTTGGAATCGCGTGCCATGTCAGGCTTCCTTCAATCAGGGAAAAGGGAGGGCGGCCCAAGCAATGCCGGGCCACGATCCTGTCTGGACCTTTGCCGAATTCCGCGCGCTAACCTAAGTCAGCCGCCGGAAAACGTCAGCCTGAGGTCAACTTCTGCGCACCGAATTGCCGCTGTCGATGATCGTCTGGATCAGGGCGGCCACGGCCTTGTGCGTCGCCGCCCGAGCCGGCCCGGCGGGCGCGTTGGTATGGGCTGCGGCGGCATCGACGAGGATGCCCGTGATCTCGCCTTCTGGAAGGACCTTGCGGTCATTCAGGGCGAGCAAGAGGGATTCGCAAATGGCGAGCGCGGCAAGGCCTGCTACATCCGAAGTGCTTTGCATTTTGATTCGACTTTCCACTTTTCGATGCCATGCTGACCGGGTGGCAGCAAAGGGCCTGTGATCCCGTCACATTGGCAGACTATCTTGCGAATTGGTTAATCTGGATTAGTGTTGGGGCTCGGAAGTGCTGATCATGGTCCGAGTGGATTGGTGCCTTCCCGGTGCACATAGCATTAAAGAGTGAGGATCGCTTATGGCGGTGCAGGAGAATCCCTTTGCCCGCAAGCTGTCTGCATTTGTGACGCTTGCGCCAAGTGATCTGGCCGTGCTGAGCGACCTGCATGCCAGGCGGCGCAGCTTTCCAGCCGGGCGCGACATGGTGCATGAGGGCCAGAAGGACCAGACGGCCTATATCCTGACAAAGGGTTGGGTCTGTTCCTACAAGCTTTTGTCGGGCGGCACCCGGCAGATCGTCGACTTCCAGATCCCGGGTGATTTTCTGGGCCTGCGTTCCGTCCTGCTGCGCACCTCGGATCACAACGTGGAACCCATCACCAAGGTCGAAGCGGCGGAGGTTCACGCCTCGGATCTGCTGGATGTCTTCGTGCGCACGCCGCGTCTGGCCACGGCCGTGCTTTGGGCGGCGTCGCGCGATGAGGCGATGCTGGTGGAGCATCTGGTTGGCCTTGGCCGCCGCAATGCCGCCGAGCGCACGGCGCATTTCCTGCTGGAGCTTGCGGCACGGCTGCGGCTGGTGGGGCTGGGCGACAAGTCCGGGTTTGATTGCCCCTTGTCGCAGTATCTGATGGCCGATGCGCTGGGGCTGAGCGCCGTCCATGTCAACCGGGTGCTGCGCGAGTTGCGCGAGGCCGGTCTGGTGACTTTTCAGAACGGCCATGTGCATTTCGACAATTTCGACGGGTTGGTGGCCTTCGCAGACTTTGACCGGACCTATCTGGACCACGACGGCCCCTTGCTGCGCTGAACCGCATGACGCGGCTCTGGGTCGGGATCTGGGTCGATGGGCATGGACGGGGGGCTATGGAGCCCGGAGCGGGAAAAGATGAAGCGTCGCCGGGGCCGGGGGACGAGCGGGACACCTTCGGCCGGCGACACTTCATCAGCACTCGTTACGTGATCAACACTCGCAACAAAATGACGGGTTGTAGCGATCCGTCATGATCCGACCCTGCCTTGATTTGCGGCGGTTCGCACTGATCCATGTATGCCATCACAGGATCTTGAGCGGGAAAAGCGACAGGGAAAGCGATGCGGTCGCCGTCGACTTTTGCGCGCCCGCACTTGATCCAAGTCAGCCCAAGACGACGGCAATTGACTTATGGGGGATCCATCGCGCCGGTTCCGTCCCGGAGCCCGGCCCTGCCCCGGAGACATCCCATGCCCCGTTTCGTGTTCTCAACCGCCTTGGCCGGTCTTTTTTTGACCGGTGTTTCATTTGGTCCGGCCTTTGCAGGTATGGATATGGTCTCGACCATCGAGGTCACGATTGACCTGCCTGCCGTCACCAACAAGGCGGCGGCGGTGCGCTTCACCCATATCTCGGACGATCTGAAGAATGCGATCACGGCGCTTCTGGTCGACCGGATCGCCCCGGAGGGTGAGAAGATCGGGATCGATCTGTCGGAAGTGGAGCTGAGCAACAGCTATACCGAGGCCATTGGAACCGCCGATACCCGTCTGGTGGGTATCGTCTCGAT
>CANGHD010000219.1 GCA_947453525.1 Paracoccaceae bacterium | reverse complement strand
CTGTCACCGCTGACCTGCCGGAAAAAGACCACGCTTGCGCGATGTCCGTCAACGGCGGCGATCTGAAGGACTTCGTCCCGGTTGACGCGGCGATCTATGCCGGCATCCTGGAAGCCCGCAAACTGCAAGACAAGAAGTAATTTCGACACCTTCCGCCGGGCCTCGCAAGGGGCCCGGCACTTTCCATCTGGGGGCCCCATGGTTGACGCAGCCTTCGGACCGCAACCGGGCAAGCGCCCTGATGTGAGCGGTCCGCACCAGTCTTACTTGAACATGGTCCGCCAGAAGCGGATCTACAGCGCAATCTTTCTGGTGCTGCTGATCGTTCTTCTGTCCGGTGGCTTCCATCTGGCCGAAGGCCGAAACGCCGGCGGCTTCCTGAACGGGCTGCCCATGCTGGGCGCCTTCCCGTCCGAGATTCTGTCCGAAGGCTGGGCCGACCGCGCCAATGTGCCGGGTCTGGCGCTGCACTTCATCCCCTCGCTGATCGAGACGCTGAACATCGCGGCCGTCTCAACCCTCGTCGGCGGGCTTTGCGCGGCTTTCCTGTCGCTGATGTCGACCCGCGGCCTTGCCCCCTTACCGCGCCTGACGCCGGTGTTCCGCCGCACGATGGACGCCCTGCGCGCCTTGCCCGATGTCGTGATCGCTCTTGTGCTGATCTACGTCCTCGGCGGTGGCCCGATCCCCGCCGTCATCGCCATTTCCATCCACACCTCGGGTGCTTTGGGCAAGCTGTTCTCGGAGGCCGCCGAGAACGCCGACCTCAAGCCGGTCGAGGGTCTGACCTCCACCGGGGCCACCTGGGGCCAACGCATCTGGCTGGGCGTGATCCCGCAGGTCGCCCCGAACTGGGCCAGCTACCTGCTGATGCGGTTCGAGATCAACGTCCGCGCCTCGGCCATCCTTGGCTTCGTGGGCCAGGGCGGCATCGGCGCCGACCTGAAGATCGCCATGCAATGGGGCACCGGCAAATACGATCAGGTCGTGGCGATCTTCATCATCCTCTTCCTGACCATCGTTGTCATCGACCGCACCTCCGACTGGCTGCGCACCCGCCTGACCAAAGGAGCGCGCCATGGTTGACGCCAGCCTGATCACCCGGATCGAAACCTCCTTCGAACGCCGCAAGCTGATGAGCTTCGCCATTTTGGCCGTGATCTTCGCCTATCTGGTCTATGCCGCCATATCGTTCGACATCCTCGGTGTCGCCTCGCGCGCCAGGATGGACAACGCGCAGAACCTCTTGTCCGATTTCTGGAGCTACAAGGTCCACGTCACCCGCGACAACCGCAACGGCAGCGTGACCTCGGCCATCGACGGCGATCAGCGCTACTCCTATGCGCCCGACTGGGTGAAAACCCAAGGCGACACCACCAGGATCGACCTTGGCGGCGGCAGCCTGGTCACCTACGACGCCAGCGGCGCGCATTTCGTCGTGCCCGGTTATGGCACCATCGCACTGGCCGTGACCGAAGGAAAGGTCATCCTCACCACCCCGCAGCCCCTGCCCGACTGGATCAGCGCCTCCGACACCCGGGTCGGCATCACCACCCCGGCAGGCAAACTGAACTTCACCAAGTCCAAGGTTGAAACCCTGCGCTATTTCCCGGGATGGGAGCTGTTCTTCTTCACCTTCGACAGTCCGTTTTATGGCAAAAGCTTCGGCCAGCTGGTGGCCCTGTCGCTGTGGGAGCCGCGCCTCGACGCCAGCCAGTCCAACATCGGTCAGATCGCCCATGATTTCCTGACCAACTCGATGTGGCACCACGGCGACGTGTTCTGGGCGGTGTTCGAGACCCTGCTGATGGCCTTCCTCGGCACCTTCAGCGCCGCCATCATCGCCCTGCCGCTCAGCTTCCTCGCCGCCTCAAACATGATGCCTTTCGCGGTCCCGCGCTTCGCCATGCGCCGGATATTCGACTTCATCCGTGGTCTTGACGCCCTGATCTGGACCCTGATCCTTGTCCGCGCCTTTGGCCCGGGCCCGATGACCGGCGCCTTGGCAATAATGATGACCGACACCGGGCTTTTCGGCAAAACCTTCTCGGAAGCCCTTGAAAACATAGACGAAAAGCAGGTGGAGGGTATCCGCTCCACCGGGGCTGGCGCAATCCAGCGTGCCCGCTTCGGCGTCATCCCGCAGATCATGCCGATCCTGATGAGCCAGGTGCTCTACAACCTCGAATCCAACACCCGCAGCGCCACCGTGATCGGGGCTATCGTCGGTGGCGGCATCGGTCTCCTCTTGACTCAGGCGATCGGCACCCAGAAAGATTGGGAGGATGTTGCCTATTACCTCATCCTCATCGTCCTGATGGTCATCATCATGGACTGGCTCTCGGGCCTCATCCGCCGCAAACTGATCAAAGGCTGAACACTTGCCCAAACTCTCCGCGACCGAGCCGTTGATTCACGCGGGTGCCCAAGTGATCGATACCCAATTTGGCGCATGGTGCGAGGTGGGCGAGGGCAGCCGCATTCAGCATTCGACCTTCGAGGATTATGCCTATTGCGACCGTCTTGCGGACATCGCCAACACCACCGTTGGCAAATTCGCCAATATCGCGGCGCTGACCCGGATCGGGCCGACCGATCATCCCTATGGCAACGCCTCGCTGCACCATTTCCTGTACCGGTCAGAGCTTTACTGGGACGATGCGCCGGATGATCAGGCATTCTTCGCCCACCGCAAATCCCGTCGCACGGTGATCGGTCCGGACACTTGGCTTGGCCACGGCGCCATCATCAAGCCAGAGGTCACCATCGGCGCGGGGGCCATCATCGCCTCGGGCGCTGTGGTCACCAAAGACGTCGCCCCCTACATGATCATGGCCGGCATCCCCGCCACGCCCTTGCGCGCCCGTTTCACCCCGCAGGTCGCCGACCGGATGCAGGCTTTGGCCTGGTGGGACTGGAGCCACGAACGCCTGCGCCAAGCCCTGCCCGACTTCCGCGCAATGCCCGCCGAGGCGTTTTTGGAGAAGTACGAGGGTCAGGCCTAGGGGCTAGACCCCCTTGGCAAACCAAACGACAAACCCGCCGCGAAAGGGTTCTGTCGCGGTGATGGCAAAACCATAGCGCTGGTAAAACGCCACATTCGCCGTCAGCGCGGCATTGGTCAGCAGCCGCACCTGCGGCAAAGCCGCGTCGCGCGCCTGCGCCTCGGCCAGGCCAAGCAGCCTTTGCCCCAGCCCCCTGCCCTGCAGGTCTGACCTGACGGCGATGTTTTCCACCCACAGATGATCCGCCTCCGGCACGGTCTCCAGCACCCCGGCCAACGCCGCGCCGTCGAAGGCCAACACAAAGCGATGCTTCTGCAAGGCCAAATCATAGTCCGCCGTCATCGGCAGCGGCTCGCGCCCCATGACGGGCACCCATTTGGCATAGGTCGCCCGCACGAAGTCGCGGATCAGTCCGGCGTCTTCAGGCAGGCCGGGGCGGAGGGTAAGAGGGCTGATATCCATGACCCGACCTTGCCCGCACCGCAACCTTTGTCAAGCGCCGCCCGCGTCAGCGCCGGTAAACCAAAGGTTAACAAAAATCGCGATATCGTTTTATATCAATCAGTTAAGCAGCATTGCACGCGTGCAATCCTACTCAGCCGCCATCTGATCTTCTTCGGTCAGCGCAGAAACGACCCTCGGCTGCGCCAGGAACCGCAGCGCGGCCTCACCTGCCAGATAAGTCAGCTTGCCGCCACAGATCGTGGCCTCAATCCGGCGCGAGGCGGCGTCGACCACGACCAGATCGGCCCGCATCCCCGGCTCCAAGCGGCCCCGGTCGGTCAGCCGCAGGATCTCGGCCGGGCCGGACGATATCAGAGCCCAGGCCGCAGGCAACCCGATGACACCCCGGTCCACCAACGACCACACCGCCAAGGGCAGCGCCGGCACGTGATAGTCCGAAACCAAAGCATCACAAAGCCCCGCCGCCACCAGATCGGTGGCCGAAGCATTGCCCGCCTGCGACTGCCCCCGCACCACATTCGGCGCGCCCATGATGACCGGGCTGAACATCGCATGCGCCGCCGAAGCCGCGCGCAGGGTCAGCGGAAACTCAGCCACCAAGGCGCCGATCATCCGGAACTTCTCCCGCGTCTCGCCGTCCGGGTCGTCATGCGAGCCATAAACGACCCCCATCGCATCAAACGCCTCGGCCAGGCGGCACAGCGACCGCGCCACCTCGCTGCGGGAGTCGCGGGCGACTTGGATGGCCTCGGCGAGTTCCTCGGGAGTCTTGCCAACCTTGGACGCCCAATGCGCGAACGCCCCGGGGGCCACGCGCGACATCTGGAAGCCCTCTTCCAAATGGTCGTTGAAGACAACGTAGCTGACACCGAAGCGCCGCACGACCTCGATCAGCCGCTGGGTTTCCGAGACCAGATGCGTCTCAGCCCGGATCTGGATGCGCAGGTCGGTCATCATCTGCGGCCTGTAAGCCTCCAGCGCGGCCAACACCGCCTCGCAATGGTCGGGGGCGCGGTGGCCGCCTTCCCAGCTCCAGCTTTGGGCGAGGAACGCCGTGGTCACCCCGTGGCAGGCGGCTTCCCGGTCGAACGAGGCCAAACCGGTCAGCAGCGGAAACCGGGCCGAGGGGCGCGGGGCCATGTGGTGTTCAAACCCGTCGCCATGCAGGTCGATGATCCCAGGCAGGATCAGATAGCCCGACAGGTCCACCTCTGGCAGCGGTCCGCGTGTCAGCTTGCCATCCGCCAGCCCGATCGACCGCATCTGCATCTCGCCATCGCGCAGAATCTGGGCACCGGTCAGGCGAAGAGGGGGCAGGAAGGTCATCACTGGATTCCGTTGCAGGCCGAACAGGCAGGGTGGGTTGGCGATTCCTATCCTATTCGCGCAACGGGATCGTGACAGTCACTCGGGAATTACCGTCAAAGTCACTCTGTCACCGACAAACCACGTCGTACCGAACTCCACTGGCTTGCCAACCGCATCGACATTCACCGTCACCGACCGCAACAGCGGCGCGCCTTGCGCAACCTGCAGATGCCCCGCCTGTACCGCATCCGCCAACTTGGCCGTCAGCCGCGTGGAGGCACGGGTATAGTCGGTCACCCCGGCCTCGGCCAGTGCGGCGGTGATCGAGTTCAGCCGGGCGATGGCCTCGGGGAAGTCGGGGAATCGGGTGGCAGGGATAACCGAGCGGAACAGGCCCAAGGGCTGGCCATCGGCCAGCGACAGGCCCTCGATCACATGCACCGGGCTTGTAGGGGGAAGCGCAAGCGCCTCGGCTTCCACTCCGCTGGCAGGCCGGGTCTCGCTGCGCAGCAGGCGACGCGAGGGGGTACGGCCCGACGCCAGCACATTCTGGTGGAACCTGACCCTGCGGCCCAAGGGATAGTCGGTCGGCACCGAGGTCACAAACACCCCGGCCCCGCGCCTTGATTGCACCAGCCCCGCCTCGGCCAGTGAGCCAAGCGCATGGCGCACCGTGTGGCGGTTGACGCCGAAGCGTTGCGCCAACTGCGCCTCGGTCGGAAGTTTGGCGCCGGGGGCATAGCTGCCCGCTGCAATCTCGGCCCGAAGGGCTGCGGCGATGGACGACCAGATTGGCGTTTTTGTGACCGTCACAGAAGTTTCACGTGCATTCGGGCGGCT
>CANGHD010000218.1 GCA_947453525.1 Paracoccaceae bacterium | reverse complement strand
CCTCGGCAACCGTCGTCTTGCCCTGGATGATCTCGACAACAAGCGCCATCTTCCGCTTCGCCGTCCACCGTTTGATGCTGTCTTCCATCGTCACACTCATTGCTACCTTCTCCTTTGTAGCATGAGCAGATTTTCAGTGGGTCGATACATGACCTCGCCGTTCCGCGGTCAGGTTTTGGCCATCAACGAGGCCATCCGTGCCGCCATCCCTGCCACTCAACTGGACGCTGCCATGTTCCGTGTCGCCACCGTCGACGGGTTCCAGGGGGCAGGAACGTGACGTAATCCTGTTCTCGCCGGTGATCGGGGCAGCCAGCCGAATGACGGCGATGACCTTCCTGCAAAAGGACCATCGGAGGCTGAATGTCGCCGTCTCCCGCGCGAGGTCGGTTGCTCACGTGTTCGGCGATCTCGACTTTGGGCCGTGATGAAGGCTACAGCGGTCTTCAACTGCCTTGTGGACGCGGTGCGATCATTTACCGACCGAATTAACTGACGCGCACTTCCGGCGGGAAGTAACCAGCGAACTCCCCATGGGTACCCTGTTAGTACGTGGTCGAGATCAGAACTCACCCAAATCTTTGGCTATCTTGAGGGCGGCCATGCGGTTATTCGCTCCGATCTTTTGATAGAGAGTCCGAAGTTTCATCTTTACCGTGTTTTCGGTCACACCCATCTTTCCGCCGATTTGCTTGTTGCTCAGACCGTCCTCTATCAAGCACAGAAGATTGACCTCCTTTGATGTCAAAAGCGTGTCCGATACACGATCTTCTGCAGAGCCTTTCAGAATTTGCGCCATCGTTTGGGCAGGGACAAATACTTCACCTGACTTCAACAATTCGATGGTTGGCACCAAGCTCTTGAGAGGCATACTCTTTGGCAAATAGCCCCGAAGTCCCAGGTCGAGCGCAGAGGCAAGAAACTGGTGATCCACGCTGTGGCTGAACAGTACGACTGCGGTGTCAGGAAATTTCGAAGTCAGATGTTGAAACCCGCGGATACCAAAGCAGCCGGTCAAAGTGCAGTCATAGAACAGGAAATCGTAGTGATCCCTGTCGCCCGCTTCGAGCGCATCACTCAGACTGTCAACTCCTTTGGCGCAACAATGAAGCTTTTCGTTGATAAATCCGCAAATTGATTCCGCCATCACAAGATGGGGGTCGGCAAACAGTACCGAGAAGGCACTGCCGGACCTGGAAGCTTCTTTGCAATGTGCTTGTGCGCTCAACAGTTTATTCCTTTTGAATGAGTTCTATTAGTTACGGAGACTGGTGGGATCATAAAGATGGAACGGGGATCTTCGGATCCTGGCACACATTCTGGATCGTGCGATACGTCCGAACCAATGGCAGCCTGCACGAGTGTGCGGTCGGGTTCCCACGCACAGAGCGCCTTCACATGGCCGCTGCGCGCTTTGTCCCGTAGATGATGGCTCATATGACTTTTCCTTTCCAAGGTCACGTCAGCACTTAATGGTCCGGTGCCGTTGCGGGTTGGGCAAAGGCGACACGGATGTCTTCATCGAAAAGCGGGAATAGCGAATGGATTTCGGTTGATTGTCGAAATTCTGTCAAATATTGTGAAAACCTGTCGCTCGTCAGAGGCTGCGTTGACAGTCTGAGCGCCGCTGACTACCATTGGTGTACCTCGCAGGCAGGAAAAACACCCCTGCGTTGTTGTCGGTACAGAAGGCTTCTCCTTGATCTTCAATACCTCGCAAATAGGCTCGCTACCTTATCCCGTCTGGATTTGTGATCCGACCGAAGCCCGGATAATGGACTGCAACGATGCAGCCGGCGCGTTCCTGAATATGCCGCGCGTGGATATTCTGGCGCTCACACCGGCCGATCTTGGCCTGACCGAACGGGACGGCATTGCGCGCATCGGACCTCCGGGCGAGGCAAGATGGGAGGCTGACCTGCGCCGCGCGGATATCGTATGGGACGGACGGTCAGCGCGATCGGTGTCGGCGTTCTTTCGGCCGCCGCCTTCGCCGGGGGGGCAGGGTGACAGTCCGGTATCGCGCTTGGCACAAATCAAGAGTTTGATGGCGCATGTCGGTTGCTTGACGTTTGAGACAGATGCCGAGACCGGCATTTTCACACTGTCGCCAGAGTTGCTGACGCTGTTGGGATTGCCCGACGACGGCAGGAGGATCACCATAGCAGACGTGCAGGCGATGATCCACCCGGACGACCTGAAGCGGTACTTTGACGCTCGGAAGCAGTCCGGCGAAACCGGCGAAATTGTTGACTTTCCTCTGCGCATCGTGCGTCCGAGCGGAGAAACACGCCACATCAAGGTGACAGCTGGTACGGACCTTGCGAGCGGCACACGTCGTTTCGGGTTCATGCAGGACGTCACCGATTCGATGCTTTCGGCCGAGCGCGAGAACCGCAGTCAGGCGCTTATCGGTGTGGCCACCGAACTTGCACAGCTTGGTGCCTGGCGGCGTGACATGGCATCCGAGGAGGTTGAAGTCACGTCGGGCATCCAGCGGATCTTCGCAATGCGCGGAGGTCCATTCGACTTGCCGACCTTTCTGAATTGCTTCGACGCCGACGGTCAGGCCGATCTGCTTCTGGCGCGAGCGCGCGTTCATGGCGAGCGCAGGCAGATCGGGGCAGAGTATGTCATCACGGCACTTGATGGTGTGAAAAAAACCGTGCGGATCATGCAGCGCCCGGTGATCGCACCTGACGGCAAGGTCACCGCCGTTGTCGGCGTTGTGCAAGATATCAGTGAAGCCGTCGCGATGCGGCATGAGGCAGAAGCGCAAGCGCTTCGCCTGCGCAACATGGTTGAGAACCTGCCAGCCGCCTTTTTCCTTCTCGATCGTGACCTGCGCTTCACCTATGCCAACGCCGAAGCCATGAAGATCGTTACCCTGTCGCAGGGCCCCGACCCGCAATGGCTTGGCACGACGCTTCAAGAGGTCTTTCCGCTAGTCGCGTCTCAACTGCTTGAACCCGTGAAACAGGTGCTGAAGGACAGCAAGGCGTTCACGGCGCTGGTGGATGTTCCGGCGCTGCAGAAGGTCCGCAGGGTTGATGTCTACGCCACCCCCGACGGGATCGGCATGCACCATCGGGACGTAACCGAAGAGATCCGTGCACAGCGCGCCCTGTACCAGAGCGAGGAGCGTTATCGGCTGGCGCTGAGAGCATCGCAGGATGTTGTGTATGACTGGAACATTGCCGAAGACAACCTGACGTGGAGCGACGCAGGAATGACGCACTTCGGCTACGACCCGAAGGTTTTTCCGCGCAGGCTTGCAGACTGGGTGTCCATTCTGCATCCCGGCGACAGCGAAAGGATGATGGCAACTGCCGCAACCATTCAAGAGCCGGATGAGCATGGGCTTTTGACCTCGCGCTACCGAATTCTGCGTGCCGATGGCAGCACCGCCCACGTTCTGGATCGGTCGATCGCCTTGCCGGGACCGGACGGCCGGCCGTCCCGCATGATCGGCACCGTTACCGACGTGACCAACCTTCGCGAGGAAGCGCAACGCCTGCGCGCTATCGTCGATGTCGCCGCTGACACGATCTACGAGTACGATCTGACGCGACACACCATTTTCTATTCCGACGGCCTGCGCAGCACCTTTGGCCATGACTGGGTTGGCGTTCAGAAAGTCCCCTCGCCTTGGGCAAGCATCATCCATCCCGATGATCGCGAGGCGGTGGTTGACGATTTCCTCGCGTTCTGTGCGGGCGACGGGATGCGTTGGCGCGCCGAATATCGCATGGCCCGCGCCGATGGCAGCTATGCAATTGTGCGCGAAAGGTCTGTTGCACTGCGCGGCGAAGGGGGCAACCTTCTTCGGGTGGTCGGCATTCTTGAGGATGTGACACAACTGCGTCGCGCCGAAGAGAGTGCCAAGCAGATGGAACGCATCGAGACGATTGGACAGTTGACAGGCGGCGTCGCGCATGACTTCAACAATCTTCTGACAATCGTCCTTGGCAATGCTGACCTACTTGCGTCCGACAACCGTCTGCCCGAGGACAGACGGAAACTCGCCGATGTCATCATCACCGCTGCGGAGCGTGGTGCTGAACTGACCGCAGGCTTGCTGGCTTTTGCTGGAAGGCGGCCGCGTGCGCCAAACACGCTCGACATCGCAAAGTCATTTGGCGAGGTCCAGCGCCTGCTCGAACGGACGTTACCCGCCAACATTGCGCTAAAGGTCATTATCCCGCCGTATCTCTGGTTGGTCGAAGCCGATCCGGGCCGCTTGAACGCAGCCATCCTGAATCTGGCCGTCAATGCCCGCCACGCCATGCCGGGCGGCGGTACGCTTTCGATTGAATGCGGCAAAGTCAGACTGGATCAAGCCTACGCCGAAGCGACACCGGATGCGCCGGCAGGCGATTTCTTGCGGATTTCCGTGACCGACACCGGCACAGGGATGACGCCGGAAGTGGCTGCGAAAGTGTTTGAGCCGTTCTTCACCACCAAACCACGCGGTTCGGGCACCGGAATGGGTCTGAGCATGGTGCACGCGTTCATCTTGCAATCAGGTGGCCACGTGGATATCCGCACCGCGCCCGGTCAGGGCACGACGGTTAACCTCTATCTGCCAAGGAGTGGTGCCGAGATCGCTGATGCCATCGCCGAGACCCCAATCACGGACTTTGCCGGGAAGGGTGAACATGTGCTGGTCGTCGATGACAACCCGCTCTTGCTGGCCCACGTATCGGATTTGATCAGTGGAATGGGATATCGAGTTAGCGCCGCGACAGATGGCGCTATGGCGATGGCGATCCTCAAAGTGACCAAAGACCTTGACCTGCTCTTCACCGATTTGGTCCTGCCGGGTGAGTTGAACGGCCGAGAACTCGCCACCTTGGCCCGCTCAGCGCAACCGGGGCTGCAGGTGCTCTTCACGTCAGGATACTCCGAAAGCGCGACCAACAAGGACGGCCGTCCGGATCCTGGGATCGAACTGCTTGCCAAGCCCTATCGCCGGAAAGAACTGGCTCGAAGGTTCCGAGAGATGATCGAAAAGACAAAACCGTCGTTTCGATCCGGTTCGGCAGTCTGATGTGAAAGGGCACAGTATTCTGGCAACCGCACAGGGTGCTGAAGTCCGTCACCGGCCTGTCGAGACCGGCAGGATCAAGGAGGCTGGCGATCTTCTGGCCGCGGGCGGACGCAGGATCCGTCGTTCAGCCAAAGCCGGTCCTTTATCGCCTGCTTCAGTGGAACTTTGAGCCCTTCCCGCGGCCAGGTCCGCTCCGCGCGCTTGCGGTTCACATGCCAGCCGGCGTTGTTCAGCAAGCCGGTGGCCATGCGATAACCATAGCGCCCAAATTGTCGGGCCAGTTCGATGATGTCTGCAGCCAACCGCTCTCCTTCTGTCTGGCCAAAAGGTGTTAACTTCCGTAAGCGCCAGGCAGACCCCCTTCTGCGCAGAGGCACCTGAACATGCGATGATGGCGTGTTTTCATGGGAGTGGACGTCAAAATGGACGGCTATATGGACGTCTCGCCAGATGGGTTTGCGGGTCGGCTCGATGTGATCGAGGGTCGGTCGGGACGACGGCGCTGGAGCGACGATGAGAAGGCGCGGATTGCGTCGGAGAGTTATCGGCCTGGGGTTCAGGTCGCCGATGTTGCGCGCCGGCACGGCACCACGCGTTGGCAGATTTACGACTGGCGCAAGCGGCT
>CANGHD010000217.1 GCA_947453525.1 Paracoccaceae bacterium | reverse complement strand
TGTTTTTTGAGTTCCTCGACGGTTTCGGCGCTGAGGGAGTGGGGGGGCAGGCAGCAGGCGCTATCGCCGGAGTGGACGCCGGCTTCCTCGATATGTTCCATGATACCGGCGACGTGGACGGCTTTGCCATCGCAGAGGGCGTCGACGTCAACCTCGATGGCGTTGGAGAGGTAGCTGTCGAGGAGGACGGGGGAGGTGCCGGAGACTTGGACGGCGGTTGCGATGTAGCGTTCCAGCTGGGCGTCGTCGCGGATGATTTCCATGGCACGGCCGCCGAGGACGAAGGAGGGGCGGATGACGAGGGGGTAGCCTACGGTTTTGGCGACCTCGAAGGCCTCATCCCGGGAGCGGGCGGTGCCGTTGACGGGTTGTTTGAGGCCGAGCTTGTGCAGGAGTTGCTGGAACCGCTCGCGGTCTTCGGCGAGGTCGATGGCGTCGGGCGTGGTGCCGAGGATCGGGATGCCTTCGTTGGCCAGCGCCTGGGCGAGTTTCAGCGGGGTTTGGCCGCCGAATTGGACGATGACGCCGTGGAGGGTGCCGTTTTCCTGCTCGACGCGCAGGATTTCGAGGACGTGCTCCAAGGTGAGCGGTTCGAAATAGAGGCGGTCGGAGGTGTCGTAGTCGGTCGAGACGGTTTCAGGGTTGCAGTTGACCATGATGGTTTCATAGCCCGCAGCGGTCAAGGCGTAGCAGGCGTGGCAGCAGCAGTAGTCGAACTCGATGCCCTGGCCGATGCGGTTGGGGCCGCCGCCTAGGATGACGACCTTTTTGGCGTTCGACGGGCGGGCCTCACATTCGACGTCGCCCATCGCGGGGACTTCGTAGGTGGAGTACATGTAGGGGGTCTGCGCCTCGAACTCGGCGGCGCAGGTGTCGATGCGTTTGAAGACGGCGTGGACGCCGAGGTTGCGGCGGGCGCGGCGGATTTGCGCCTCGTCACGGCCGGTCAGCTTGGCAAGGCGGGCGTCGGTGAAGCCCATCATCTTCAGCTTGCGGATGCCGGTGGCGTCGAGGGGCAGGCCCTTTTGCCGCACGATGGCTTCGACCTCGATGATCTCGCGGATGCGGGCGAGGAACCAGGGGTCGAAGGCGGTGATGGCGTTGATGTCGTCGTCGGAGAGCCCATGGCGCATGGCTTGGGCGATGTTGCGGAGGCGGTCGGGGGTGGCCTCGGACAGGGCCTTGGTGATGGCCACGCGGTCAGGGGCGCCGGGGATGGCGATTTCGTCGAAGCCGGAGAGGCCAGTTTCCAGCGAGGCGAGGGCCTTTTGCATTGATTCGTGGATTGTGCGGCCGATTGCCATGACCTCGCCCACCGATTTCATGGCGGTGGTCAGGTTTGGGACGGCGCCGGGGAACTTCTCGAAGGCGAAGCGGGGGATCTTGGTGACGACGTAGTCGATGGAGGGCTCGAACGAGGCGGGGGTGACTTTGGTGATGTCGTTGTCGAGTTCATCGAGGGTGTAGCCTACCGCGAGTTTGGCGGCGATTTTCGCGATGGGGAAGCCGGTGGCTTTGGAGGCCAGCGCGGAGGACCGAGACACCCGGGGGTTCATCTCGATGACGACCATGCGGCCATCGGCGGGGTTGATCGCCCATTGCACGTTGGAGCCGCCGGTTTCGACGCCGATCTCGCGCAGCACGGCGATCGAGCCGTTGCGCATGATCTGGTATTCCTTGTCCGTCAGGGTCAGGGCGGGCGCTACGGTGATCGAGTCGCCGGTGTGGACGCCCATTGGGTCGATGTTTTCGATGGCGCAGACGATGATGGCGTTGTCGGCGGTGTCGCGCACCACCTCCATCTCGAACTCTTTCCAGCCGAGCAGGGATTCGTCGACCAGTACCTGCGCCATGGGCGAGGCTTCGAGGCCGGAGCGGACGATGGCTTCGTAGTCGTCGCGGTTGTAGGCGACGCCGCCGCCGGTGCCGCCCAAGGTGAAGGCGGGGCGGATGATGGCGGGAAGACCCACGTAGTCCAGCGCCGCCACGGCCTCGGCGACGCCGGCGGCGATGTCGTATTTGCCGGTGGGCAGTTTCGGGCAAGCGACGATGATCGCTTTGGGGTTTTCGAGGCCGATGCGGTCCATTGCCTCGCGGAAGAGTTTGCGGTCTTCGGCCATCTCGATGGCCTCGCGCTTGGCGCCGATCAGTTCGACGTTGAACTTGGCCAGCACGCCCATGTCGGCCAGCGCCAGCGCGGTGTTCAGGCCGGTCTGGCCGCCCATCGTGGGCAAAAGGGCGTCGGGACGCTCTTTTTCAATGATCTTGGCGACGACTTCGGGGGTGATGGGTTCGATATAGGTGGCGTCGGCAAGGCCCGGGTCGGTCATGATCGTGGCGGGGTTGGAGTTCACGAGGATGACGCGGTAGCCTTCCTCGCGCAGGGCCTTGCAGGCTTGGGCGCCGGAATAGTCGAACTCGCAGGCCTGACCGATGACGATGGGGCCCGCGCCGATGATCATGATCGATTTGATATCGGTTCTTTTCGGCATCATGGCCCCCTATTTTCAGCGCCCGGCCGCGCAAAACTTCGCGGGTTATAGCCGGGGCCAGCCGGGGCGCAAGGGGCGATTGTGGTCAGAGCGCCAAGCCCATGCGGTGGCCGATCCACATCGTCAGAAGGTATAGCACGAAGGTCAGCGCGCAGCCCGAAGCCAGCGTTGGATAAAACCCGAAACCGGCCCGCAGCATCACGGGGATCAGCACGAACATCGGCAGCGAGGGGCAGACGTACCACAGTGTCGCAGCGGCATGGTCGGCGAGCCGTGCCGCATCCTTGGTGTCGCGCCAGAGCCAGATCATGCCCATGACCGACACCAGCGGAAGCGAGGCGATCAGCGCGCCGAGGCCTGCGTAGCGCCGCGCCACCTCGGAGGCGAGGGCGATCAGGATGCCGGAGACGGCGGCTTTGATCAGCAGGTAGGTCATGGCGGCTCCTATGCAAAAGGCCGGGGAAGACCCCGGCCTATCACAATTCTGGACCGGAATATCAGCCCTTTTGACCCACGGCCTTTTCGGCTGCGGCGATGGCGGCTGAGCGCTTCTTGACCTCGTCGCCGATCGGCGGGCCTTTGAAGCGGCGGTTTTCAAAGACCACCCAGACGATCAGAGCAAGAACGATGAAGCCCAGTGTGATTTCAAGCGCCCAGTCGTTCGGCGGCTGGATGCCAATGAAGAACATGATCGCCATAGCCACGATCGAAAGCACGGCGAACAGCTTGTACAGGCCGACGCCGATGTTCCAGGGCCCCATCGCCGGCCATTTCGGACTGCCGATGGCGACAAGGCCAAGTGCGATCGGAACGGTGAAGGACAAGAACAGGAAGATGACAGTGCAGGACACGACGATGGAATAGGCCGAGGCCCCGGCGATGGTGATGACCGAGGTCAGCCAGACGAACAGAACCGACAGGATCGAGGCGGTCCAGATCGCGGTCACCGGGGTGCGGTAGGTCGGGCTGACCGTGGCGAGCGCCTTGGAGACGAAGGGCAGTCCGCCGTCGCGGGTGAAGGCGAACAGCATCCGCGAGGCCGAGGTGACGGTCGCCAGACCGCAGAGCCATTGCGAGAGGAAGATCAGGATGTAGAGGATCACCTTGACGGTCGGGTTGACCTGGGCATCCATCGCCCAAAAGAACACGTTCCAGCCTTGTTTGGCCGCATCATCCATGTTCGGGATCAGGAGCACGAACGAACACAGCATTATATAGCCCACCACGCTGGACCACAGCACCGAAGACATCATGCCGCTGGGCACGGAGGTCGACGCTTTCATCGTCTCTTCCGAGGTATGGGCCGAGGCGTCATAGCCGGTGATCGTATAGATCGGCAGCAACAGGCCCAAGAGGAAGCCCATCCCGATCCCGACGGTGGCAGGCCAGACCGGGCTGCCGGTTTGGGTGCCGTCAGCCGCCATTGTCAGGGTGCCGGTGTAGTCGTGAAAGGTGAAGAGGCGCGCGAAATCCAGGCCGGGTGCCGCGACAAGGCAGGTGATGATCAAAGCCGCAGTGGCCACGAAGATCAGATACCCCGACATGTCGGTCAGTTTCGCGGTCAGCTTGATGCCGAAATGGTTGACGATGGCTTGCAGCGCCGTCAGGGCCCCCACGAAGATCACCCGGATCGCCAGCGTGTCTTCCATGTGGAACTGCGCGCCGAAAGCGCCGAAGAAGAAGTAATAGGTGCCAACGTTGATGGCGCCCAGAACCGTGACCAGACCCAGCAGGTTCAGCCAGGCGGCCAGCCAGCCGGTGAAACGGTTGCCCAGAATGGACGCCCAGTGGTAAAGCCCGCCTGCTGTCGGATAGGCCGAGGAGATCTGTGCCAGACACAGCGCGAAGACCGCTGACAGGGCGCAGCCCACCGGCCAGCCAATGCCGATCGCCGCCCCGCCGACGCCCGACGTTGCCTGCCCCAGCGAGTTGATCCCCCCCGACAGGATGCAGATGATCGAAAACGAGATGGCGAAGTTTGAAAACTTCGACATGGAGCGTGAGAGCTCCTGTGCGTAACCCATGCCATGCAGGACTTTCAGATCCTCATGGTGGTCCTTGTCATTGTAGCCGTCCGCTGCCATTTTTCCCCTCCGAACCGTTGGTTCGACGTGTTCTTGTTTAAGGTAAACGGCAGTTTGCCGCCCCCGCGCAGGAAAGCGCCGATTTTACAGCCTGTCCAGCGCTGAATAGAAGTTTACAGGAGGTTAACGCTTTCGGCAGGGGATTTGCCGGGCTCGGCGTCGGTTTTGGGGAAAAACCGGCGGAGCGGCGACTGGCGCGGGGCTGGGTTCCGCTTTAGGTCAGGGCGGGAGAGTGATGGGGAACGGGGGTGGCATGATCCTTCTTGAGCATGGTCCGGAGGGGCGGGCGGCGCTGTTTGACGGGGCCTTGTCGGTCGTGCAGGCTTGGGCGGCGGACGATGTCGTTCCCGCACTTGCGGCCCTGGATGCCGCGCGGGCGGAGGGGCGCTGGGTGGCGGGCTGGATGGCCTATGAGGCGGGTTATGCCTTGGAGGACCGTCTGGGCGGGCTGATGCCTGCGGACGCGGGGCCTTTGCTGTGCTTTGGGATTTATGAAGCGCCGCAGGACACTTCGGCGGTGCTGGCGCAGGCAAAGGCCGAGGCGCGGGTCAGGATTGCGCCGGTGGTGCCGATGGTCTCGGGGGCCGAGTATGGCGCGGCCTTTGCCAAGGTGATGGAGTATATCGGCGCGGGGGATTGCTATCAGATCAACCTGACCTTTCCGATGGAAAGCCGGCTGCTGGAGGGCTCGGCTCTGGGGCTCTACGGCGCTTTGCGGGCGCGGCAGGCGGTGGGGTATGGGGCGTTTTGCGACTTCGGGCCGGGCGTGCCGGTGCTGGTGTCCCGCTCGCCCGAGTTGTTCCTGCGGACCGAGGCAGGGGGGCGGATCGAGAGCCGCCCGATGAAGGGCACGGCCTTGCGGGATGCCGATCCGGTGCGCGATGCGGAAGTGGCCGAAGAGTTGCGGCTGTCTGAGAAGAACCGGGCCGAGAACCTGATGATCGTTGATCTGCTGCGCAATGATATCTCGAAGATCGCGCGAGTGGGGTCGGTCAAGGTGCCCTCGCTGTTCGCCGTGGAGTCCTATGCCACGGTGCATCAGATGATCAGCCGGGTGGTGGGCGAGATGGTGGAGAAGCCCTCCATGGCCGGTCTGATGCCGGCCTTGTTCCCCTGCGGATCCATCACCGG
>CANGHD010000216.1 GCA_947453525.1 Paracoccaceae bacterium | reverse complement strand
TTCACGCAGCGCCCGGACCCGACCGTGATGGGCGCGTTTTCCGGGCTTGAGATTGCCTGCTGGGATATCCTGGGCAAGGCGCGCAACCGGCCGGTCTGGGCGCTTCTGGGCGGCAAGATGAACCAGCGGGTGCGGTCTTACACCTATCTTTATCCCGAACCCGGCGAGGATGCCGCCGAATTCTGGGTCAATCCTGACATGACCGCGCAGGCGGCGGCGCGGGCCGTGAAACAGGGCTTCACCGCCGTGAAGTTCGACCCGGCTGGTCCCTATACCATCCGCGGCGGCCATGAACCGGCGATGAGCGACATCACCCGCTCGGTCGAGTTCTGCAAGAAGATCCGCGAGGCGGTCGGCGACAAGGCCGATCTTCTGTTCGGCACCCATGGCCAGTTCACCACGCCCGGTGCCATCCGCATGGGCCGCGAACTCGAACCCTACAACCCGCTGTGGTACGAAGAGCCGATCCCGCCAGACAACCTGCTTGAGTTTGCCGAGGTCGCGCGCCATGTCCGCATTCCGCTGGCGACCGGCGAAAGGCTGACCACCAAGACCGAATTCGGCACTCTGCTGCGCGCCGGAGGCGTGAAAATCCTGCAGCCCGCGCTCGGCCGTCTGGGCGGGATCATGGAGGCCAAGAAGCTGTCGGCCATCGCCGAGATCTTCAACGCCGAAATGGCCCCGCACCTCTACGCCGGTCCGGTGGAATGGGCGGCCAATATCCATCTGTCCGTCTCGATCCCCAACTTGCTGATGGCGGAAACCATCCAGAAAGGCGGCGATTTCCACCTCGCCCTGATCAAGCACACCCTGCAGTGGGAGGATGGCTATATCCTGCCCCCCGAAGCCCCCGGCCTTGGCATCGACTTCGACGAGGACCTCGCCCGCGCCCATCCCTACACCGGCAACGGTCTCCACCTGCAAATGCAGGAGGCACCCTGCGACTACCGGCACGGCAACCGCTTTGAGGGTGGCGCACCTGCGCCAACCAAATAGGCGGGCAAAGTCGCTTGCCCCCGACCCTGCCCCAGTGGCAGGGTCACGCCAAACGGGAGATGACGATGACAAAAGTGGCAGTGATCACGGCGGGCGGCTCCGGCATGGGGGCGGCGGCGGCAAAAAGGCTGGCGGCGGACGGCTACAAGGTCGCCATCCTGTCCTCCTCGGGCAAGGGCGAAGCACTGGCCGCGGAACTGGGCGGCATTGGCGTCACCGGCTCGAACCAATCCAACGACGACATCAAGCGGCTGGTCGATGCGACCCTGGCCGCCTATGGCCGGATCGACGTACTGGTCAACTCCGCCGGTCACGGGCCCCGCGCGCCCATACTTGAGATCACCGACGAGGATTGGCACAAGGGGATGGAGGTTTACCTGCTGCCCATCATCCGCACCACACGCCTGATCGCCCCCGTCATGGTGGCGCAAGGCGGCGGCAGCATCATCAACATCTCGACCGCGTGGGCCTTTGAACCCTCGGCGATGTTCCCGACCTCCGCCGTCTTCCGCGCCGGATTGGCCAGCTATACCAAGATTTTCGCCGACGACTTCGCGCCCAAGAACGTGCGGATGAACAACATCCTGCCCGGCTGGATCGACAGCCTGCCCGCCACCGAAGCGCGCCGCCAGTCGGTGCCGATGGGCCGCTATGGCTCATCCGAAGAAATCGCCGCCACCGTGGCCTTCCTCGCCTCGGACGGTGGCGGCTATATCACCGGGCAGAATCTGCGCGTCGACGGCGGCATCACGCGGTCGGTCTAAAGCGGCATCTTCTGAAACCGCTTCGGCCAAGCCCCCGTTCGGGTTAGAATCGCAGTGCGTCCGAGAAGGGTCACCGCAATGTACAACCGCCGAATCGTCCCCAAGGACTTCACGCCCCCAGCCCGCGCCGATGGTGCGGGCTTCCATCTGCGCATGCTGACCATTCATGACGTCATCAAGGACTTCGACGCCGTCATCGCCGCCGCCCCTCGCCTGCGCGGCCTGATGGAGCCGGGCGCGACCTGGCCCGACGGGCTGACGCTGGAGGAGAACCTCATCGACCTCGCCTGGCACCAGCGCGAGTTCACCATCGGCCATTCCTTCGCCTATACCGTGATGAACGACGACGAAACCCGCTGCCTTGGCTGCTGCTACCTGAACCCGTCCGACGACCCCGCCTTTGACGCGGTAGCCTTCTACTGGGCGCGCGACGCGGCGATGGAACCGGCTTTGGCCGCAGTCTTCCGCAGTCTGATCGCGCAGTTCCCTTGGGCAAAGGTCGCCTTTCCGGGCCGCGATCAGACCTGACGCGGTCCGGCAGGCGAAAACCGGGGGCGTCAGCCGCGCGCTTCGGGATCAGAAGTCGAACAGATTGCCCAAAAGGCCGCCACGCCGCGTCTTGCTGTGACGGTCGTTGTCGCGGTCGTCATCGTCGTCGTCCCGCCGGCGCTGCCCCTGCCCCATCGTGAAGGGGGCCGCGCCCGAGGGCAGCGTCGGGGTCGCGCGCTCGATGATCTTGTCCAACTCGCCCCGGTCCAGCCAGACGCCGCGACACTTCGGGCAATAGTCGATCTCGACCCCGCTGCGGTCGGTCATCACAAGAGTTTCCCCGTCGATTGGGCACTGCATGGCTTCTCCTTGCTGGGTTCGGGTTGTGCGGGTTTGAGGTAACCACCCAAGTCCCCCCTGCAAGCGCGCGCAATTGTCGCGCGGCGGAACATGGCTTACCTTTCGGCCAGACGGCACGGTGCCGCAAAGGATCGACCATGACCACGCCCTATGTTCCCCCGAAAGTCTGGACCTGGGATCAGGCCAACGGCGGCCAGTTCGCCAGCATCAACCGCCCGATCGCCGGTGCCACGCATGACGCGGTCCTGCCGCAGGGCCAGCACCCCTTCCAGCTGTACTCGCTGGCCACGCCCAATGGCGTGAAAGTCACCATCCTGTTCGAGGAACTGCTGGAAGCGGGCCATCCGGCCGAATACGATGCCTATACGATCAGCATCTCCAAGGGCGAGCAATTCGGCTCTGGCTTCGTGGCGATCAACCCGAACTCCAAAATCCCGGCGCTGCTGGACCTGTCGGGCCCCGAACCAGTCCGGCTGTTTGAATCCGGCTCGATCCTGATCCATCTGGCCGAAAGGTTCGGCGCCTTCCTGCCCGCTTCGGGCGCCCAGCGCACCGAGGTGCTGAACTGGCTGATGTGGCAGATGGGGTCCGCCCCCTTCCTCGGCGGCGGCTTTGGCCATTTCTTCGCCTATGCGCCGGAGAAGATCGAATATGCCATCAACCGCTATGCGATGGAAACCAAACGGCAACTGGATGTGCTGGACCGCCATCTGGCCGAACACGAGTGGCTGGCGGGCGCGTATTCGATCGCCGACATGGCAGTGTGGCCTTGGTATGGCCAGATGGTTCTGGGCCGCAGCTATGCCAATTCGGCCGAGTTCCTTGACGTGGACAGCTACAAGAACCTGAAACGCTGGGCCGAGGCGATCGAGGCGCGACCGGCCGTCAAGCGTGGCCGCATCGTCAACAAGACCTATGGCGACCTGCCGCATCTGGCCGAACGCCACTCTGCCGCCGATTTCGCAGGTCTGGTCTGAGGCGCCAGAAACAGGTGGTGCGCCAAACGCACCACCTGTTGCCTGTGCCGTGGCACGGCCCTCAGTCGTCAGAACCGCCGCCTGCGCCGCCGTGGTCCCCACCGGTGTCATCGCCCGCGGCATCCCCGCCCGCGTCATCCCCGCCGGTGTCATCGCCCGCATCATGACCGGCACCGTCCACGCCATGGTCATCGCCAAGGTCGTGACCGGCACTGTCCTCTCCGGATAGGACCGAGGCCAGTTCCACCGCTGTCGCGGCTCCGGTCTTGCGGTTCACCAGGAAGCTTTGCGAGAGGCCCGCCAGATCGCCGGTCACCAGCCAATCGCCGTGGACATGCTGGACGACAATGTTGGAATAGCCGGCGGCGGCGTAAGCCTGTGCAATCGAGGTGGCAAAGTCGTTCGCCTTGACAGCGCCAGCCCAAAGCAGGGCGACTGTCGCAAGAGTTGTGATCCGTTTCATGGTATCTCCGTTTGCTGCGCTTGGCCAAGTGTTCCGTCCCATAGCCAGAATGCCGGAACCGCCGGGGCGTTCACATGGACCAAAGGCGGGCCAAGTCACCGCAAATTCAGGCTTTCATTCAGACCATGGTCGGCGGCTAAAAGGCAAAGCAGTCGGCGGTCAGCGCGACCAAGCCGCTCAGCACGATCTGCAGGTCATCGACGACGGAACCCGCCAGCCGCACCTCGACCAGCGTGGTTCCGGCCAGACCGTCCTGTTCAAACCTGACTTCCGCGGCCGTGCCGGTGAACCCGCCAGTCCCCAGGAAGCTGAAAGCATCGTCAGCCCCGCCCGCAACCGCATCGATCGCGGTCAGGTTCATGACGTCAGAGCCGGGCAGAAACCCGTCGATCTGATCGACCCCGACCAAGGGCGCGCTGTCGGCGGTCACCGCATAGAGGAAGACATCCGCCCCCGGCCCCCCCGCCATCGTATCGCCCAAAGCCCCGCCGTTCAGCGTGTCATCGCCGCCGCCGCCATACAACATATCCGCCCCGCCGCCGCCGATCAGCAGGTTGGCAGCGGCGCCCCCGGTCAAACTGTCGCCGTACAGCGTGCCCAAGACCCCCTCGAACCCGGTAATGGCCAGAGACCCCGCATCGGTGAAAGACGCGGTCTTGCCTGACAGATTGAAAGTGACGCCGCCCACACTCGTGATGTCCTCGAAGCTGAGCAGATCGACACCCGGCCCGCCCAGCAGCTTGTCATTGCCAAAGCCGACCCTGACCACGTCATTGCCTGCCCCGCCGTCAAGCATATCGTCGCCGCCGCCGCCGCTCAGCGTGTCTTGCCCGAAGCCGCCCAGCAGGCGGTTGTCGCCATCGCCGCCGTTCAGCACATCATTGCCGCCAAGGCCGCGCAGGGTATCATCACCCGCGTCGCCGCTGATGGCGTTGTTCTGGAAGTTGCCGATGCCCACCAGCCCGTGCGACCCGCTCAGGACCAGGTTTTCGACCCGCGCACTCAACCGGAAGTCAACCGAGGCATAGACCTTGTCGATCCCCCCGGTCAGATCGTCGATCACCACATCGGACCGGTCGACATAGTAACTGTCGGCCCCGGCCCCGCCCATCACCTTGCCCATGATCCGCCCTCCGGTCAGCCAGAAGGCGTTGACGCCATTGCCCAGCAGGACATCGCCCATCACGATTCCACTGACCCGCACCACATCGTTGAAGGAATTCAGCGTGATGTTCCCCTCGATCCGACCCGAGTTGAAGATGTTGGCCGATTGCGTGGCGCTGACATTGCCCTCGATCAGGCCGGCATTGCGCAGCGTCAAGCCACCCTCCACCGCAATCGCGTCCTGCAGGGTCGAGGCGTTCAGGATATTGCCGGTGTTGGTCAGGGTCACCGTGCCGTTGCCGCTGGCATGAACCGTTGCTCCACTGCCCGCAGTGCTGAGCATGCCGGTATTGGCGATCACGGCCGGCGAGGTCGGGTTCAACGTCAGATCCAGCGCAGCACCCTTCGTGACACCCAGACCCTGAACCGCCCCGTCATTGGCGATGTTGACCTGCGACAGGTCCGCAACAGCGGTCAGGGTGACGCCCTGTCCCCCGCTCAGCGCCCCGGCGTTGTGCAGCGCAAAAAAGCCGGTGAAACCGCCGATGATGGCCGAAAGGTCAACCCCGCCCGACACGACCGACGCGCTTTG
>CANGHD010000215.1 GCA_947453525.1 Paracoccaceae bacterium | reverse complement strand
GTGCCCTATACCGGCGTCCAGTTCGTGGCGATCCCCGAGTTTGCGGGCATTGCAACCGAAGTCGGCCAGCAGTTCTCGGCGGCTTTGGCGGGCACCACCACGGCGGCTGACGCTCTGGCGGCGGCACAAGACCTGACCACGACGGAAATGACCAAGGCCGGTTACATCAAGTAACCAGCCGACAGGACGGGGCCGCGTCTCCCAAGGGCGGCCCCGTTTCTTTCGCTTCCGGTTCGTTACCGCCCCTGCGGCGCTGAAACGATCCGGTCCAGACCCCCATTCCCAACATTTGCGGAGGTTCGCCGTGGCCACCCAGCATTCGCGCCTTGCCGCCCGCTTCATGGTGGCGCCCTCTGTAGGCTTTCTGTTCGTCTGGATGATCGTGCCGCTGGTGACGACGGTCTATTTCAGCTTTCTGGTCTACAACCTGCTGCATCCCGAACGCCAAGGCTGGGCCGGGTTTGACAATTACTACTACTTCCTGACCGACCGCGCCTTCCTGACCGCCGTCTGGCATTCCGTGGCGCTGGTGGTAGGGGTTTTGTGCATCACCGTGGTCGGCGGTATCCTGCTGGCCTTGCTGCTGAACTTACCGTTCTGGGGACAAGGCGTGGTGCGGGTTCTGGTGATTGCGCCGTTCTTCGTGATGCCGACCGTGTCGGCGCTCGTGTGGAAGAACATGTTCATGAACCCGGTGAACGGCATGTTCGCCCATATCGCCAAGGGCTTGGGCCTGCAGCCCTATGACTTCCTCGGCCACGCGCCCATGCTGTCGATCATCGGCATCGTGTCATGGGAGTGGCTGCCCTTCGCCACGCTGATCCTTTTGACAGCCCTGCAATCCTTGGACAGTGAACAACAGGAAGCGGCTGAGATGGACGGTGCCAACTGGATGAACCGGTTCATCTACCTGACCCTGCCGCACCTGACCCGCGCGATCACGGTCGTCATCCTGATCCAGACGATCTTCCTGCTGTCGATCTATGCTGAGATTGCCGTGACCACCGGCGGCGGCCCCGCCTCGACCACGATCACCTACCTTGTCGCCCAACAATCGCTGTACGGCAACGACGTGGGTGGCGCCTCGGCGGGTGGGATTGTCGCTGTCATCCTCGCCAATATCGTCGCTGTCTTCGTGATGCGGATGATTGGCAAGAACCTGGACGCATGAACATGGCACGCAAATCCTCAACCCCCGCCAAAGTCGTCGTTACTGCCGCCGCATGGGGCATTGGCTTCCTGATCTTCTTCCCGATCCTGTGGACGATCCTGATGAGCTTTCACACCGAGGGCGACGCGATCAAATCGCCGTTCGAGATGCTGACCTCGCCGTGGAATTTCGATTCCTATGCCGAGGTGCAGACGCGGTCGAACTACTCGCTGCACTTCTTCAACTCGGTGGTGATCTCGGTGGGGTCGACGCTGCTGGCCTTGGTGATCGCCATTCCGGCGGCTTGGGCCATGGCCTTTGTTCCGGGCAAGCGAACGAAGGATCTGCTGATGTGGATGCTGTCGACCAAGATGATGCCCGCCGTGGGCGTCTTGATCCCGATGTATCTGGGCTTCAAGAACATGGGGCTTCTGGACACCCGCACCGGCCTTGTCGGCGTGATGACCCTGATCAACCTGCCGATCGTGGTCTGGATGCTCTACACCTACTTCAAGGAAATCCCGGGGGAAATTCTGGAAGCCGCGCGGATGGACGGCGCTTCGCTGCGGTCAGAAATCCTCTATGTCCTGACGCCCATGGCCCTGCCCGGCATCGCCTCCACCCTGCTGTTGAACGTCATTCTGGCCTGGAACGAGGCCTTCTGGACGCTGCAACTGACCACGCATGACGCGGCCCCTTTGACGCAGTTCATCGCCAGTTATTCCTCACCCGAGGGGCTGTTTTACGCAAAACTCTCGGCGGCCTCGACCATGGCCATCGCGCCGATCCTGATATTGGGCTGGTTCAGCCAGAAACAACTCGTCCGTGGCCTGACCTTTGGCGCGGTGAAGTGAGGACATAATGGGACAAATCACTCTCAACGCCGTGCGGAAATGCTTTGGCGAGGTGGATGTCATCCCCTCGATTGACCTCAGGATCGAGGATGGCGAGTTCGTTGTCTTCGTCGGCCCGTCGGGCTGCGGCAAATCCACTCTTTTGAGGCTGATTGCGGGGCTGGAGGATGTCACCTCTGGTGGCATCACCATTGACGGGACGGATGCGACGGAACTACCGCCCGCCAAACGCGGGCTGGCGATGGTGTTTCAAAGCTATGCCTTGTACCCGCATATGAGTGTCCGCAAGAACATCGCCTTCCCGCTGAAGATGGCGGGCATGACGCCCGAGCAGCAGGAGGCCAAGGTTCAGTCGGCGGCGAAGGTGCTGAACCTGACCAACTACCTTGACCGCCGTCCGGGGCAGCTTTCCGGCGGGCAAAGGCAGCGCGTGGCGATTGGCCGGGCGATTGTGCGGGAACCCAAGGCGTTTCTGTTCGACGAACCGCTGTCGAACCTCGACGCCGCCTTGCGGGTGAACATGCGGCAGGAAATCACCGAGCTGCATCAAAGCCTGAAGACCACGATGATCTATGTGACCCATGATCAGGTCGAAGCGATGACCATGGCCGACAAGATCGTGGTGCTGAACGCGGGCCGGATCGAACAGGTGGGCAGCCCCCTTACACTGTATGAACACCCGGCGAATACCTTCGTGGCCGGCTTCATTGGTAGCCCCAAGATGAACCTGATCACCGGGATCGAGGCGGAAAAGCTGGGGGCCACCACCATCGGGGTGCGGCCCGAGCATCTCGACATTGTGGACAGTGGCGGCTGGTCGGGCGTGGTGGGGCTGTCGGAGCATCTCGGCTCTGACACCTTTCTCAAGGTCGGAACTAAGGAGGTCGGCACGATCAACGTGCGGGCCGGCGGCGGAATCACACTGCGGCATGGCGATGCGGTCCGGCTGGCACCCCGGCCCGGCAAGGTGCATCGCTTTGGCTCGGATGGAAAGGCACTGTCATGACAACGTCCAATCAAAGACTTGACGGCAAAACCGCGCTGATCACCGGGGCCGCGCGCGGCATCGGTCTGGAATTTGCCCGCGCATACATTGCCGAGGGGGCGCGGGTCGCGCTGGCTGACATCAACGCCGAAGCGGTAGCGCAAGCGGCCGCGGCTTTGGGGCCGCACGCGGTGGCGGTGCAGATGGATGTGACCAGCGCCGAAAGCATCGCAGCGGGCTTTGCGGAAGCCTTGGCCAAGCTGGGCAAGCTGGATATCCTGGTGAACAATGCGGCGCTGTTCTCGGCCTCGCCCATCGTCGAGATCACCCATGCCGATTACGAACGACTGTTCAGTGTGAACGTGTTCGGCACCCTGTTCTGCCTGCAAGCCGCCGCCCGTCATATGGTGGCACGCGGCGAAGGCGGCAAGATCATCAACATGGCCTCACAAGCGGGCCGTCGTGGTGAGGGGCTGGTCGGCGTCTATTGCGCCAGCAAGGCCGCCGTCATCAGCCTGACGCAAAGCGCGGGCCAGGACCTGATCAAGCATGGCATCAACGTGAACGCGATTGCGCCGGGCGTGGTGGATGGCGAGCATTGGGACGGGGTGGATGCCTTCTTTGCCAAATATGAAGGCAAGGCGCCGGGCCAGAAGAAGCGCGAGGTCGGGGCGGCGGTGCCCTTTGGCCGCATGGGTGTGGCACAGGACCTGACCGGGATGGCGATTTTCCTTGCCACCAAAGAGGCCGATTACATCGTCGCCCAATGCTTCGGCGTGGACGGCGGAAACTGGATGGCATGACGATGAAAGCTTCTCTTCCCGCTTACGACCGGTCCACCCTGAAGCCCGGGATCGTGCATATTGGCCTTGGCAACTTTCACCGGGCCCATATGGCGGTCTATCTGGATGACCTGTTCGCCTTGGGGTCGGACCATGACTGGGCCATCCTGGGGGCCGGTGTGCGCGCACCTGACGCGCGGATGCGCGATGCCCTGAAGGCGCAGGACTGCCTTTCGACGGTGATCGAACTTGACCCAAAGGCCAAGTCGGCGCGGCGGATCGGGTCGATGATCGACTTCCTTCCGGTCGAGCCCGACAACGCCAGCCTGATTGCCGCCATGTCGCGGCCCGAGATCCGTATCGTCTCGCTGACCGTGACGGAGGGTGGCTACTTCGTCGATTCGACCGGCCAGTTTGACCCGACCGCCCCCGATATCGTGGCGGATGGTGCCAACCCTTCCGCCCCGGCCACGGCATTCGGGGCCATCGTCGCCGCTTTGAAAGCCCGGCGGGCGGCGCGAATTGTGCCGTTCACCGTGATGTCCTGTGACAACCTGCCGGGCAACGGCCATGTGGCAGAGGCGGCGGTGGTGGGCACGGCGCGGCTGTCTGACCCGGACTTGGCCGACTGGATCAAGGCCGAAGTCGCCTTCCCGAACGGGATGGTGGACCGGATCACGCCGGCGACCGGGCCGCGTGAAAGGGCCATGGCTTCGGAGTTTGGGCTGGGCTCTGACCCGGTTCCGGTAACCTGCGAACCGTTCCGGCAATGGGTGCTGGAAGACAAGTTCCCCGCCGGCCGTCCGGCCCTGGAGAAGGTCGGCGTGACCTTCACCGATGCCGTCCATGCGTTTGAGACAATGAAGATCCGCATCCTGAACGGCGGCCACGCGATCATCGCCTATCCGGGTGGCCTCAAGGGCATCCATTTCGTGCATGAGGCGATGGAGGACCCGTTGATCCCGGCGTTTCTGGATGCGATCGAGAGCCGGGAAATCCTGCCCATCGTGCCGCCAGTGCCGGGACAGGACTTGAACGATTACAAGGCTTTGATCATCGAACGCTTCTCGAACCCTGAAGTGGCCGATACCGAGCGGCGGCTCTGTCTCGACGGCTCGAACCGCCAGCCGAAGTTCATCGTGCCCTCGATCCGCGACGTTCTGGCCGCAGGCGGCAAGGCGGAAGGGCTGACGCTTCTGTCGGCCATGTGGTGCCGCTATTGCTGTGGGACGACCGAGGCGGGCGAGGTGATAGACCCCAACGATCCGAACTGGGACCTGCTGCAGGCCCGCGCGGTCGAGGCGAGGACCAATCCCGCCGCTTGGATCGGGATGGATGCGGTCTATGGCAATCTGGCGCAGGATGCGGACTTTGTCGCGCGGTTCGGTGGGGCTTTGGCCGACGTCTGGGTCCATGGCGTGGACGCGGCGATGCGGCGCTATATCGCCGGGCTTTGACGCCTTTGCGCCGACCGGGGCGCCCAGCCGAGCAGGGCGAACCAAGGCCCGGTCCTGATTGCATCAGGCCGGGCCTTGGTCATCGATGGGTCGGCTTGACCCGTTGATCACAACGGGCGGGGTTTTGCTGCGACAGGGTCGTGCCGCAGCGATCGGTCAGTGTTCGCCGTCACCATGAGGGGTCGACTTGGACTTCGCCTCGGCAGCGGCCTTCGCGTCGGCGCAGGCCTTGGCCTGGGCATCGGCCTTTGCCTTGGCATCGGCTTGCGCCTTGGCTGCCGCGTCGGCCTTCGCAGTGGCATAGGCAATTGCCTTCGCGTCGGCCAATGCCTTGGCCTTGGCGGCATCCGCTTGTGCCTTGGCGCGGGCATCGGCAACCGCCTGAGCCTTGGCGTCGGCCACTGCCTTGGCCTTGACGGCGTCCGCTTGTGCCTTGGCGCGGGCATCGGCAACCGCCTGGGCCTTGGCATCGGCGGCGGCCTTGGCATTGGCAGCATCGGCTTGCGCCTTGACCGCAGCGTCGGTCTTGG
>CANGHD010000214.1 GCA_947453525.1 Paracoccaceae bacterium | reverse complement strand
GGCACCGGACATGCGGGAGAGGGTCTGGCGGTCCACCTGAATCCCGGCCATCTCCATCTCGGCCAGAACTGGAACCAGCGGGCGTTCCAGCGTCTCGTAGACGGTGGTGACCTTGGCCTTGTGCAGGTTTGGTTTAAAAGCCTGCCAGAGGCGCAGCGTCACGTCGGCATCCTCGGCGGCATAGGCCACGGCCTTGTCGAGCGGCACCTTGTCGAAGGTGATCGCCGTCTTGCCAGCGCCGATCAACTCCTTGATCGGAATGGGTTTGTGACCAAGGTACTTCTGGGACAGTTCATCCATGCCGTGGTTGTTGAGACCCGCATACATCGCGCCGGACATCAGCATCGTATCGTCGAAGGGCGCGACATGAACGCCAAGCCGCGCGAAGATCTTCATGTCATACTTCATGTTCTGCCCGATCTTGAGGACGGCATCCTCCTCCAAGAGCGGCTTCAGCAGGGCCAGAACCTCGGCCAAGGGCATCTGGCCTTCCGTCTTCGTCACCGCGCCCAGCAGGTCGTCGGTCCCGGTGCGGTGCAGAAGCGGGATATAGGCGGCTTGACCGGGGTCAATGGCCAGAGAGATGCCGACGATCTCGGCCTGCATCTCATCAAGGCTGGTGGTTTCGGTATCCACCGCCAGATAGCCACGTTCGCGGGCGCGGGCGATCCACTTTTCCAACGTCACGGCATCGCTGATGCAGGTATAGGCCGAGGTGTCGAAAGGCAGCGCCTGGGTTTCCGGAGCATCATGGGCGCCCGCAACCTCATAGCCCTTGCCGACTTCCAGAACCGGGGCCTCGACCTTCAGCTTTTCGGACACGCGGCGGATCAGGGTCTGGAATTCCATCTCTTTCAGGAAGGCCATGATTGTGTCCGGTTCAGGTGCGCGCAGTTCCAGCGTGGCAAGGTCCAACTCGATCGGCGTGTCGTCCTTCAGCGTCACCAACTGGCGCGACAGTCGGATCTGATCGGCGTGATCCACCAAAGCCTCGCGCCGCTTGGGTTGCTTGATCTCTCCTGCCCGGGCCAGCAGCGTATCAAGGTCGCCGTATTCCTGTATCAGCAGCGCAGCCGTCTTCAGCCCGATGCCCGGCGCGCCCGGCACGTTGTCGACCGAATCCCCAGCCAGCGACTGCACATCGACCACCCGGTTGGGGGCGACGCCGAATTTCTCCATCACCTCGTCCAGCCCAAGGCGCTTGTTCTTCATCGGATCATGCATGTCGACGCCGTTGCCGATCAACTGCATCAGGTCCTTGTCGGAGGACAGAATCGTCACCGTCCCGCCCGCCTCACTCGCCCGTTTCGCCAGAGTTGCGATGATGTCATCCGCCTCATAGCCCGGCAGTTCGATGCAGGCGACGTTGAAGGCGCGGGTGGCGTCTCTGGTCAACGGGAACTGCGGGCGCAGGTCCTCGGGCAACGGAGGGCGGTTGGCCTTGTACTCTGGGTAAAGGTCGTTTCGGAAGGTCTTGGCACCAGCGTCGAAGATCACGGCGATATGCGTGGGGGCGTTCTGGCTGCGTGTGGTGGTCAACTCTCCCCACAACAGATTGCAGAAGCCCGCCACCGCCCCAACCGGCAACCCATCCGATTTGCGCGTCAGTGGCGGCAGCGCGTGATAGGCGCGGAAGATGAAGGCCGAGCCGTCGATGAGGTGAAGGTGGTGGCCTTTGCCGAAGGTCATGTGGGGCATCCTTGATCCGTACCCGCCCGATATTGCCACGAAGCAGGCGAAGTCGCCACTGGAATGGGGCCGCAGTCTAAGGCTTTGACAAGCCAACGGCTTTCATGATGTCCAGCGTCAGCGGGTCATGCAGCTGGGAAAGCTCCGGCTGCATCAGCTTGTCGGTCTGATCGGACGCCAGGTCCGCGACCGCGCTCGACAGTGCAGGGGCCAGCAGCGCGGGGTCGAAGTTGCAGCGGGCATATCCGGCTGGAGGAAAGCTGCCCTCTGCAACCCCTGTCTCATGGTAGGCCTTGATGTGTGCCTCGGTGTCAAAACCCAATGTCTTGACGAAGTCCGGCGTGACCTCTTCGATTACATCGTGCAGATTTGTGGAAGGATCGGCCGGCATCCCGTTGACAATACTGCCGCAGGTTTCCGCCTTGGTGGCCTCATCATAAAGGCACTGGCCACGGTCCATCACCAGATATCGCAAGGATTTCTTGGTCTTGAACGTATCAAGATCGACGACATAGTAGGTGTAGCGGCCCGATTTTTCTTGCGAAAAGAAGCTGAGCGCGCAGATGGCCTGATCTTCCGGTCTGGGACCCGTGGGATCCGCGGCAATCGTGAATGTCCCGCTGAACGGATAGTCCCCCGCCCTTGCCATTCCCGACGAGGCCGCGAGCATCACTGCAAGTTTGACTGCAATCCGCATGAATGTCCTCCCGATTTGCGCCAGATTGGCACAATCAGGACGGACGGGCCACAGGTTCAGTGGTCGCTGTGCGCGTGTTCGCGGTCAATCTCGAACCGCTTGTCGCAATAACCGCATTCAACAAAGCCGGCGTCCTCTGGAATGGTCAGCCAGACGCGCGGATGGCCTAGCGCCCCATCGCCGCCGTCGCAGGCGACTTTCCAGGACGTGACCAGTTCGGTTTGCGGTGCGGTTTGGGTCATGGATTTATCCTGGATCATGATGGCAACCGAAGCATTGTACCCGCTGCACCGCTGCACACAAGGGTCGCTGAGCCGGTGGCCTGCATCGGCTGCTTCCCCACATTTCATCCAAAGTGCCGATTGCGACGGTTGCCGCCGCCGGTGCTTTGTGGCAAGCGCACCGCTCGTTTCACACTGATCACAAAGACGATGACCCACATGCTTCTTTCGACTGACGACCAAGCCATGCTGATGAAGGCCCTGCAAAGCAAATCCCCTGACGTGGTGCAGGCCCGGATGGCCAATGCCCTGCTGCTGCTGTCCGACGGATTGTCGGTGGAGGATGTGGCGGGCCTCTTGTTCCTGTCGGAGCATGTGGTGGCCGGTTGGCACAGCATGTTCACCAAGCGCATGGCAAAGGCCGCGTGATGGTGGGTCATCTTGTCACCCATTCCGGTGGATTCCATGCGGACGAGGTCATGTCGTCGGTCATCCTGACCCGGCTGTTCCCCGAGGCCAAGTTGGTGCGCAGCCGCGCACCCGAGTGGATCAGCCCGGCACCGGACCGTATCATCTACGACGTGGGCGGCAAGTATGATGCCGAGGCGCGGATTTTCGACCACCACCAGCGCGGCGCACCCCTGCGGGCCGATGGCCAGCCGCTGAGTTCCTTCGGGTTGATCTGGCAGCACTTTGGCCGCGCCTATCTGGCGGCGCTGGCCGTGCCGGAGGCGAATGTGGAGGCGATCTGGGCCTCATTTGATGCCAGCTTCGTGCTGCCGGTGGATCAGGTCGACAATGGCACGGTCAGCCTCTCCGTCGCGGGCCCCCTGGCGGGCATGACCCTGCCAGGGCTGCTTGAAATGCTGAAGCCGGACTTCGACGAAACCGACCCGGCGGCCGAAACCCGCGCCTTCCAGACCGGCCTGACCATTGCCCGCGCCTTTGTCGAGGCGCGGGTGTCGCGCAGCGCGGCCAAGTTGCGGGCCGAAGGCGTGGTGGCGCTTGCGATCGTGGCGGCGGGCGCCGGCCGGGTGCTGGAACTGCCGATGGGCATGCCATTCCGCCCCGCCATCGTGAAGGCGGGGGCGGATCATCTGCTGTTCGTCGTGCATCCCCGTGACAAGGACTGGTGCGTGACCGGCATCCGCCGTGCGGATGATGGTTTTGAACTGCGCGCCGATCTGCCCGCCGCCTGGGCTGGCCTGACCAATGCCGATCTGGAGGCCGCCTGCGGCATCCCCGGCGCCACCTTCTGCCACAACGGTCGCTTCATCGCCGCCGCCAAGACGCGGGACGCTGCACTGGCAATGGCCGACCTTGCGGTTCGGGTGGCGGAAAACCTTTCTGCCGCCTGATCCAGATCATCCCGGCGCCGTCCCGTCAGGTCTAAGGCTCGTGCGATTGCACTGATCCTGGGACCTGCTCTCGTGACACTGACCGCGTCGACCCTTATGATCGAGACTCGTGAACTGACCAAGACCTATGACACGCGCAATGCGGTGGACAAGGTTGATCTCTCGGTCCGTTCGGGCGAGATTTTCGGCCTGATCGGGCCGAATGGTGCGGGCAAGTCCACGCTGATCAAAATGCTGACCACTTTGCTTCCGCCCACCAGCGGCGATGCCAAGGTGGCCGGATGTGACCTGCTGCTTGCGCCGCGCCAGATCAGGCAGCGCATCGGCTATGTGCCACAGCTTCTTTCGGCGGACGGCGCGCTGACCGGATACGAGAACCTGCTGCTTTCGGCCCGGCTCTATCTGATTCCCCATGCCGAACGGGACGCCCGCATCAAGCAGGCACTTGCAATGATCGGCCTGACCGAGGCCGCCAACCGTCAGGCGCAGCACTACTCCGGCGGTATGTTGCGGCGGCTGGAGATTGCGCAAAGCACCCTGCACCGACCCGTCCTGCTGATCATGGATGAACCCACGGTGGGCCTCGACCCGGTGGCGCGGCTGGCGATCTGGGACCACATCCGCGATCTGCGCGCGCGTTTGGGCACCACCATGTTCCTGACCAGCCATGTGATGGAAGAGGTCGATGCCCTGTGCGACCGCGTTGGCATCCTGCACCAGGGCCGGCTGGAGAAGGTGGGCACCCCCGCCGAACTGAAGGCCGAGATTGGCCCGGATGCCACGTTGAACGACGTCTTCGCGCGTGTCGCCGGGGCGGATATCGATATGGGAGGCGATCATGACAACGCCAGACGGTCGCGCCGCAGCGCCATTGGCCACCTCTGAGGGGCTGACGACCGGCGCAGCCGGGTTTGCCACGCAAACCTTGGCCGTCGCCGCCGCCGAGATGCAGAAGCTGCGTCACGATCCTTCCGACATCTTCATGCGCGCCATTCAGCCCGCCATCTGGCTTGTGCTGTTCGGCGGCGTGATGGGACAGGCGCGGGGCATCAGTCCGACTGGAACCCGCTATCTCGATTTCCTCGCTCCCGGCATTCTGGCGCAAAGCGTGCTGTTCGCCGCAATCTTCTACGGCATCTCGGCGATCTGGGAGCGGGACTTGGGCGTTCTGCACCGCTACATGGTCAGCCCCGCGCCTCGGGTGGCCCTGGTGCTTGGCAAGGGCATTTCTGCCGCCATAAGGGGGCTGACGCAGGGCGTGGTGATCTATCTGCTGGCCTTGGCCTTGGGCATCGCGGTGGATCTGAGCCCAGTGAACCTGCTGGCGGTAGCCGGTGTCATAGCACTGGGCTCGGCCCTGTTTTCCACCTTTTCGCTGATCATCGCCTGCATCGTCCGTACTCGGGAGCGGTTCATGGGCATCGGTCAGGTTCTGACCATGCCGATCTTCTTTGCCAGCAACGCCATCTATCCCATCGCGATGATGCCAGCCTGGTTGCAGGTCGTCTCGCAGGGTAATCCGTTGACCTATCAGGTCGATGCGCTGCGAACCCTGATGATCAAGGGGGGCGTAAGCAGCTTTGGCCTTGGTCTGGACTTTCTGGTGCTGATGGCCGTAACCGGTCTTCTGGTGTTGATCGCCGCGCGGCTTTATCCCCGGATGACGGACTGAACCGGCCTGTCAGACCCCCGGACGGCGGGTCTTTGGCCTGAAGCCTGTTTGATTTAGATTGAAACATATCCGGCTTGACGAAGGTGGTTCTGGCAATCGGTTGGTGGGAAAGCGTCAAGGAGAGTCCCGACGCTTCGTCATGAGGCCTCGATGCTGCGCCCGTCGGCTTTCGGAACAGCGTTCC
>CANGHD010000213.1 GCA_947453525.1 Paracoccaceae bacterium | reverse complement strand
GCCTGAAGCCTGTTTGATTTAGATTGAAACATATCCGGCTTGACGAAGGTGGTTCTGGCAATCGGTTGGTGGGAAAGCGTCAAGGAGAGTCCCGACGCTTCGTCATGAGGCCTCGATGCTGCGCCCGTCGGCTTTCGGAACAGCGTTCCAAGCGTTGCGAAGACCATTTCGGTTGGGTTGATATCCGGGCTATGGGGCGGCAGGAACAGCAGATGCGCTCCCGCGTTGCGGATCAACTGGCGGGCGGGCAAGGCCCTTGTGGCTGCCGAGGTTGTCGGCGATGACGGTGGCGCCGGGCGACAGCCTGGGGACAAGGCACCGGCTGACCCACGCGGTGAAGGCGTCCCGGTTCATCGGCCCCTCCAGCACGAAGGGCGCGGCGATGCGGTCGTGACGCCGTCCGGCCAGGCAGGTCAACGTCTTGCAGTACCCGTGCGGGACATGCGCTGTCAGCCTCTTGCCCTTCGCAGCCCAACCGCAGGTGCGGGTCATGTGGGCCTTGATCCAGGTTTCATCAAGGAAGATCCATCGTTTGGGGTCAAGTCGGTGCTGATGGGTCCGCCATCTTGCCCGGAACCGCGTCACCTGCGGGCGCATCGGCTCTGCGGCCATCAGGGTCTTTCTTGACCCTCATCCCCGCGCGCCTCACAAACCGCCAAACCGTGTCATGCGCCAGGCGAACACCAGATTCCGACAGTTCCGCCGCAAGGGCGCGCATCGTCCCGTCCGGCTTTTCGGCCAGCCGTGCCAACAGCCAGTCCCCGGCTGCGCCCGTCAGTACCGGAAGGCGATGCCCACCGATCTTGCCCGCGCCCCGTGCGATGCCTTTGGCCGATCCGCAGCGCCGAGGCCCGCGAAACACCACACCGTTTCGCCGCTGACCGAACGGTCTCCCCGTCCTCCAGTGCCGCTGCAACACGCAAACGGAGATCTATGGAAAGTGGCACTACGATCCTCTCCCCCATCATCTGGCAAGAAGACTGAATCGCAAAACGTCATGCCGGGGAACCCGCTTCCCGATCCAACCAATCTTGGACGCGCTCTAGTGATCGTCGTCATCGTCGCTGCGCAAAAGCCCCATGATCTCGCGCTTCATCGCGATGAAGGCCGGGTCCAGCACGATGTCTCCCACACGGGGACGCGGGAAATCCACCGTCAGAACCTTGCGGATCTGGCCCGGGCGGCCTGACATGACGAAAACGCGGTCGGCCAGCAGGATGGCTTCCTCGATATCATGCGTGACAAACAGCACCGTCTTGTGGCTGTGATCCCAGACCCGAAGCAACAGGCGCTGCATGGTGTGGCGGGTCTGGCTGTCCAGCGCGCCGAAGGGTTCGTCCATCAACAGCACGGCGGGGTCATTGGCCAAGGCGCGCGCAATCGCCACGCGCTGCTTCATGCCGCCGGAAAGCTGGGCGGGATAGTGGTCGCGGAAGGTCGCAAGGCCAACCTCCGCCAGATAGTGATCGACCAGCGTCTTGCGTTCGGCTTCCCCAAGCCCGCGCCGCCGAGGTCCATATTCCACATTTTGCGCCACCGTCAGCCATGGGAACAGCGTATAGCTTTGAAAGACCATCCCTCTGTCCGGCCCCGGCCCCTGAATGCTGTGACCGTCCACGGTGATCTGGCCACCCGTCAGATCCTCCAACCCGGCGATCAGGTACAACAGGCTCGACTTGCCGCAGCCCGAGGGACCTACGATGACGGCGAACTCGTTGGGTTTCACATCCAGCGAGATGCCGTCCAGCGCCAGAACGGTCTTGGTGCCGCTGCCATAGCGCAGCGAGACGTCAGTGATGGTGATATCGGCTGAGGAGGTCATGTCAGGCGGCCCAAGGGGCGATCACCCGGCGCAGCAACCGGAAGCCCTGATCGGTGATCAGCCCCAGAATGCCGATCATGGCGATGGCGAGGAAAATGATGTCGACCTGAAAGCCGCGCATGGCCTTCAGGCTCATGTAGCCAAGACCAGATTTCGCGGCGACCAGTTCGGCCACCACAAGATATGTCCAGGCCCAGCCGACCGTGACCCGCAGAATGTCCAGAACCGCTGGAAGGGTCGCCGGAAAAACGATGTGGCGGACAGTGGTCGAACGCTTGGTGCCAAGGGTATAGGCGGCATTGACAAGGTCGCGCGGCACCGACCGCGCTGCGTCGGCGATCATCACCAGTTGCTGGAAGAAGGTGCCGAAGATGATGACCGCCACCCGCTCGCTAAGGCCGATGCCAATCCACAGAATGAAGAGTGGCACGAAAGACGTCACCGGCAAGTACCTGATAAAGTTCACCAAGGGGTCAAGCGCCGCCTGCACCGCCTTGTAGGTGCCCATGTACAACCCCAAGGGCACCGCTACGACCGAGGATGCGATGAACCCGATCAGCACCACCTGTGCCGAGGCAATCGTATTGTCCCAAAGCGACCCGTCCATCGCCAGTTTCCCGGCCGTGGCCAGCACCTTGCCGGGGTCCGGCAGGAACATCGAGGGCACATGGTTGCCATTGGCCAGATACATCCAGCCGCCCAGCACCAAGGCCCAGACAAGGGCTCCCAAAGCGACGGACAAGCCCGTGGAAATCGGGCGATATGGCACGAGGGCCGCGGAAAGCGGTGATTTGTCAGTCACTTGGGGAACCTTGTCAGGAATCGCCGGGGCGGTCAGCCCCGGCGCCGGTCATTGCAGGAAGGAGGTGTCGACCAGATCGTCGTATTTCACATCCATGTGCAGCTTGCCAAGCCCGCCCCAGATCTCGCCGCCCAAGGACACCAGCTTGCCGGATTCTCCGGTGGTGCCGTCCTTGAAGAACTCGGCATTGCGGTCCTTGCCGTAGAACTGAACCCCCGCCGCCGAGGCTGCGAAATCCTTGGGGTCCGACAGCCAGCCGCCGACGCCCTTGGCCATGATCGCATAGGCCTTGTCCTGATTGGCCAGCAGATATTCATGAGCCTTCTCAAGCCCTTGGACCAGCGCTTTCACATCCTCCGGATGGTCCTTGATGGTGTCACAGCGCAGGGCGATCACGTCCACGATCAGGCCCGGAGTCTTGTCGGAGGAGATCAGGACTTGCCCGACATGCTGATCCTTGGCGAGCGTCAGATGCGGCTCCCAGGTCACCGCAACGGGCACTTGTCCGGCCATGAAAGCGGCTGCGGCGTCGTCGGCGGTCATGTTGACGATGTTCACGTCTTTTTCCGACATTCCGTTCTGTTTCAACAGGATATTGAACCAGAACTGGCTGACCGAACCTTCGTTCATCGCCACGTCCTTGCCCTTCAGATCGGCAAAAGACTTCACATCCGTGCCGGCCAGAATGCCGTCGCCGCCATGGCTGTCATCCAGCGCGTAGACGGCCTTGAAGCACATCTCAGACGAGCGGTACTTCATGATCTCATCGATCGTCGCGGCCGTGCCCTGCAACTCGCCACTGGCGACACCCGCCATGGTCAGCGAGGCTTCCTCGATGATCTGCGGGTCCACCGTAAGGCCCAAGTCACTGAAATAGCCCAATTCCTTGGCGAGGAAGATCTCGCCATAGCCGACCCATGTCGTCATGCCGAGCTTGATTTCGCCCGCCTGCACCGCACCCGGCGCGGCCATCAGGCCGATAAGCGCCGCCGAGGAAAGATACTTGGTCATCGCAGTCTCCCTGTTCATCGCACCCTTGCGGCGCTGTTCTGGAGGTGAGGCAAACATGTTTGCCGAAAGGACACAATGACGGATTTTCGCCGCCTTGCTTAGGATTTTCCTTCGCAGGACTTTGCCCGAAATTCAGGCAAACCTAAGCCGAGCATACCGAGCGTCTTCCCCCCGATCCGCAAGACGCGATAGCCGATCAAGATGAAGGAATGGCCCGCAAGGGCTTGCGGACGCTGGATTAATCGGCAGGATTTGGGGGGAAAACGCTGTCTTCCTTGCGTCTTCCTTCTGTCTTCCTTCCGTCTCTACGCGCGGAGGGGTTTGAGTATGTTAACCATGATGCGGCGAATCGGCGGCTGGGGCCCTTCCGCTTGCCTTGAAAGCCTCGCAAGGTGGCGTTGGAGGTGATCCATGTCGCAACTTTTCTCACTCTCGGGGCGGACGGCTTTGGTGACGGGGGCCAGTCGGGGGCTGGGGGCTGCCATGGCCTTGGGGCTGGCCGAGGCGGGGGCCGATTTGGTGATTACGGCGCGGAGCCTGGCGGCGCTGGAGGAGACCTCGGCGCGGATTGCGGGTTTGGGGCGCAAGGTGACGTGCCTCGCGCTGGATCAGGCGGAGGTGGAGGCGATCGGGCCGGCGCTGGGGGGACTGGAAGTGGATATTCTGGTCAACAATGCGGGGGTGGAGGAGGTGATGCCTTCGACCGAGGTGACGCCGGCTTTGTGGGACAGGATTGTCGATACCAATCTGAAGGGGGCTTTCTTCACGACGCAGGCGGTGGGCAAGGGGATGCTGGCGCGGGGGCGGGGGGCGGTGATCAATCTCGCTTCCCTCACGTCGTTTGTCGGGGTGCCGACGGCGGTGCCTTATGGGTCTTCGAAATCGGGGCTGTTGGGGATGACACGGGCACTGGCGGCGGAGTGGGCCGGGCGGGGGGTCAGGGTGAATGCGATTGCACCCGGCTATTTCCGGACCGACCTGACGGAAGTGTTCTATCAGGATCAGGCCTGGGCCGAGGCGATGCTGGGCAAGATCCCGCAGGGGCGCTTTGGGGTCGGGCAGGATCTGGTGGGGGCGGTGGTGTTCTTGGCCTCGGACGCTGCGGCCTATATCACGGGACAATGCCTTGGCATTGATGGCGGCTATCTTGCCTCGATCTAGGGGCGTTCTTGGGCGGGGGCGGGTATGGCTTATGTGAACGTGGTGAAACTGGCGGGCCTTTCGGCAGAGGGACGCGCGGCTCTGCTGCGCCGGTCGGAAAGCAATCTGGCCGGGTTCTTCGACAAGGTGCGCCCGATCATTGAAGCGGTGCGCGTTGAGGGCGACGCAGCGCTGGCGCGGTTTGGGCGGGAGCTGGATGGGGCCGAGGGGCTGACGGAGGCCCGTCTGAAGGCCTCGGAAGCGGAGTTTGACGAGGCCTTTGCCCTGCTGGAGCCGGATTTGGTCGAGACGATCCGCTATGCGATTGGGAATATTCGCAGTTTCCATGAGGAGCAGGTGCCGGACCCGATGTTTCTCAAGGAAATCCGGCCGGGGGCTTTTGCGGGGGACAGGTTTACCCCGTTGCGGTCCGTGGCGCTTTATGTGCCGCGCGGGAAGGGCAGCTTTCCGTCGGTGACGATGATGACCTCGGTTCCGGCGGTGCTGGCGGGGGTGAAAGACATCGCGATCTTCACGCCGCCGACCGCCGACGCCAAGGTGGATGCGGCGACCTTGGTGGCGGCGCGGTTGGCAGGGGTCGAGACGGTCTACAAGGTGGGCGGTGCGCAGGCGGTGGCGGCGGCGGCCTACGGGACGCAGACGGTGAAACGGGCCATCAAGATCGTCGGGCCGGGGTCGCCTTATGTGGTGGCGGCCAAGCGGCTCTTGTCGGATGTGCTTGATCCGGGGCTGCCGGCGGGGCCGTCCGAGTGCATCATCTTCGATGACGGAACGGTGCATGGCGGGCTTGCCGCTTTGGATTTGCTGATCGAGGCGGAGCATGGGCCGGATTCCTCGGCCTGGCTGGTGACCACATCGGAAGAGGTCGTGGCGCAGGCTTTGGCGGCGTTGCCGGCCCATTGGGCGCAGATGACGCCGCAGCGGCAGGGGTTTTCACAGACCGTGCTGACGGGGCGGTCGGGGGGGATCATTCTGGCGGGGTCGCTGGCGGAGGCTTATGCGTTTATCAACGATTATGCGCCGGAGCATCTGGAGGT
>CANGHD010000212.1 GCA_947453525.1 Paracoccaceae bacterium | reverse complement strand
GAACTTCATCGGAGGCACAACGAAGCAGTTGGAATTGCTGACAAAAGGCCGCTCCAGCCACTTCTCCTCGCCCCCCGCCACCATGTGCAGGATCTCAAACGCCGGAGCCACAGCGTCGGGATCAAAGAAGCTGGTGCCGACATGCTTCTTGGTCCCCGCCAAACAGGCATAGAGCGTGTTGAGGTCCATATCGACATTGTCGATCACATCGCGGCAGACCATGGTCCGCTGATAGAAGTGGATGTTGTCGAGGTTATCGACCAGCCGCGCCGCATCATAGAGGTCCTGCGCGGTGGAATCCCGATACTCCAGACTGATCGGATCGACGATATGCACCGCAGCCCCGGCGGTGCCGAAATGCACATTGGTGCCCGACAAATGCAGGTCGTGCTTGGGATCACGCGCATGCAGCGTGATGTTGCGCGCCGCCACCGCCAGCATGTCCTCGACCAAGGCGCGGGGGAACCGGATGCGCCCGTCATCGCCGAGGATCGCCCCCGCCCCGGTCAAAATCTCCACCCCCGAGGCTGGCGCATTTGACAGCCCGATCACCTCCAGCGCCTCCAGCGCCGATTGGTGGATCTTCGCCATCCCCGCCTCCGTCAGGGGCTTGTAAGTCCCGCCCGGCATGCCGCCCCGGACCGGCTTCACGTCATCGGCCAAGGGAGCGGCGCGCAAAGCCACCCGCGCCTGCCGCCCGCCGCTGCGGCCACTGCGCGCCCGCGCCGGTTCACACACCTCTCCCACAGCGCCCGCCTCAAGAGGTCCGGTTGCCAGATCGCTCATGTTCAGTCCTTTCTGCCGATGGCCCGCAGGCCCGGCCTCAATTCCCCGCGCCCTTCAGAAGAAGCGCATCCATTTCACCGCCCGGGGCAGCGGCCTTCAAGCCGCTCAAGCGTCCCGCCATCAGCCCCGCCACCGCATCCCGCAGGGCGGCATGGGTCACCCGCGCAATCTGGCTGCCGGTGGAAATCCGCCGCACCCCCATCGCCGCCAGGTCCGCCACTGTCAGATCCCGCAACGCCCCCGCCGCCAAGGCATTGACCGGCTTTGTCACCGAGGCCAAAACCCACGCCAGCTCGTCCTTCCCCGGAGGCACCGGCAGATACAGCAAATCCGCCCCCGCCGCCTCGAAGGCCTGCAAGCGTCTTATTCCCTCGGCCAGATCATAGGTCCCGTTCATCACCCCATCCGCCCGCGCGCAGAACACGAACGGCCGCTCCAGAGCCCGCGCAGCCGAGACCCCGGCCCGCACCCGCTCAACCGCCAGTTCAAAGCCATAGGCGCTCTTGTCCGAAGCAGTATCCTCAATCGACAGCCCCGAAAGCCCGACCTCGGCCCCGAGCCTTACCGTCTCGGCCACCACCTCCGGGCCGTCGCCAAACCCGCCCTCGAAATCCCCGCTCACCGGCAGCGGCGTTGCCGCCACAATCGCCTCGGCATGGGCCAAAGCCTCATCCCGGCTGACCGCCATATCCGCCCGCCCCAAGGTGAAGGCATGTGCGGCAGACGAGGTCGCCAGCGCGACCGCCCCCAGCCCCGCTATCATCCGCGCCGAGCCCGCATCCCAAGGGTTGGGAATGACAAAGCACCCTGCCTGATGCAGGTCCCAAAACCGCTGATGCCGCTCGCCCAAGCCCATGTCTTTCCTCTTCATTCAGGTCCAAATATCCCGGGGGGTGCGGGGGGGCTGGCCCCCCGCTCCGCCGCATCAAACCCTGACCCGCTCCGACTTCGCGTCATACATCGGCACCAGCGAGGCCACAGCCTCATGCCGCACCCCCGCCACCTCGATCTGGTAAGACGACCCCAGCACCTCCGCCTCGGTCTGCCCCTTGCACGGCACATAACCCATGCCGACAGCACCGCCGAGGAAATGCCCATAGGCTCCGCTCGTCACCGGCCCGACAATCTTGCCATCCCGGACGACAGCCTCGTTGTGGAACAGCAACGGCTCCGGGTCCACCAGACGGAACTGCACCAACCGCCGATCAAGGCCCGCCTCAGCCTTCCGCATCACCGCCTCCCGCCCAAGGAAACCCGTCTTCTTCTTGCTCACCGCAAAGCCCAGACCCGCTTCCAGCACGTGATCCTCATCGGTGATATCATGGCCCCAATGACGGTAAGCCTTCTCGATCCGGCAGGAATCCAGCGTGTGAAGCCCGCACAGCTTGATCTCCGGGGCCGCCTCCATCAGCGCCTCGTACACATGCGCGGTCTGGTCGGCCGAGACATAGAACTCCCACCCAAGTTCCCCCACATAAGTCACCCGATGCGCCCGGGCGAGACCCATCCCCACCTCAATCTCCCGCGCCGTGCCAAACGGGAAAGCGCCATTCGACAGATCGTCCGGCGTGATCCGGGACAAAACCTCCCGCGCCTTCGGCCCCATCACACACAGCACCGACTCCCCCGCAGTCGTATCGGTGATCACCGCGAAATCGTCCCCGACATGGCGGCGCAGCCAAGCCAGATCGCGCTGCAACGTCGCGCCCGGCACCACGATCAGGTAAGCCGTCTCCGACAACCGCGTCACCGTCACGTCCGCTTCAATCCCGCCCTTCTGGTTGAGGAACATCGTGTAAACGATCTTCCCCACCGGCACATCGACCTCCGCCGAGCACACCCGGTTGAGGAACCGCGCCGCATCCCGCCCCTCAACCCGGATCTTGCCAAACGAGGTCATGTCAAACAGCCCGACCGCGTTCCGAACCGCCAGATGCTCCGCCTTCTGGTTCTCGAACCAGTTCTGCCGCTTCCAGGAGTACTGGTACTCCCGAGCCTGCCCCTCATTGGCAAACCAGTTCGCCCGCTCCCAGCCCGCGACCTCGCCAAACACCGCACCGCGTGCTTTCAGATGGTCATGGATCGGTGACCGCCGCACGCCGCGAGAGGTCACCACTTGCCGATAAGGGAAGTGATCGGCATAAAGCAGTCCCAGGGTCTCGCTGACCCGCTCCTTCAGATAAGCCCTGTTCCGCTGGAACGGCTGCGCCCGGCGTATATCGACCTCCCACAGATCGAACGGAGCTTCCCCCTCCACGATCCAATGCGCCAGCGCCATCCCGGCGCCCCCCGACCCGGCAATGCCGACCGAGTTATAGCCAGCCGCCACCCAATACCCACCCAACTCGGGTGCTTCCCCAAGATAATACCGGTCATCCGGCGTGAAGCTCTCCGGCCCGTTGAAGAAGGTATGAATCCCCGCCGTCTGGAACAAAGGCATCCGCTCCATCGCCGCCTCGAGGATCGGCTGGAAATGGTCCCAATCCTCGGGCAGCGTATCGAACATGAAGTCCTCGCGGATGCCGCCCATGCCCCAGGGCTTGGCTTTCGGCTCGAACGCGCCGATCATCATCTTGCCCGCATCGGACTTGTAGTAGGCGCACTCGTCCGGCACCCGCAGCACTGGCATGTGGCCGAGGCCGGGCACCGGCTCAGTGATCAGATAGAAATGCTCACAGGCATGCAGCGGCAGCGTCACGCCCGACTGCGCCGCAACATCGCGCCCCCACATCCCGCCACAGTTCACCACGACATCCGAGGCGATATGCCCCGGCACCCCATTGGCGTCGATGTAATCCACGCCCGTCGCCCGCCCATTGGCCTTGGTGACGCCGGTAACCTTGGTATGTTCAAAAATCTGCGCGCCGCGCATCCGCGCACCCTTGGCCAAGGCCAAGGCAATGTTGCCCGGATCGCACTGGCCATCCAAAGGCAGATGCACTGCGCCCACCACATCCGACACATTAAGATGCGGATACATCGCCTTGACTTCACTCGGAGAAATCTCGGTCACGTCCACGTCGAAAATCCGCGCCACGGTGGCTTGCCGCAGCAACTCCTCCCGCCGCGCCGCGGTCAGCGCGACCGAGATCGACCCTACCTGCCGCATCCCGGTTTCCACGCCCGTCTCCGCCGCCAGCTTCACATACAGATCGGCGGAATACTTCGCCAACCGGGTCATGTTGGCACTGCCCCGAAGCTGCCCGATCAACCCCGCCGCGTGCCAGGTCGTCCCTGACGTCAGCTGCTTGCGCTCCAGCAGAACGATATCCGTCCACCCCATCTTCGCCAGATGATAGGCGACCGAGCAGCCAGAGACACCTCCGCCGATGATGACCGCGCGGGCTTGGGATGGGATGCTCATTGGGGGGTCTCCGGGATTAATACGAGTTTGCCGGGATATGTCCCGGCGGCCAGATCAGCCTGCGCGCGGGCGATGTCGCGCAGAGGGTAGATTTGCGACACCACCGGGCGCAGACGCGCGGTGTTGATGATCGTCACCAGCCCGGCAAAAACTTCCCGGGGCTGATGCGTCGCCCCGTGCAGCGTCAGGTCATTGAGGTAGATCGTGCGCAGATCGCCCTTCACAAGCGGCCCGCCGACAGCGCCAGAGGTCGCATAGCGCCCGCCGGGCTTCAAAGCCTCCAGCCGGTCGGAAAAGCCCTCGCCACCGACCACGTCGATCACAACATCAAAGCTGCGGGCCTTGGGCGTGCCCTCGCGGTCGAGAACCTGCGCACCCATCTGCCGCACAACGCCAGACTTGCCCATGGAACACTGCCCCGTCACCACCGCGCCCCGCAACAGCGCAAGTTGCACCGCAGCCAGCCCCACGCCGCCCGAGGCTCCGGTGACCAGCACCCGTTCCCCAACCGCCACATTGGCCCGCGTCAGCAGGTTATGCGCCGTCCCATGCGCGCAGGGCATCGCTCCGATCTCGATGTCACTCAGGGCCGAGGCCGTCACGTCATGCAGGTGTTTTGCCTTGACCACACAATACTGCGCGAAAGCCCCGTCGAATTCAGAACCAATGGAAATGAAGGCAATCGGGTTCTCGCCCGTCGGTTCGTGCTGATTGGTCGGGCAGATGACCCTGGCCCCCAACGGCAGGCCTTCAACCCCAGTGCCCAAAGCCACCACCCGCCCGCACAGGTCCGACCCCTGAATGCGCGGAAATGCCATCTCTCCTGCCCAACCCGCACGGCCTTCGCGGCCATACCAGCCGACGCGGGTGTTGATGTCGGTCATGTTGACCCCAGCGGCCAAGACCCGAACCAGAACCTCACCCGCGCCGGGCCGAGGCACCGGGATATCATCCCGCCAGACCAGCGCCTCTGGCCCGCCATGGCGGCTCAGTTGCACGCCGGACATGGTGCTTGGCAGCGTCATGCGCGGATCCGCTCGTTCTTGGCATCCCAGAGAGGTTGATCCGCCTGCACGACCGCAGGGTAACGTTGCCCGAAGATTTCCACTTCCACAGCGGTTCCGGGCGCGTTCACTTCCGTCTTGAGCATCCCCAGACCGATGCAAGCGGCAACCCGGTGGCCGTAATAGCCAGAGGTGAGTTCCCCCACCACTTTGCCGTCATGCCAGATGGTGGACATATAAGGCGGATCCTGCTCGCCCGCCTCGATCACCAAGGTGCAGAAGCGCTTGGTGACACCGCGCTGCTTTTCCGCCTCCAAAGCGGCCTTGCCCCGGAAGTCGGGCTTGGCCCAGTCAACAAACCTGTCAAGACCGCCCTGCAACACCGTGTAATCGGTCGACAAATCGCCCTTCCACGCCCGGTAGCCCTTTTCCACTCGCAGCGAATTCAGCGCATACATGCCGAAGGGCTTCAGCCCGAGGGGCGCGCCAGCAGCCAGCACGGCATCCCAGACCTTGGCGGTATCTGCGACCCTGGAGTGAATCTCCCAGCCCAGTTCCCCGGCGAAAGACACCCGCATCAGCCAGACCTCGGCCCCCGCGATCTGGGCCGCCTGATGGGTCAGCCAGCCTTTCGTCAGGTCAGCATCGCAACAGGCCGCCAGAACCTCGCGGCTTTTCGGCCCGGTGAGGATTTGGGTCGACCAGTCCAGCGTCAGGTCCTTGAGAGCCAGGCCTGCATCCAGATGCTTCAGCAACCATTCCCTGTCATGGCTTTGCGCGGTGGCGGCGGTG
>CANGHD010000211.1 GCA_947453525.1 Paracoccaceae bacterium | reverse complement strand
GGTGCGGTGGCGGATCCACTGGCGGGCGACGAAGACCGGCAGTTTGACGTGCAGCTTGATCTCGCACATCTCGAACGGGGTGGAGTGCCAGTGCCGCATCAGGTAGCGGATCAGGCCCTCGTCGTTTTGCACATGCTTGGTGCCCTCGCCATAGCTGACGCGGGCGGCCTGGACGATGGCGGCGTCGGTGCCCATGTAGTCGATGACGCGGACAAAGCCGTGGTCGAGGACCGGGTTGGCTGTGTAGAGATGGGCTTCCATGCCATCGGAGACGGCGCGCAGGGTGGGGCGGGGGGTGGCGCGGGCGGCCGCGATTTCGGCAAGCTGGTCGGGGGAGAGCGGCATGGATACGCCTTTCTGGCATGAGTCGGTCGTAGGATAGCGGCAGGCGGGGGGGCAAGGCCAGTGGTGCGGCGCTGCATCAGGGCCGAGCGGGATTTGACGACGCGATACGAGATATTTGATCTTTAGAGCATTCTTGTGCACACTTCCGGAAAATCAGAAGAAACAAGTGAGGCATTATGTCGGCAGTTCGGATTTATTTGGCAGCACTTCTGGTGCTGGCCGGATGCGGTGGTTCGCCGTTCCCGTCGGGTGGCGGAGGCGGCGGCGGCGGCGGCGGCACAACCAACATATCGGTGTCGGATTTGCCGACCACGACGATCACGGTTACGCCGGATGGCGTGGTGGAGCGGCATGAGAAGCACAACACCGGCACCAATGGCGGCACGGTGACGGGCAACGGTTTTGCCTTCAAGAACGGCAAGATCAGTTACGACGGGACGGCGGATACGTTCACGGTCGACAACCTCGCCTTCGACGGGGGCAATGTCTATCAGCGCGATGCCACCCAGCCCGACCTGGGGCCGGCCAAGGTCTATGCGGCGGACACGACCTATGCCGATGCCCAAACGGGCGCCCTGATTGACCAGTTCTCTTACCGGGCGCTCTATGGGGTGTCGACTTCGGGGAAGACGCAATTCGCCATCGTGCGGACCGGAGCCTACGCCGACTATGGATTTGGTGGCTTCATCTACGGACGCAACGGTGGCGTGACCCTGCCAGCGACGGGGAGCGAGCCGGCAAAATACTCCGGGACCTACGCGGGGTTGAGAGACAGTCAGGGCTCGGGAATGAGTTACACCACGGGTGACATGGAACTGAGCATCGACTTCAAGGATTTCAATCCCGATGAATCGGCCACCGGCAACGGCGCGGGGATCCAAGGTTACGTCACAAACCGGCGTATCTTCGACCTTGCTGGCAATGACATCACCCAATTGGTGCTCGACGGCATCAACGCCGACAAGACGCCGGATGTCGATCTGACTGCGCTGCCCACCCTGGCATTCAAAGTTGGCCCCGGCGTATTGGACAACAACGGCGAGGCGCAAGGCGAGTTGAACAGCCTGATCCAGGTCAGTGGTGCCAACAAGGAGCTGGAGGCAGGCAAGTACTACGCGGTCGTCTCGGGGGCAAATGCGGATGAAGTGGCGGGGGTGATCGTCGTGGTTTCGACGATCAATAGCGTCAATTTCCGCGAGACGGGCGGCTTTATCCTGTATCGCCCGTGAGCCAAGTCTTAGGTCGGGCGGTTGCGGTGGCGCTGCTGGTGCTGGCGGCGGGCATGGCTGAGGCCAAGCCCGCCGTGCTGACAGTGCCGGAGATGCGCGCCTTCGGGGTGGAGGCACTGGCCAAGGGCTATGCCGGTCAGGCGCTTGAGGTGGCCGAGGCCCTGGTGCTGCGCGATGTCAAGGACAGTTCGGCTCTGGTCCTGAAGGCGCAGGCCCTGCGGGTGCTGCACCGGTTGCCGGACAGCGAGGCTGCGGCGCGGCAGGCCTGGCGCCTCGCTGCGGACGGCGGCGCACGCTATCTGGCCGCGACCTCGGTGGCGCAGGCCCTGTCGTTGCAAGGCCACCGGACTCTGGCGCAATACTGGCTGCGCCAAGCGGTGCAGAATGCACCGAGCGGGGTGGCGCAGGCCCAGGCTTTGCAGGATTTCAACTATGTCAGGGCGCAGAACCCGTTGAGCCTGCACGTCAGCGCCTCGCTACGGCCGTCGGACAACGTGAATGGCGGGGCGCGCGACCCACTGTTCGACTTTCATGGCATTCCGTTCATCCTGTCAGGCGATGCGCTGGCGCTGTCGGGGCTGGCATACGGATTGGGTGTCGACGGCCGCTACAAGCTGGGCGAGACGGCGGCGGCCGAGACTTTCCTGACCTTTGACGCGAGCCAGCAGGGTGTGGTGCTGTCGGAGGCGGCGCGGGTGCAGGCACCCCAGGCGCGGAACGGCGCCTATGCGCTGAGCCATCTGGAGGCCGGGGTCCAGCGCAAGGCGGCTTTGGCCTTTGGCGAGGTGACGACGGACTTTGTCGCGGGACACACGTGGTACGGCGGACAGGATCTGTCCAGCAGCCTTGGGGCCTCGGTCGAACTTGGGCATCCCTTGGGACGTGGTGCGACGGGCACCTTCGGCGCCAGTCTGACGCGACAGATCCGGCTGGACCGGCCGGTGTCATCCTCGACCGAGGCGGAAGCCTCAGCGCGGCTGCAGGCGGCCGGGGCAAGGGGCGACCAGTGGCAAGGCAGTCTGACGCTGTCGCGCGTGGTGTCGGAAGACATCGGGATCGACCATGCCGAGGCGACGCTGGGTCTGGGCTGGCGGGCCAGCCATCCGGTTGGGGGCGTAACGCTGGGCGTCAATGTCTCGGTCCGGGGGGCGGATTATGCGGCTTCGCCCTACACCGCGACCGGGCGGCAGGACCTGCACTGGCAGGCGAGCGTGCAGGCGACGGTGAACAAGATGACCTATCTGGGCTTTGCGCCGGTGTTGAGCCTTGATCTGGCGCGCAACGACAGCAACGTGGCGCTGTATGACACGCAGACCTTTGGCCTGAGCCTGAGCGTCGCCTCCCGCTTCTGATCTGGTCTTGGCCGGGTTTGCTGCTAGGGTCCGCGCAGAGGCCATTTGGCATCAACAGAAGGAATCCCCGATGAAAGTCCGCTATCTGCATACGATGGTCCGCGTGCTGGACCTTGAGAAGTCCATCGCGTTTTACAAGCTGCTGGGTCTGGAAGAGATCCGCCGCTACGAGAACGAAAAGGGCCGCTTCACGCTGGTGTTTCTGGCCCCCCCGGGTCAGCCGGACGCCCCGATGGAGCTGACCTACAACTGGGACGGCGACACCGGCCTGCCGTCGGACGGCCGCCATTTCGGCCACCTGGCCTATGAGTTCGAGAACATCTATGACATCTGCGCCAAACTGCACGCGGCCGGCGTGCTGATCAACCGCCCGCCGCGCGACGGCCACATGGCTTTCGTACGCTCGCCCGACAATGTCTCGATCGAGCTTTTGCAGATGGGCGAAAGCCTTGCCCCGGCCGAGCCCTGGGTCAGCATGGGCAACACCGGACATTGGTGAGCGCCCTGCCCCACCCGTGATCCAAAGGAGCGCCAGAGGCGCGAGGTTTTATCTCGCCTCTGGCGCAAGCGCCAACCGGCTCGGGCAACGCTCCGCGGGGGATATTTGAACCAAGGTGAAACGCAAGCGGCTCTTTCAACTCGCCCGCGCCGAATATCCCACAGAAGGGTCCGGGGGAACGTGACGTCCACCCGGCTGCTGGTACAGGGCGCGGCCTTTGGTCTAACGCACCTTCAGCGTGGCAAGGCCCAGCATCGCGAGGATCAACGAGATGATCCAGAAACGGATCACGATCTGCGGTTCAGCCCAGCCGCGTTTTTCGAAATGGTGGTGGATCGGCGCCATCAGGAAGATGCGTTTCTTGGTGCGCTTGTAATAGAGGACCTGGATGATGACCGACAGCGCCTCGACCACGAACAGCCCGCCGACCACGGCCAGCACGATCTCGTGCTTGATGCAGACGGCGATGGCGCCCAAAGCACCGCCGAGGGCCAGGCTGCCGGTGTCGCCCATGAAAACCGCCGCCGGGGGGGCGTTGTACCACAGAAAGCCGAGGCCTGCGCCGAAGAGGGCTGAGGTGAAGATCAGGATCTCGCCGGTGCCGGGGACGAAGTGGACACCAAGGTATTCGGCGAAGTTGAAGTTGCCCACGACGTAGGAGATGACGCCGAGCGTGGCTCCGGCGATCATCACCGGCATGATGGCGAGGCCGTCGAGCCCGTCGGTCAGGTTCACGGCATTGGCCGAGCCCACGATGACGAACATGCCGAAGGGGATGAAGAAATAGCCCAGATTGAACAGCGCATTCTTGAACACCGGCAAGGCGAGGCCGTTGGCCAGTGCGGGAGGGTGGAAGCTGGCCGCAGCGTAGGTCGCCAGACCGGCAATGGCCAGACCCGCAAGGATCCTGATGCGGCTGGAGACGCCCTTGGTGTTCTGCTTGGTCACCTTGGCGAAGTCATCGGCAAAACCGATCAGGCCGAAGCTCAGCGTCACCAGCAGCACGATCCAGACATAGGGGTTGTCGAGCCGCGCCCAGACCAGCGTCGAGAAGAGCAGCGCCGACAGGATCAGCAACCCGCCCATGGTTGGCGTGCCAGCCTTGGCCAGATGGCTTTGCGGGCCGTCTTCGCGGATCGGCTGGCCCTTGCCCTGCTTGCGGCGCAGAAGATCGATCAGCGGACGGCCGAAGAGGAAGCCGAAGATCAGCGCCGTCAGGAAGGCACAGCCGGCCCGGAAGGTGATGTACTTGAAAAGGTTGAAGACCCCGCCGCCATCAGCGAATTGCGTCATCCAGTAGAGCATTCATTCCCCTCCAAACACCTGGGAGCCGACCGATTGGCCTAATTTCTTCAGGCCGTCAACGAGGAGCGAGACTTTTATGCCCTTCGATCCCTTGACCAGCACGACATCGCCGGCGTCGACCAGCGCGCGCAGGCGCGGCAGAAGCTCTTTGGCCTCGGCCACCCATTCGCCGCGTTGGGCGCGCGGCAGAAGGCCATGCAGCGCCGCCATGCGGGGACCTATGCAATGGATGGTGGTTATCCGGTTCAGGCCAGGATGCTGCGCTATGGCGCGGTGCAGGGCGTCTTCGGTTGGGCCAAGCTCCAGCATGTCGCCCAGGATGGCGATGCGGCGGCCATTGGCGATGCGGCCGGGGCCGTCTTGCGGCTGGGCGGCAATCAGCACCTCGAGGGCTGCCGCCATCGAGGTGGGGTTGGCGTTGAAGGCGTCATCAAAGAGGTCGAAGCCTTGGCCGTCGATGGCGTCGAGCACGACGCGTTCTTTCATGCCGCGGCCTTGCGGCGGGGTCCAGCGGCCGAGGTCGGTGGCGGCGATCACCGGGTCAAGGCCAAGGGCAGCGGCTGCGGCAAGGGCGGCGAGGCCGTTGGCGGCGAAGTGGCGGCCGGGGGAGAGGACCTTGAACAGGAAGGGCTGGCCTGCATGTTCGGCGCGCACGATGGTGGCGTTGTCGTGCAGGGTGGCAGAGGTCAGGTGATAGTCGGCTTTGGCGCTGCTGCCGAAGGTCACGACTTGGGCCGCTTGGGCGCGGGCGATCTCGATCAGGATCGGGGAGGTGTCTTGATCGGCGGGAAGGACGGCGACCCCACCCGGTTCCAGTCCCTCGCAGATCGAGGCCTTTTCGCGGGCGATGCCGTCGAGGCTGTCAAACGCTTCCAGATGGGCCGGGGCGATGATGGTGATCAAAGCGACGTGCGGGCGTGTCAGGCGCGCGAGAGGGGCGATCTCGCCGGGGTGGTTCATGCCGATCTCGATGACGGCAAACTCGGCGTCAGAGGGGAGGCGCGCGAGGGTCAGGGGCACGCCCCAATGATTGTTGTAGGAGGCCTCGGCGGCATGGACCTTGCCTTGGCCGGAGAGGATGGCGCGCAGCATTTCCTTGGTGGAGGTCTTGCCGACCGATCCGGTGACGCCGACCACGCGGGCACGGCTGCGGGCGCGACCTGCGGCGCCGAGGCGGGTCAGCGCGGCCAGCACATCGTCGACGATCAGCAGGGGGGCATCTGGGGAGACGCCCTC
>CANGHD010000210.1 GCA_947453525.1 Paracoccaceae bacterium | reverse complement strand
GCCAACCCGGTCGGCAAAGGCGCTGGCGATCTGATGGACAAGGACGTGGCTGCGTTCTACGCCGCCTCGTTCAACGACGACCAGCTGAAGGCCCTGTGGTGGTGGCCGGATCAGTCGGCTGACTTCATCGCCAAGCGCGGTGAATATGCGGACAAGTACAAAGCTGCTTGATCTGACTGCAGTCTAAGTTGCGCCGGGCCCCGTGTGGCCCGGCGTGGCATTAGAGCCTTGCACAACGCGGCGCTTTGGGCCGATTAGAAAAACAAACGACCAACGGGGAACGATACACCGATGAGCGCCGGGATTGATCTGGATAATGTATGCTGCGACTTTGGCAGCTTTCGCGCTGTGGACCATGTGAATGTCTCGATCAAGCCGGGCGAGTTCTTCTCGTTTCTTGGCCCGTCGGGCTGTGGCAAGACCACGATTTTGCGCATGATCTCGGGCTTCACCGACCCGTCTTCGGGGGTGATCCGCATCGGCGACAAGGATATGAAGGGGCAGCGGCCCAATCAGCGACCGACCGCGCTGATCTTCCAGAACCTTGCGCTGTTTCCCCTGATGCCGATCTGGGAGAACATCAGTTTTGGCCTTGAAGTGCGGGGCGTCGGCAAGACCGAGCGTCGTGCGAAGGCAGAGGAATTGCTGCGGCTGGTGGACCTGCCGGGCGCTGCCGACAAGATGGTCAGCCAGTTGTCGGGCGGCCAGAAGCAACGGGTCGCCATCGCGCGCGCCCTGGCGGTGGAACCGTCGGTGATGCTGCTGGACGAGCCCTTGTCGGCTTTGGACCTCAAGCTGCGCCAGCACATGCGGGCGGAACTGCGCGCCATCCAGAAGCGGACGGGCGTGACCTTCATCTACATCACCCATGATCAGGGCGAGGCCTTGGCCATGTCGGACCGTGTGGGCGTCATGTCTCAGGGCAAGTTGCAGCAGGTGGCCGACCCGCGCGACATCTACAACAACCCGTCGAACGGGTTCGTCGCGTCTTTTGTGGGCGAGAACAATATCTTCGCGGGTACAGTGGGTGCGGTTGCCGATGGCATGGCGCGGTTTGACACGGCGCATGGCACGTTCCGGGCGCGGGTCAACACGACCTCTGGCAAGGACTTGAAGCTCTATGTCCGGCCGGAACACACGATCATCTCCAGCTTCCCCGGGGCCGAGAACTCCTTGCCCGCGACCGTGACCGATGTGGCGTTTGAAGGCAACTTCATCTCGGTTCACGCTGTGTCAGATTCGGGTGCCACGCTGATGGCCGAACTGCGCAACGATGGGTCCAGCGCCATTCCGGTGACGGGCGAGAAGCTGCACATGAGCTTTGCCGCCGAGCGCGCCTCGATCCTGCCTGACGGCCTGACGCGAGGGGAATGACCGGATGGATGACCTTCTGCGTCGCTATGGCCCGACCCTGACCGGAGCCTTCATGCTGCTGACGGCCTTCTGGCTGTTGATGTTGGTGATCCTGCCCAATATCACGCTGTTCGAGGCGAGCTTCCGGCCCTATCTGCCCGTGGTGGATGTGGGGGGCCCGAAGGATTTCTACTCGTTCAACAACTATGGCAAGTTCTTTGCCAACAGCACGGATACGGATATCTTCGGGATGAACATCCCGCTGCCGATCCATGTGAAGATCTTCTTCGGGACGATTTATTACTCGACCCTGGTGACGGTGATCACCTTTGTCGTGGCCTACCCGCTGGCCTTCTATCTGGCCAAGGTGGTCAGCCCAAAGTCGCTGCCGACGCTGTTCCTGTTGCTGTTCGTGCCGCTTTGGGTGTCGGAAGTGCTGCGCTCTTTCGCGTGGTGGATCATTCTGGCGCTGAAGGGGCCGCTGAACGCGATCTTGCTGGGGACCGGCATTCTGGATCAGCCGGTGCGCTGGATCATGGGGTACCGGGCGATCATCATCGGGTTGGTTTACACCTATGTGCTGTTCATGGTGTTCCCGATCTACAACGCCATCCAGTCACTGGACACCAACCAGATCGAAGCCGCGCAGGACTTGGGCTCCCCGTGGTGGCGCACCCATCTGCGGGTGATCCTGCCGCATGCCAAACCCGGCATCGCGTCGGGTTCGGTGATGGTCTTCATGCTGTCGGCGGGGTCCTTGCTGGTGCCAGCGCTGCTTGGGTCACCAACGTCTTTGTGGTTCACCCAGACGATCCAGCAATGGATGCTGGAAAGTCAGGACTGGAACACCGGGGCGGCTTATTCCTTCCTGTTCCTGATCCTCTGCACCTGTTTTGTGTCCCTGGTGATGTGGGTCTTCAAAGTGCAACTCACTGATATTGCGAAATAAGGGAGGGCGAGAGAATGACCGAAAAACTGCGCCGCACCCTGTACAACATCTACATGGCCGCCTTTCTATTCTACCTGCTGGTGCCGTTGGCGCTCATGGGGGGCGCGGCCTTCAACGACAGCAAGCTGCCGTCGGTTTACCCCTGGAAGGGGCTGACCGACCGCTGGTTCATCGATCTTTGGAATGACGAGACCATGTGGTACTCGTTCCGCAACACGATCCTCGTCGCTTTGGCAGTGGTGCTGTTGGCGGTGCCGATTGGGACGGCGGCGGCCATCGTGATCAACTCGATTTCCGGCAAGGTCCGCTCGGTGCTGTATGGCGTCATGGTGGCGCCGGTTCTGGCACCGGGGGCGGTGATCGGGATTTCCACCATCCTGTTCTGGAACAAGCTGAACGTGCCGACCGGGTTGCACCTGTCGGTTTTGGGTCAGGTCAGCTACATCGCGGCCTTCGTGATGCTGATGGTGTTGGCCCGGCTGCAAAGCTTCGACGAGAACCTTGAGGAAGCCGCCCTTGACCTTGGTGCCAGCCATGGGCAGGTCATGCGCCGCATTCTGCTGCCGCATCTTTATCCGGCGATCGGGGCGGGGGCGGCGATTGCCTTCTTCCAGTCGATCGAGAACTTCAACATCACGCTGTTCACGCGCGGCACCTCGCAGACCTTGACGGTCTATGTCTTTTCCAAGGTTCGGGCGGGGATCACGCCCTCGATCAACGCCTTGGCGCTGTTGCTGATCTTGGTGACCTTCTCGGCGGCTGTGATTTACGAGGTCCGCCGTCGCCGTGCTGCCACGATCGAGGCCGCGCGCGAGGCGGAAGCCCGCCGCGCGGATGAGGCTGGCATCATCTGACCCGCTGCCGATCACATCTTGCAGAAAAGGGGGCGTTGACGCTCCCTTTTTTCTGTGCGGGGCCGATCAGGGGCCGTTAGCCGACGTGGTGCACCTCGGGCGGCAGGGCTTTGCCGCGCATGGCCGTGAGGGCGTAGACCGGGCAATAGCGCGCCGATGCGGTGCCGAGCAGCACCAGGCAGGCCAAGCCGACGCTCCAGCGCAGCGGCCCGTCGATCCAGCCGGTGAAGAACCACATGTCTAGAACCAAGCCTGCGGCGACCCGCAGATTGCGATCAAGCGTTGACATGTTTCTGGCGAACATAATTGCCTCCGGTTGGCCCTCTTGTTCTGTCCAAAGACACGATCAATTTGTCAAAATCTGGTCTTATCTTGGTCAGAAAAGGACCCGAATGCGGTGGCGACCGCGACATGTTGACCCAATCTGGCGGAGTGTCTGATCTGCACGGCGGCAGAGACCAGGCTGCGACCCAAGCAAAAAGGCCACCCTGTCGGGCGGCCTTTGACCTCGGGGGAGCATCCGGGGTCGGGATCTTTGGCTTTCGCCTCAGTCCATCTGCTTGAAGTTGAGCGAGGCACCTTCCTTGATGCCGGAGGGCCAGCGCGAGGTGATCGTCTTGGTGCGGGTGTAGAAGCGGAACGAGTCCGGTCCGTGCTGGTTCAGGTCACCGAAGGAGGATTTCTTCCAGCCGCCGAAGGTGTGATAGGCCAGCGGCACCGGGATGGGCACGTTGATGCCGATCATGCCGACGTTGACGCGGTTGGCGAAGTCACGCGCGGTGTCGCCATCGCGGGTGAAGATCGCAGTGCCGTTGCCGTATTCGTGGTCCATCGTGATTTTCAGCGCCTCTTCGTAGGTCTGGGCGCGGACGGTCGACAGGACGGGTCCGAAGATCTCCTTCCGGTAAATCTCCATGTCGGTGGTGACGTGGTCGAAGAGGTGCGGGCCGACGAAGAAGCCGTCCTCGTAGCCTTGCAGGTTGAAGTTGCGGCCGTCGATCACCAGTTTTGCACCGGCAGCTACGCCGGATTCCACCAGACGCAGGATGTTGGCCTTGGCTGCGGCGGTGACGACCGGGCCGTAATCGACATCATTGCCAGCGGTGTAGGGGCCGACCTTCAGCTTCTCGATCCGCGGGATCAGCTTGGCGATCAGGCGGTCGGCGGTTTCATCACCGACCGGAACGGCAACCGAGATGGCCATGCAACGCTCGCCCGCCGCGCCGTAGCCTGCGCCGACGAGGGCGTCAGCGGCGAGGTCCATGTCGGCGTCGGGCATGATGATCATGTGGTTCTTGGCACCCCCGAAGCACTGCACGCGTTTGCCGTTCGCGGTGCCACGGGCGTAGATGTATTCGGCAATGGGCGTGGAGCCGACGAAGCCGATGCCCGCGATCTGCGGGTTGTCGAGGATGGCATCGACCGAGACCTTGTCGCCGTTGATGACCTGCAGAACGCCATCGGGCAGACCTGCTTCCTTGAAAAGCTCGGCCAGCATCAGCGGCACGGAGGGGTCACGCTCGGATGGCTTCAGGATGAAGGCGTTGCCGCAGGACAGGGCGGGGCCCATTTTCCACAGGGGGATCATGGCGGGGAAGTTGAAGGGCGTGATGCCGGCGGCCACACCGATCGGCTGGCGCATGGAGTACATGTCGATGCCGGGGCCGGCGGAGTCGGTGAATTCACCCTTCAGGAGGTGCGGGGCACCGATGCAGAACTCGATCACTTCAAGGCCGCGCTGGATGTCGCCCTTGGCGTCAGGGACGGTCTTGCCGTGCTCGGAGGAAAGGGCCAGGGCCAGTTTTTCCATATCGCGGTTGAGGAGGCGGACGAATTCCATCATCACGCGGGCGCGGCGCTGCGGGTTGGTGGCGCCCCATTTGACTTGGGCCTTGGCCGCATCGGCGGTGGCGGCGTCAAGCTCTTCTTTGGTGGCCAAAGCCACACGGGCCTGCACTTCGCCGGTGGCGGGGTTGAAGACATCGGCGAACTTGCCCGAGGTTCCCGGGACATGCTTGCCGTTGATCCAGTGACCGATCTCTTTCATCGCTTCCTCCATGAGTTGGGGGGAGAATAGTCTTGCGGAAATGCCGAGAACAGGGGCAAGATTTCAAAGGGGCTTTGCAGAATTGCAAAGATGGGCGGATCGCCCATCCTACCTTGTACCAAGGGGCGGGAGAGGCCGATGGATTGGGATGACTTGCGCATCTTTCTGGCCGTAGCGCGCAGCGAGAGCCTGTCGGCGGCGGGACGGGTGTTGAAGATTGACCCTGCCACGGTGGGGCGGCGGATTGCCCGGCTGGAGGATGCGATGGGCGCTCGGCTGTTTGCCAAGGGGCCGCAGGGCTATGCCTTGTCGGATGAGGGCGGGCGGCTGCTGACCCATGCCGAGCGGGCGGAGGCGGCGATGGAGGGGGCGGCGGAGGCTTTGACGGGGCCGGAGGGGTTGACAGGATCAGTGCGGATCGGCGCGCCCGATGGCTGTGCGAATTACCTGCTGCCGCAGGTTCTGGCGCGGATTTGTGATGCGAATCCGGGGTTGGAGGTGCAGATCGTAGCGCTGCCTCGGGTCTTCAACCTGTCCAAGCGCGAGGCGGATATGGCGATTGGCGTTTCCCGGCCGGAAGCCGGGCGGTTGACGGTGCAGAAGCTGACGGATTATCGGCTGCATCTGGCGGCCTCGAAGGACTATCTGGCGACGCATGGGCCGATCCTTGGGCCGGGTGATCTGGGGGCGCATCGGTTTGTCGGCTATATTCCGGACATGATCTTCGACAAGGAGCTGGATTATCTGGCCGAGATTGGGGTCAGACCGCCTCCGCTGGCATCAAATTCCGTGTCGGTGCAGTTGAACTTCCTGCGGCATGGCGCGGG
>CANGHD010000209.1 GCA_947453525.1 Paracoccaceae bacterium | reverse complement strand
CCTACCCAAAACGAACGCTCCGCCCTTGCCCTTGCTCTTTGCCAAATACTCCACGGGTGGTCCGGAGGGTGTGAAACCCTCCGGGGCCAGCAAAGGGCGCATGGCCAGCCACAGGTAGGATGGGCCATTGGCCCATCCTACGCGATGCGTGGGTTCCTCGCGCTGGCGCCGGTCCAGATCGGGTTGGACCAGGCGCGTTTGCCGGCAGCGTCGATCACGGCGGCGCGCACGAAGGGCGAGTTGTTCAGCCGCTCCAGCGGCACCTCGCCCCGTGTCAGCGAATGGCCATGCACGGCCTTCGCCCCCGTCCCCCAGCCGAGCGCCACGATTGATGAGGCGGCCGAGCATTCCACCACCAGATGACCGTCCTCAACCCGCACGTCACGCAGTTCGGGACCTTGGGTGGCGTAGAAAGCGCCCGCTTTCAGTGCGGCCAGCAGGGCCTCGGGTGCGTTTTCTTCCGCTTTCACCATCACCCAGCCACCGAAGTGATCGGGTTCCGAGAAATGGGCGTCGTCGGTGGCGATCAGGGTCAGCCTGCGGCCCTCGGTCAGCAGCTGGTCGGCGATGGCAAACCCATCGGGCCGGTCGCAGCCCATCGCACAGCCGTGGTTGTAGATTTCCACCGCATGGGCCGCCGAAATCGAGCGGGCGTCCTCCACCGTCAGGCCCGACCATTGCGGATGGGCCACCGCCACGAAAGCCCCCGCCGCAACGGCGCGGGCGGCGATCTGCGGGCCGGTTTCCTGACCGGGTTCGGGCACGAAGGTCGGCGTGTGGGACGGCGCGAAATCGAGCGGCAGGCCCACGGCGAGGATATGCCACAACTCGCCATTCGCCATTGCGCCCGAGTGCAGTTCGGCCCCGAGGATCGTGGTGAAGCGGTTGTCGCGCAGTGGCGTGGTGTCGACGATCGGATAGCCGAAGCGGCCGACGAAATGGTCGGTCAGGGCGATGAAGTCATAGCCTTCCGCCTTGTAGCGGCGGATCACCTCTTCGGGCGGCAGAACGCCATCCGAGCGGGTGGAATGGGTGTGCAGATTGCCGCGCCAGAAGCGGCCCGGTGCGGTGAAGGCGGGAAGGGTCAGCAGAGTCGGAAAGGACATGAAGCGGTCGCCTTGGGCCAGGGGAGATTTGGCGGCAACTTGTCAGGCCGGAGGCTGAACTGCAAGGCAAGAGGTGGCGGACCCAAGATCGGGATCATTTGCGAGGGCACCGCCTTTCGTGCTATGCCTGTGGAATTGGCTCGACCGTTTCGTTGACACCGCCGGTTTGTCTGGAGGCCTTCCCGTGATCGTCGAATACCGCTCCGCGCCCTCAGCCCTGTTTTGGACCGACGACCTGTTCAGTTACATTCAGGCACAAAAGGCGGGCACCTTTGACGGCAGCGCCGTCTATGAACAGTTTTCGTGGCTGATCGTGCCAGAAGTCACCGCACATGGCGCATCGGGCGCCTTCGCAGCCTATTTCGCGGTCAAGGCGCCGGATCCGATCAGTCTGAACTTCAGCGTTCTGGCGCCGATCACCGATGTGTCGGTCTGGAATGTGGTTGACCATGCTCCGGTCACAAACATGCTTTACGCCGATCACATGAGCCTGTCGTTTCTGGCCGTGCTGTCGGCCCCGACGGCTCAGGCCCTGGAAAAGCTGATCTTTCAGGGCGATGACCGGCTGCTCTATCATCCGGCCACAGCAGACAGCGCCAATGATGTGCTGCAGGGCTGGGGCGGGAATGACAACATCGAGGCTGTCGGCAGCGGTGGAAGGGACCGGTTCTACGGCGGCGATGGCAATGACCGCATCTCGATCTATGATGGACTGGCCGGCACGACACAGGGCGCGCGGCAAACCTTCTTTGGCTATGGCGGCACCGGAAACGACACGGTGCAGGGCGATGACTGGGGCGACCATCTGTTCGGCGGCGGGGGCCGGGATACCTTGTCGGGGTTTGAGGGGGCCGATGTGCTTTCGGGCGGCGCGGGGCGCGATTCGCTGGCGGGTGGCAGTGGCAGTGACGTTCTGAACGGCGGTACCGAGGATGACATCCTGAACGGGGGTCTGGGCGTCGATGCCATGACCGGCGGCAGCGGGGCGGACCGGTTCATCTTCACCTGGGGCGGGACGGTCCCGCATGTCGACAGCGGTGTGGCGCTGGCCCGACGCGATGTGATCACGGATTTTGTCTCGGGTCAGGACAAGTTGCAACTGCTTGAATCCGCTCTGGCCCATGTCACCCTGATCGGCCAAGCAGCTTTCACGGGCGTCCACCAAGTGCGCTGGATCACTGCCGCAGGCGATACGACCGTCTATATCAACACGGGCGGCACTTTGGCGGCAGATATGGCGATCACCTTGCAGGGGGTGACCGCCTTGGACAACGCCGACTTCATGGTGCTGTAGGCCACGCCCGACCACCCTTGTCACAGGCCGAATCTGGCCACTTGGTGCCGGGACACTAACTCACGTCACAGCAATTGTTTCCTTTCGTCTCATAATCGCCGCATTCGAAGCTTGGAGTCGGCGCCTGGGAGGACTTGATCATGACGGTGACGCACACCATTGCCATTGCGCTTCTGGCGGCCGGATCCTTGAGTTTCTATCTGATCCTGAACGCCGTCCTTGACGTTCTGCGTCAGCGCCGCAACCACCGACGCTGACCCTTTTCGGTATTTGGTCCAAGGTGAATGGGCGTGGAGCGGCAAGCTGCGCTACCCGCGCCCGACATAGGGCATGTCGCGTGCCATCAGGGTCATGAAGGGCACATTGACCTCCAAAGGCAAGTTGGCCATCTGCAGGACCGCCGTGGCCACATGATCGACGTCCATCACCGGTTCGATCTTGATCTGGCCATCGGCCTGCGGCACCCCGTGCTGGAAGCGGGCGGCCATCTGGGTCAGGGCATTGCCGATGTCGATCTGACCGCAGGCGATGTTGAAGGCGCGGCCATCGAGTCCGAGGGTCTTGGTCAACCCGGTCACCGCATGTTTCGACATCGTATAGGGTACGGACCCCGGACGCGGCACATGGGCCGAAATCGAGCCATTGTTGATGATGCGCCCGCCCTGCGGGTCCTGATTGCGCATGATCCGGAAGGCGGCACGGGCGGCGAGGAACATGCCGGTGACGTTGACGTTCAGCACGGCGAGAAAGTCATCGACGTTGATCTCGTCAATCGGCGCGGCCTTGGTCGACATCCCGGCGTTGTTGAAGAGCACATCGACGCGGCCGAAGGTGGCCAGCGCGCGGTCGAAGGTCGCCTCGACCTCGGCCGGCACGGTCACGTCGCAGGGCAGGATCAGGGCGTTCGGGGCATCGGCGGCGGTTTCCTCCAAAGCGTCCTTGCGGCGGCCGATCAGGCCGACATTCCAGCCAGCGCGCAGGAAAGACCACGCCGTGGCGCAGCCGATGCCGGAGCCTGCTCCGGTGATGAGGATGGTCTGGCTCACAGGCTGGTCTCCCGATAGGTGGCTTTGCTCAGGAAGTCGGGGTGGATCTCGACACCCCAACCCGGCGCGTCCGGCACAATGGCATGGCCATCCTCGATCCGGTAGGGGTCACCGAGGAAAAGGCGTTCCTGCCAGGGGTAGTAGTCCTGCCCTTCGATCGAGAATTCAAGGTATTTGCCGGGGTTCGGGATCGCCTTCAACAAGTGCATGGTGCACATCGTTACCAGCGACAGGTTGGCGGCATGGGGAGTCATCGGCAGGCCCGCTTTCTCGCCCATCTTGCAGACCTCCAGCGTGCGGGAGAGGCCACCGAGGTACATGACGTCAGGTTGCAGGATGTCGACGGCTTCATGTTCGATGGCCAGTTGCCATGCGGTGAACTCGCAGTCTTGTTCTCCGCCCGCCACATCCATCGTCAGGGCGGCGCGGACTTCGGCGGTCTGGTCGACCTCCCAATAGGGGCAGGGTTCCTCGAAATGGCCGATGCCGTTGTCTTGGAGAATGTGGCCGACTTCAATCGCGGCCTTGGGGCCATAGCAGGAGTTACCATCCACCAGTTTGTCAATGCCGTCGCCCAAGGCCTTGGCAACCGTGGGAATTACCGATTCCGTGCGGCCGGGCCATTCGTCTTTCCCGCGACCACATTCCGCGCCGACGCGCCATTTGAAGGCGGAGAAGCCGTAGGTGTCGCGCAGGGCGACGAAACGTTTGGCTTCATCCTCGGGCGTGATGTCGCGCTTCATCGATGATGCGTAGGCGCGCAACTTGCCCGGCGTGCCGCCGATCAGGCTGACCACCGGCTTGCCTGCGGCCTTGCCGCGCCAGTCCCAGACGGCGGTGTCAAGGCCGGTTTGGGCGCGGCGCAGGTAGGACCCGGGGTATTTGTGCTCACGTTCAGCAATCAGGCGCAGCGTGTCTTCCATGTCCGCGATCTGCGTGCCTATGGCGTGGCGGGCGACCTGACGGTGGAAGATTTCCGCGGTGATGTCGGCGTTGTAGGTGGAGAGTTGGCCCCAGCCTTGCGATCCGTCTTCGGCGGTCAACCGGGTGAAGGTGACGAATTCGTTGCCGATGGTTTCAAGCTTGGTTATCTTCATGATATCAGCCCCTTACAGCCATTTCTTCCACTTGAACACGCAGTAGGTCACGACAGCAGACGCCACCATCAATCCCAGGGCCATCGGGTAGCCCAAGGCGAAGTCCAGTTCCGGCATCAGCCGGAAGTTCATGCCGTAGATCGAGGCGATCAGCGTCGGTGGCAGGAACAGCACCGCCACGACCGAGACGATCCGCACCGTTGTGTTTTGCGCAAGGTTGATCATGCCCAGCGTGGCGTCTGTCGCCTGCGCGACACGGCTTGACAGATAATCGCCATGCACCTCCAGCGACTGGATGTCCTTGGACAGGCCGATGATGGTGGCCTTCAGGGGCTCGACCGTGCCGCGCTCCTCAAGGCCCACACGGAAAAAGCCCAAGGCCCGCTCGATGGTCAAGAGCGACAGCCGGCAGTTGCCCACCATGTCAGATTGCCGGCCCGAGGTTTCCAGAGCCTTTTGCAGAACGGCGGCTTCGGGACCCAGACCCTCGGTCGTGAAGATCGCCCTTGTGATGGAATCCAGCGCCTTGCCGGACCCCTCCAGCAAGTCGGCGATGCGGCCGATGATTTCTTCGCACAGTCCCAGAAATACCCGTTCCGGTCCCGCACAGCCCAAGCCCACCTTGTCGGCGCGCGGCGCGTAGGTCTCGAACGGGCGGGGGGTGTGGTAGCGCACGCTGACGACATGGCCTTTGCCCAGAATGAAGGCCACCGGGCCGGTCACCGGAGTGACACCATCTTCGCGCGACAGGCCGGGAACAAGGATGGTCAGCACGTCAAAGCCGTCTTCACGGTAAAGCCGGGCGGAGATTTCGATCTCCTCCAAATCCTCCAGCGTCGGCACTTCGGGGACAAAAGGCAGGGCGGCAGTGACCTCGGCCGGGTCGGGCTTGCACAGGTCGATCCAGAGCGCCTCTTGCGGCGGGCAAGCCACAAGCTTGCCATTGTCATTGCGGTAGGCGAAGAGCATTCCGTCCCTCCAAATCACTGATGGTTGCTTGCCACGGGCCGGGGCTGGACAAAAGCCCCAGTTTGAGGGGAAACCCTGTGCAGGGAGGCCATCATGTTCGATCTGGTCATATTCGATTGCGACGGCGTGCTGATCGACAGCGAGATCATCTCGGCACAGATGCTGGTCGATGAACTGGCAGGGCTGGGAGTCAGGATCGACCTGCCCTATGTGGCGCGGCATTTCTTGGGGCGCAGTTACCCGACGGTGATGGCGCAGATCCGGCGCGAGTTCGGTTTGGACCTGCCGCCGGAGTTTGAGGACCAGTACCGGGGTCGGCTGATGGCGGCCTTCGAGGTCGGGCTGAAGGTGATGCCCGGTGTCGCCTCGGTGCTGGAGCGGTTGGCGTTGCCTTGGTGTGTGGCGACCTCCTCCAGCCCGAAGCGGGCGGCGCGGTCGCTGGAGATTGCTGGGCTTTCGGGGATGGTGGGGGATGGGCTTTACACCGCGACGATGGTGGCGCGCGGCAAGCCTGCGCCGGATCTGTTCCTGCATGTGGCGGCGGAGCGCGGGGTGGACCCCGGGCGCTGTCTGGTCATTGAGGACAGTCTGAACGGTGTGAAGGCCGGGATTGCGGCGGG
>CANGHD010000208.1 GCA_947453525.1 Paracoccaceae bacterium | reverse complement strand
GACGGTGGCGGCACCATGGCCCCGCCGCCCAAGGGCACCAACGTCAAGCTCTACACCGATGCCGATCCGATGGCCGACGCTCTCTTCGCCGCCAAGATCGACATCCTGAAAGAGATCGACGCCTACGCCCGCGCGCTTGACCCCCGCGTGATCCAGGTCTCAGCCACCATCGCCGCCGGCCTGCAAGAGGTTGAGATTCTCCGCCCCGAAGGCCTGCGCCTGTCCGACATCCGCCCGATGGCCCGCCTGAACGTCTCGGTCGTCGTCGAGGAAAACGGCAAGCGCGAACAAGGCGGCACCGGCGGCGGCGGCCGCCATGGCCTCGCAGCCCTGCTGGAACCCGCCGTCTGGCAAGCCCAACTGCGCGAGGCGCTGCGCATCGCCCTCGTCAACCTGCACGCCGAACCCGCCACCGCCGGCATGATGGATGTGGTCCTCGGCCCGGGCTGGCCCGGCATCCTGCTGCATGAAGCCATCGGCCACGGCCTGGAAGGTGATTTCAACCGCAAGCAAACCTCGGCCTTTGCAGGCCTGATGGGCCAGCAGATCGCCGCCAAAGGTGTGACGGTGCTTGACGACGGCACCATCCCCCACCGTCGCGGCTCCATCTCGGTCGATGACGAGGGCACCCCCTCGCAGAAGAACGTCCTGATCGAGGACGGCGTGCTGGTCGGCTACATGCAGGACCGCCAGAACGCCCGCCTGATGGGTGTGGCCGCCACCGGCAACGGCCGTCGCGAAAGCTTCGCCCATATCCCGATGCCAAGGATGACCAACACCTACATGCTGGCAGGCACCGACTCTCCCGAAAGCATCGTGGCCAGCCTGAAGGACGGCATCTACGCCGTAGGCTTCGGCGGCGGTCAGGTCGACATCACCAACGGCAAGTTCGTGTTTTCCTGCACCGAGGCCTACCGCGTCAAGAACGGTGTCATCGGCAACGCGGTCAAAGGCGCCACCCTGATCGGCGACGGTGCCACCGCGCTGAAACAGATCCGCGCCATCGGCAACGACATGAAGCTTGACCCCGGCATCGGCAACTGCGGCAAGGCCGGGCAATGGGTGCCGGTCGGCGTCGGCCAGCCGACCCTGCTGATCGGCGGCCTCACGGTCGGCGGCCAAGGCAACTGATCCGCGCCCATGCGGACGAGGGCGGCCCACCGGGCCGCCCTTTGCCTGTTGCCTCCCGGCCTCAGGCCAGAATGAAATCCTCCACCGTCAACTGATCGACAGACTTGAACTCGACGATCATGTCGGTGCGACCGTCACCATTGCCATCGATCCGCAGATAGCGCCCGTCAAAGTAGCAGGACGGAGTGCTGCCATCGCTGAAATCCAAGTCCTCGAAGGTCATGCCGACGAAAGCATGCAGGTCGATCTTGTCGACCCCGGAGTCAAAGCCCTCGACATGGTCGATCGTGGCCCGCGTCTTGCCCGCATCGCCGGCTGCAAACACCAGGATATCGCGCGCCTGCACATCTTCCCACAGGATGAAGCTGTCACCGCCGGCATTGCCCTGCAGCGTGTCGGCCCCCTCGCCGCCGCACAGAGTGTCATTGCCCGCCCCGCCCGAAAGCACATCCGCGCCACCATTGCCATCGACGTCGTCATTGCCCGCGCCGCCGTTCAGCGCGTCATTGCCACCATCGCCCGACATCTCGTCATTGCCAGTCCCGCCGATGAGGCTGTCCGTGCCCATGCCACCCGACAGCGTGTCATCCCCGCCGCCGCCGTTCAGGCTGTCATTGCCGCTGTCGCCCCAAAGCCCGTCATTGCCGTCACCGCCAAACAGCGTATCGCGCCCCGAGCCACCGCCCAATCCGTCATCGCCCGCCCCGCCAGAGATCTTGTCATGGCCCTGACCGCCGTCGAGATCATCGTTGCCGTCCTCGCCGTTGATCAGATCATTGCCATAGCTGCCGTCGACGGTGTCATCGCCCGCCCCGCCCCAGACCGTGTCGTTGCCCTCATCGGCCCAGACAGTGTCACTGCCCGCCCCGGCATACCAAAGCTCGTTCGCCGCATCGGCCAGCGCATGGCTGTAGCGCCCACTCCCCAGATTGTCCGCGCCATCGCTGCCATAAACGATGTTCACCCCGTTGATGAAATAGTTCAACCAGCCGGCCACCACGCCAACCTCCTGGTTCTGGTCGCCATCCTCGTTCAGGAAATGGCCTTCCTCGACATGGAAACCGAAATGGAAGATCGAATCCAGCACGCTGTCGACAAGGTTCTGATCCTGAAAGATCAGGCTGGCGCCATCGTTCTGCATGAGGTGAAAGCCGGTCTCCTCATCCCAACTGTCATCGCCATGCGCCTGCGTGAAGCTTGCCAACAGTGCCGCGTCGCCCTGAAAAGCGTTCGAGATCGCCACCAGATCAGAGGCGCTGATCACCCCGTCATCGTTCAGGTGGCCGGTGGTGATCGCCTACGCCAGAAGGCCGGTCAGCGTGTCCGCCGCCGCCAGTCCGGCGGCCAGTTGTTCCGGCGAAAGATTGTCCAGCAAGCCAGGTTCAGTCGCGAGGACATTGTGCAGCAAGGAAAGGTCAAGGGCCATGGTCGTCTCCTGATGAGTACCACCCACTTCGCCGCATCCTTGTCAGACCCGGCAGATTCCCAAGAGCGGTATGTGCCGAAAATTCGAGGCACCGCATCGGCAGCCAGACGGCCATGCCTGCCGCTTGACGGCTCTGACCCTTGCCCGGCAGATCTTCGCCACGGATCCGGGCCCCTGATCTTCTGTGACAATCCACGGCCACCGTCTGCGCGGAACTTCTGACCCTCGAAGTTATGGCAGAAAATTCGTGCCGATTCCTTCGCACATGTTAACCAACCGCGATCTTGCCGCGCGTAGAGACGGAAGGAAGACAGAAGGAAGACGCGGGCAAGACGGCGAAATGCACCGCAATCCGCCCGGTTAAGACAGCGCGCGCAAAGACTTAACGGCTGTTGAACTTCCCCTTCAAAGCGTCAGCGAACGCCCCGCCCGCCGCAGGTGCCGCCTTGGGTGCCGCCTGCATCGGCCCCGGTTTGCCCTTCGGCGGCGGCGTCCCACGCTCACGCACCTGTTCGCGGGCCTCGGAGGAATCCTTCTTCATTGTCAAGGCGATGCGCTTGCGCGCCACATCCACCTCGACCACCCGCACCTGCACCACATCGCCGGCCTTGACCACCTCATACGGGTCCTTGACGAACTTGTCTGCCAACTGGCTGACATGGACGAGCCCATCCTGATGCACGCCGATATCGACAAAAGCACCAAAGGCCGCGACGTTGGTGACCGTGCCCTCCAGCAGCATACCGGGCTGCAAGTCCCTGATCTCATTGATACCTTCGGCAAAGGTTGCTGTCTTGAACTCGGGCCGGGGGTCACGCCCCGGCTTTTCCAGTTCCGCCAGAATGTCCTTCACGGTTGGCAAGCCAAACTTCGCATCGACAAAGGCCCGAGGGTCCAGCCGCCCCAAAGCCGCCGAATCCCCCATGATCGCCCGGATGTCCCGCCCACAGGCCGCGACAATTTTCCGGGCGACATCATAGGCTTCCGGGTGCACACTTGACGCATCCAAGGGCTCCGCCCCACCCCTGATCCGCAAGAACCCCGCCGCCTGCTCATAGGCCTTGGGCCCCAGCCGCGCCACTTTCAGCAGGTCTTTCCGTGTCTTGAACGGCCCATTCGCGTCGCGGTGCGCCACAATCGCCTGCGCCAGCCCCACCGAAAGCCCCGAAACCGCAGCCAGCAAGGGGGCCGACGCCGTATTCAACTCCACCCCAACCGCGTTGACGGCATCTTCGACCACCTCACCAAGGCTACGCCCCAAGCGGCCCTGATCCACATCATGTTGATACTGCCCGACGCCAATCGCCTTGGGTTCGATCTTCACCAACTCGGCAAGGGGGTCCTGCAAGCGCCGCGCAATGCTGACCGCGCCGCGCAAGCTCACATCCAGATCCGGAAACTCCTTCGCCGCCAGTTCCGACGCCGAATACACCGAGGCCCCCGCCTCACTGACGATCACCTTGGTGGGCTTCTCGCCCGGCAAGACGGCCAGCATATCGGCCACCAGCTTTTCCGTCTCACGGCTGCCGGTGCCGTTGCCGATCGAGATCAACCGAACCCCATGCGCCCCAATCAACCGCGCGAGCGAAACTTGGCTCTGCCGCACCTCGTTCTTGGGCTGGAACGGATAGATCACATCGGTGGCAACCACCTTGCCCGTCGCATCCACCACCGCCACCTTCACACCGGTCCGGATGCCCGGATCCAGCCCCATAGTGGCCTTGCCCCCCGCCGGGGCGGCCAACAGCAAGTCCTTCAAATTACGGGCGAAAACCCGGATGGCCTCGGCCTCGGACCGCTCCCGCATCTCGCCCATCAGGTCCAGTGTCAGGCTGGTCCGCAGCTTGATCCGCCAGGCCCAGGCGGCAGCTTCCCGCAGCCAGGCATCGCCCAATCCGCGCCCCGAGGCCCCCGCCGCCGCGCCGCAAGCCCGCTCACAAGGGCTTTCGCCCTTGGGCGCATCGGGATCGACCTCAAGCTCCAAAGCCAGAAACCCCTCGTTCTGCCCACGCAGCATGGCCAGCACCCGGTGCGAAGGCGCCGAGGTCCAAGGCTCTGAATGCGCGAAGTAATCCGAGAATTTCGCCCCCTCCGCCTCTTTCCCAGCGACACCCTTGGACACCAACCGCGCCACCTTCTTCATATGGCTGCGCAACCGGCCCAGAAGATCGGCATTCTCAGAAAGCCCCTCGGCCAGAATATCCCGCGCGCCTTCCAAAGCCGCCTTGGTATCGGCCACGCCCTCTTTCACATAGGCCTTGGCCAGAACCACCGGGTCCGCCACATGATCCGCCACGATGGCATCGAACAGCGCCTGCAACCCAAGTTCCCGGGCAATCATCGCCTTGGAGCGGCGCTTGGGCTTGTAGGGAAGATAAAGGTCCTCAAGTTCCGCCTTGGTGACCGACCCGGCAATCGCCTTGACAAGGGCGTCGGTCATCTTGCCCTGCTCGGTGATCGAGGCCGCAATCGCCTCGCGCCGCGCTTGCAACTCGCGCAGATAGATCAATCTTTCCGCCAACATACGCAGTTGCGTGTCGTCCAGCCCCCCGGTCACTTCCTTGCGGTAACGGGCGATGAAGGGCACGGTCGAGCCTGCATCCAGCAACTCGACTGCAGCCTGAACCTGCCCGGCTGCGGCACCGATCTCGGCGGCGATGATCTGGGCGATGGGACGGGGGCTTTGCATGGCGAACTCCTGCGGAAGGGAGGCTGAACATAGTCGCAGGGCAAGCGAGAGCAACCCTCAAATCACCGTGATACAGACGTGGCGAAACCTGCCGATTTTGGAATTTTTATTCCAAGGGACTTGCCGGGAATCGGAGGATTGGCTAGGCCAAGCGCAAAGCCAAAGAGGTGATGCGATGCTGAAAGCCAAACTGGGGATTTCCCCGATCTGCTGGTGGAATGACGATCTGGTGGAACTGTCCGACGACGTCAGCCTTGAGGAATGCCTGCGGCAGGCCTCGCTGGCGGGCTATACGGGGATGGAGACCGGGCGGCGCTTTCCGATGAACATCGCCGAACTGGGGCCGATCCTAGACGCCCACTCGATGTCGGTCTGCGGCGGCTGGTTCTCGGGCACCGTGCTGGAGGGCGATCTGGAGGAGAACAAGGACCGCATCCGGGCGCAGATGGATCTGTTCATTGCCGCCAAGGCACCTTGCATCGTTTATGGCGAAGTCGCGCGCTCGGTGCAGGGAGACCGCTCCAAACCCTTGTCTTCAAAGCCGAAACTGGATGAGGACCAGATCAAGGTCTACGCGCGGAACATGACGACGTTCGGCGAATGGTGCGCCGAGCAGGGCATGCCGCTGTCTTATCATCACCACATGGCGGCGGTGATCGAGACGGAAGCCGAGTTGGATCTGTTCATGAGGCACTCGGGCGCGGGTATACCGCTCCTGTTTGACGCGGGCCATCTGGCTTTTGCGGGCGGCGACGTGCTGCGCGCCATCGACAATCACCATGCGCGGATCACCCATGTCCACACCAAAGACGTGCGGATGGAGGTGATCAACGCCTTGGACCGCACGAAGGAAAGCTTCCTTGATGCGGTGGTGAAGGGTGCCTTCACCGTGCCGGGCGATGGT
>CANGHD010000207.1 GCA_947453525.1 Paracoccaceae bacterium | reverse complement strand
GATCAGGACGATTTCGGTCATAGCATCACATCTCCGGAATTTGGCCCAAGTGTCTGGCCCACGAACAGCGAGGCTTGCGGTGAACAGAGGAATGCCACGGTGTTGGCGACCTCCTCTGGTTCGCCAAAGCGGCCCAATGGCAGTTCGGCAGCTTTGGCGCGCTGCCAGTCCTCGGACAGGTTGCGGACCAGAGGGGTGTTGATCGGGCCCGGTGCCACGGCGTTGACTCTGACACCCTGCGCCGACACTTCGCGCGCCAATGCTTTGGTCATCCCGATGATCCCGGCCTTTGCGGCCGAGTAGTGCGCCAGCTCGATGCCACCGATCTGGCCCAGTTGCGAGGCGATGTTGACGATCACGCCCGACCCGCGCGCCAGCATGCCTGCCAGCACCGCATGGGTGCACAGGAACGTGCCGCGCAAGTGAACTGCGATCATCCGGTCAAAATCGCCGACGGTCAGGTCGACAAAGCGCCCTTGATGGACGTGGCCTGCGCAGTTGACCAGATGGGTGACCGGACCAAACGCCTGCTCAGCTGCGGCAACCATCGCGGCCACATCGGCCTCTACCGAGACATCACCGCCGATGGCAACGGCCTTCGCCCCGATCATCGCGGCCGTGGCCTGCGCGGCCTCGACCCGAAAATCGTTGGCCAGCACGTTGTAGCCGTCTGCAGCCAACCGCAGCGCAATGGCTTGCCCGATACCCGACCCTGCGCCTGTGACGATTGCGGTCTGGTTCATGCAATATCCTCCTGCATGGCAAGTTTGCGGGCACGGCGGACCGACAGGCCCATCAAGACCCCGTAAACCGACAACAACGCGAAGGAGAACAGCGTGGTCAGCACCCCGAAGGCGAAGATATTGGGGTGAATTTCAACCGAGAAGGTGCCGTAGATCGCCAGGGGCAGCGTTTGATCCTCGGTTCCCCCTGCCGCGAACAGAGAGCGCGGGAATTCATCAAGGCTGAGCGTGAATGCGAACAGCATGGCCGACAAGACACCCGGGAAGATCAGCGGGAAGGTTACCTTGCGGAAGGTTGTCCACGGGTTGACGCCAAGCGACCAGGCCGCCTCTTCCACCGAGCCGTCAAAGCGGTTCAGGATTGCCAGCATGACAAGGAACGCAAAGGGGTAGGTATAGGCCACATGCGTCGCAAACGCCGTGGTGTACCAGTGCCGGGTGATCCCGATCACGTTGTTGGCCAGAAGCGAAGTGCCAAGCCCCGTCAAGACGCCCGGCACCATCATGCCCAGCACGATCAGGTAGAACACAACAGTCGAGCCACGAAACTTGCGGCGGAAGGCTTGGGCAGACATCACGCCCAACACGGTCGAGGTGACCATCGTCATGAAGGCCAGTACCAACGACCGGATCAGCGCTTCACCCACCGGCAAAGGCGCGATGCGAGACGGCGGGGTCAAGCCGAAGATCTGCTTGTACCAGTACAGCGACCATTCAATGATCGGGAACTGCGGCCCGCCGTCTGGCCCTTGCTGAAACGACAGGATCCCCAGCACGAAGAACGGTCCGTACAGGAACAGGATGAATGCCGCGACATAGACGGCAAGTATTGGTTTGAGAACGCGCGATTCCATCGATCAGAGCTCCTGCTTCAGGTCGACGATCCGCAGGAACACGGCAATCACCATCCCCATGACGACGGTCAAGATCACCCCGGTCACCGAGGCCATCGCCCACTTCAACGAGCCAACTTGCGTGACAATGATGTTTCCCAAGAGGTTCACCTTGCGGCCCGACAGCGCGCCAGAGGTGGCGAATTCGCCCAGCACCATGACGCTGACGAAGATGGCGCCGACAACGACTCCGGGCAAGCTGAGCGGGAAGATGATCTTCCAGAAGATTCTGCCGAAGCCGGCACCAAGGTCACGGGCGGCCTCGATGATGTTGCGGTCAATCCGGCCCAGCATGAAGGCGATGGGCCCAACCATGAACACGCAATAAATCTGGCTCATCCCGATGATCACAGACAGTTCGGTGAACAGCAGAACCTCGATCGGCTGGGATATGATGTGCATCTTCATCAGGATGATGTTGATGGCACCTTCCTTGCCGAGCATTGGGCGCCACGCCAGCACCCGGATCAGGAACGACGTCCAGAACGGGATGACGCAGATCACCAGCAGCACGGTGGACAGGGTTTTCGATTTAACGAACAGCCCGACGAACAACGCGGTCGGATACCCGATTGCAAAAGTCGTCGCCAGAACGATCAGCCAGATGCGCACCGTGGTCCACAGGGCGCCGGTGTAAGTGTCAGACGAGAAGAACTGCTTCCAGCTTGCCAGTGTCGGGGTGGAGGAGATGTTGAACGTCGTCTGTGTCCAGAACGAGACGTAGCAGATCATCAGGATTGGCACGACCATGAACAGGGCCATCCAGATGATCCCGGGAAGGATCAGCCAGCTTGACCCTTGGCGCTTTGGAGCCACGGTTGCGTCACTCATCACTTGCTCTCCTGGCCGAAAACGATGGCCTGATCCGGTGTCCAGGTCAGAATGTAATCCTGCCGGGCCTCAAACGTTTCGGGTGCGCCAAGGCTCAGGTGATGTTCCACCTCTACCACTTTGCCGTCTGATGTCTCAAAGAAGTTCATCACCGACGACCCGAGGTATTCGCTGGCGATATAGGTGGCCTGCAAAGCCGGACCGTCGGCCACAGAGCCCAGCGGCTGCGCGCGCACCCGGTCATATCGGATCGCGTAGACATCGTCCGCAGCGCGCGTGACCTGTGGAGCCGCCACGGTTCCGAAGGGACCGGTGAAAACGCCATGCGACAGCTTGCCGGAGAACAGATTGAATCGGTTCAGGAAATGCGCGACGGCCGGGCTGGCGGGGGCTGAATAGACATCATCGGGCTTGCCCGCCTGAATGATCCGGCCCCGATCAAGCACAACCACGCTGTCGCCCATCGCCAGGGCTTCCGTTTCGGACCCGGTCACATGCAGGAAGGTGACGCCCATCCGTTCCCGAATGGCGCGCAATTCATTGCGCATCCGGCCGCGCAGGTTGGCGTCCAGGGCACCCAAGGGCTCATCCAGCAGCACCAGTTTCGGCTGCATGACCAAGGTCCGCGCCAAGGCGACACGCTGCCGTTGCCCGCCCGAGATCTGATCGACGCCGCGATCCTCCATCCCGGTCAGACCGACCATGTCGATCACCGCTTGCGTGCGCTTGTCGGTCTCGGCCGCCGAAACCGTTCCGCCGCCATACATCAGACCGAACGCCACGTTCTTGCGAACCGTGAGATGCGGGAAAAGCGCGAAGTTCTGGAACACGAACCCGATGCCCCGCTCGTGCGCAGGAACGCCGGTGATGTCACGGCCCTGGAAGTAGACGCGCCCTGAATCAGGCACCTCAAACCCGGCGATCACCCGCAGCAGGGTCGTCTTGCCGGATCCCGAGGGCCCCAGCAACGACATGTATTCGTTCACCCCTGCTTCCAGCATGACGCTGTCGAGGGCTTTTACCCCCCCGTAGCTTTTGGTCACGCCGTCGACCCGAAAGATTGCCGTTTCCGTTGTCATTCGCCCCGTTCGCGGTGCTGCACAAGTCACGCAGCCCGCCCCTTTCTTCTTGCCGCTCGGAGGTGCGCCGAACCTCGTTTCCGCCGCGCCAATCTATGCACAAACTGCACTTCGTATAACATAGCGATTTTACACATCTGTCAACTGAACTTTTGTTGTCATACTGCGCTCATTTCGCGCAATATTGGATGCGCTCACGCAAAAATTGTGCTGCATGCGAACTCAGCGGGTGTTACATAAACGAATATTCAACCCTATATCCATTTTATTGAGGGTTCAGATAGGGAGCGAAGCCGACGGCTTCGCTGATCACCGCAACGATCTTCATCCGGGCGAGATTCTTCGCAGCCATGATGTGCAGGTGGTCTCGGAGGTATTCAGCCGCAGAATCAATCGGATGCAGCGCGATCAGATCGAAAAGGGTTCGGTATTGGTCCAAAGCGATCTCGTCCTTGGGAAGGCCCAGGCTTGTCAGGGCCCGATTGACCGAGGTCAGAAGCATCTGGTTGTTCTGGATCATCCCGACCAGCGCTGTGTTCGGTGCCTGCGCGATGCAATGCTCCATCAAGGCATCCTCGAGGTCCTCGGGTTTCAGGCTTGGGTCGGCGCCGATTCGGTCACGGATTTCCTCGATACGGCTGTAGTGAATAAAGGGGGTGGCCAAGCGCAACGCCGCGGGTTCAATGATGGCGCGCAGCTCGAACTTCTCGCGCAGGGTGCGGGCGGTCAAGGGCCCCGCGATCCAATGCGAACTGCCGTCTTTTCGGATCAGACCGCGTTCGTGCAGCCGCGACAGCACATCGCGCACAACGGTGCGGCTGACGCCGAGATACTCGGCAAGCTCTGTTTCCACGATGCGGAACTCGCCGAAGACCTGGCAAGAGGCCACCTGTTCTTCGACTTCGTCATAGAAGTGTTTCCAGGTGCCACGCGTTTGCAGGGCGACATCAACCTGCTGCGGGATGTCGAGGTCAAAGTCGCTGATGTCGCGGCGCAACGGGGCCACGTCTTTGCCAGCGGAGCGGACCAGATAGCCGCGTCCGTCAAACCGATGCACCAGGCCTTCTGCCGACAGCAGGCGCAAGGCGGCTTGCACCGGTATCCGGCTGGTCTGCATCAGGGCAGCAATCGGCCCTTCCAGCAGCACCAAGCCCTCGGGAAGGGCACCGCTGAGGATGTTGTTGCGCAGCACCTGCGTGATCAGTTCGTACCGAGGTTCATGCGCCAGAGGATTGTTCTGCCGCGCCATCATTTCTGCACCTCGTTCACCCGGCGCACGAAACGGTCCCACACGCGGGCGGCGTAGTTGTACTCCTCCATCACCGTGTTCCAGACAGCGATGCGGTTGGCACGGTCCAGATAGGTGCCGCCAGCACGCCTTGCGCCCGCCTTGACGACGACCGTGCCCGACGGACCCAGCAGATCCCGGGCTGCCGGGGCGCCATCGTACCAATAGGCCCATTCGTCGGGCGCCAGCGCCATTTTGGTGCGCTCCGGCGCAGACATGTAATAGCCCTGCCGCGCCATGACGGCGCCGGCATACCCATCAAGCCACCAGTTCAGGTATTCATACCCGATGTCCAGTTGCTCGCCTTCCAGATGACGCGACAGGCTCGCCCCGCCATGCCAGGCGCGATATCCTTCGATCGGAGCGGATTCGACGAAAGTCTCGGCCATCTTGCCCAAGTGGCCATAGACCGGTGACCACATGCTTTGCACCGAGACGCGGTCCTCATGCACCAGGGCTGCAGCCTCTGCCGCATTGCGCCAGGCGGAGCAGAAGTAACCCTGCCGCCGCCGGTCCTCGAGCAGCGCCATCAGGGCGTCGATCTCGGCGATGGTCAAGTTGCTGATATCGGAGAACTGAAGTTCTCCTGAAGCCTCGGCTGCGAGGGCGGCATCAAATATGCCGATGGCAGGTTCATCGACGAGCGCGATGCGGCCCTTGGCACGGCGGTCCAGCAGCCACGACCAACTCGGAGCCCGAACATCTCCTTTGCCGAAGAGCCGGGTGTCGAAGCCGAAACTGTCCATGTTATGGACGGTCGGCAGCATGGAGATATAGCGCCCCTGCTTGGGGCCCAGAAACCCGCCGGGCTGGACATAAAGCTTGCGAACCGGCGCATCGCCATGGCCACGCCAGGCGTATTTGCTGATGCCGCCTGCCTTGGACAGGTCCGTGATCTTGTCCCAATCAACGATACGGTGGGTGTCAATGGGCCGCAGGGCTCCCCAGAACCATACAATATCCAGATTGTGGAAACACTGTTCGTAGATATCGTAGCCCTCCGGCTCCATCGCCGAAAGCCGCTGGCAGGCGATGAAGTCCAGCAGTTCATATTCCACGTCAAAGCCAAGGTCGGCTTGTGCCCGTTCGCGGACTTCTTTCAGCAAGGTGATCGAGGTGCCGCGCACCCGCAGCCGTCGCCGCTCCGTATGGGGCGGAGCGGCGAGGGTCCCGGTCGGGCTGGGTTGGTCGTGCAGTTCCAAGATTTTCCTCTTCGTCCTGCCGGGTAAGGTTGAACTTGGCGACGCCTTGGCGCCGCCAAGTCCCTATCATGCAAGCGATGCGGCAATAGCCTCCAGGGTCTTGCGGCGGTCCGCGCGCGCCTG
>CANGHD010000206.1 GCA_947453525.1 Paracoccaceae bacterium | reverse complement strand
TGATGCTCTCCTGTTCGCATGAAAGAGCGGGCCGGAGCGACCGGCCCGCCTTGTGGTTCTACCGTAGTATCCTACTTCGCAGCCAGAAGATCGGTCACGTCAAGCAGGATGAACTCGTTGTCCGCAGCGGCATCCAGCTTGCGGCCCGAGGAGAACGGCAGGTTGTTGTCGTCGGCAATCATGATGTGGGTGTCGTCGACCTTCATCACGTCTTCGATGGTGAAGAAGGGGAAGGTGAACTTGCCGGTCAGATCACGCTTGGCGTCGGTTTTCTCGCGGTTCAGGTGATCCGGGTCGGCGATATCCATCAGGTCGATGTAGCCAAGCTTCTTCACGAAGCCGTCGTTGTCGATCTGGGCGGTGTCGATCAGGGTCACATGCTTGACCATGGCCGGTGAGGGGAAGCAATCGGGCTTGGGATCGCCTTCACACTTAAGGCTCGGGTCACCCTCGCCATTGTCACGTTCGATCACCAAGGCACGGGTCGCATCGATGAAGTTGAAATCGCCGATCGAGGTGGCTCCCTCGGCAAACTGAAACTTGAACTGCGCGCCGGTCCACTTTTCGGTGGCGGTGTCAAAAGCGCGGGCGCGGATGAAGGTGCCCTCCGGCTTGGTGTCGGCGCCAAAGGTGGGCTTTTCCAAAAGCGCCCAGAGCAGCGTGGTGCCGGGCTGCGAGGCCATGCCTTCAAAGCCACCGGACCGCTGCACGGTCCAGTCCTTGCCCATGACCGAGGTGGCCGAGATCGACGGATTGTCCGGCGATTTCAGAACCGTGTCGCCATCCATCGTCGGGTAGACGGCCTTGATCGCCCCGTCGAGACTGGCGCGGATGATATAGGGGCCGAACTCATCTCCGATCCACACATCGCCGCCGACGATCTGGATCGATTCGATGTCGAAATCGGCACCCGTCAGATAGCGGCTGTCCGTACCTTCATAGGCGATGCGGAAGGGCACCTTGAATTCCGGGTCGCGCAGGAAGGTGGCCTTCTTGATATCCACCGTGCCCGCCACGAAATCCGGGGCGAAGTTGTAGAAATACAGCAGCGCATCCGGGCTGTTGGCCTTCGATCCATAGCCGTTGTCGGTCAGCGCATAGACGGTACCGTCAGCCGCCTTGTCCATCGCAAAGCCCGACAGGCCCTGCACCGGCTGGCCCTTGAACGGCAGCTTGATGCCGGTCGGCCGTTTGCCGTGCTGCGCTCCGGTGTCGCCCATGACGCTTTCGGGCACCATGTTGCGGACCGGGCCAGTGAACTTGCCGGCAATCTGTGCATCCTTGGGTGCATCGGCAGGAACAGGCAGGAAGGTGAAGGCCGGGATGATGGCATGGCCGGCCAGCTTGGCCGGAAAAAGTGGCTCGGCCGCTGCGGGAAGGGTCAGCGCCGTCAGGCACAGAAGGCTGGCGAGGAAATTGATCTTCATCGTGGAACTCCATGGCTGTCAGAAAACCTGATCCTCCCCGGCGCGGATTTCACCCATGTGGCGAAGTCGCAACGGTTTGATGAGGCTTTTGCGACGCCCCTTTGGCGGTCCCGCCCCAGCCCGAATCTCCCCAATCCGGTTGACCCTGCGGACAATTTCCGCTATCCGCGAGGCAACGGGCGATCTTGCCCGAGATGCCGGGGCGCCCCGAAGAAGCGTCCCTTGACCCTTGGCGGGCCGATCCCGCCCTTTCAGGACGCTGATGACAAAATTCTCTGATCTGGCGCTGGACCCACGTGTGCTGCAAGCCGTGGTTGAATCCGGTTATGAAACCCCCACTCCCATTCAGGCGCAGGCGATCCCGCCCGCCCTTCTGGGACAAGACGTGCTGGGCATCGCCCAGACCGGCACCGGCAAGACGGCAGGCTTCACGCTGCCGATGATCACGCTCTTGGGCCAAGGCCGGGCGCGCGCCCGGATGCCCCGCTCGCTGGTGCTGGCGCCGACGCGAGAGCTTGCCGCCCAAGTGGCCGAAAGCTTCGACAAATACGCCAAATACACCAAGCTGACCAAAGCCTTGCTGATCGGTGGCGTGTCCTTCGGCGATCAGGACAAGCTGATCGACCGGGGCGTTGACGTGCTGATTGCGACGCCGGGCCGCCTTCTGGACCATTTCGAGCGTGGCAAACTCCTGCTCACCGGCGTGCAGATCATGGTGGTCGACGAGGCTGACCGCATGCTCGACATGGGCTTCATCCCGGATATCGAGCGCATCTTCCAGATGACCCCGAAAACCCGCCAGACCCTGTTCTTCAGCGCCACGATGGCGCCCGAGATCGAGCGGATCACCAACGCTTTCCTGAACAACCCGGCCAAGGTCGAAGTGGCGCGGCAAGCGACTGCCAACACCTCGATTGAACAGAAGCTCTTCGCCTTCACCCCCACCCGCAAAGACCGCAGCTTCACCGAAAAGCGCGCCGTCCTGCGCGCGCTGATCACCGGCGAGGGCGAGGCCCTGACCAATGCCATCGTGTTCTGCAACCGCAAGATGGATGTGGATGTGGTTGCCAAGTCGCTTAAATCGCACGGATTCCACGCCGCACCGATCCACGGCGACCTTGACCAGTCCGTTCGGACCAAGACGCTGGACGAATTCCGCGACGGAAGCCTGCGCCTTCTGATCGCCTCGGACGTCGCCGCACGCGGCCTAGACATCCCCGCCGTTTCTCATGTCTTCAACTTCGACGTGCCCTCGCACCCCGAGGATTACATCCACCGCATCGGCCGCACCGGCCGCGCCGGTCGTCTGGGCAAGGCCTTCACGATATCGGTGCCGTCGGATGACAAATATCTGGCTGCAATCGAGCATCTGGTCAAACAACAAATCCCCCGCGCCGCCCTGCCAGAAGGTGCATTGGACGGCGCATCGGAAAACTCCGACCATGCCCGCAGCGGTTCCAGCCGGTCGTCTTCCTCCTCCACACGCAGCGGAGGCTCGGGCCGTGGCCCCCGTGGGCGCAGTGAAGGACGTGGCGAGGCGCGCGGCGAAACACGCCCGGAGACCCGATCGGAAACCCGCCTCGAAGCCAAGCCGCGTGACGCCATGCCGGTGATCGAAAGCGAAGAGGCCGAAGAAAACCTCATCGTCACCGCCCCCCGCGCCCCGCAAGAGCGCAGCGAAGACCGCCGCCGCGAGCCGCGCCAAGCCTATGACCGTGGCGCCGAACGCACGGGCGATCGCACCCCCGCGGAGCGCACCTCCGCCGACCGGTCCTCCTCTGACCGCCGCAACGAACCACGGCCGGATGCGCGTGCCGAGACCCGGGGCGAGCCACGTCCCGACAACCGCACCGAAGCAAGGTCGGACTTCCGCTCCGAACCGCGCGTCGAGCGGCCTTACCGCTCCTCCTACCCCGGTCAGTATGAACGCATCGTCGGCATGGGCGACCACGTTCCCGACTTCATCCTGCGCAGCTTCCGTGTCCCGGAACCGACCCCGGATGACGACGAAGGCGAAAACAACGCTGCATGAAAAAAAACGCCCCGCTCATCGCTGAGTGGGGCGTTTTTCTTCGGTCTCGCTCTCGCCAAATATCCCACCGGGAGGTCTGGAGGAGTGTGTGAAACCCCTCCAGCCGGGTCTGCCGACCGACAAGCCCCAAGAATTTTCGCCGAAAATTCTTGGGGCTTGTCCTTATTCCGCCGACAGCCGCGAGATCACAACGATCACTTCCGGTTTCTTGCCGATCTCTTCCATCGTCACCTGCCGCACCACACGCTTCAAGGCCTCTTCCAGCTTGTCGTCATCGGCCATCACCTTGCGACCCGCGCCGGCCACGAACTCGCCCAGATCGCCTTCCAGTGTCTCCGCCAGATCGCGCCCGCCGCGTCCCGTGGGCGGAAGACCCATGGTGTCGACCCAGGGTTCCCCCAGCGCCTCGCCGTCCTCGTCGACGATCAGCGTCACGGTGATATGGCCGTTCAGCGCCAGACGGATGCGGTCGCGGATCACGCCATCCAGCGCGCCCACCAAAGCCGTGCCGTCCAGATAGATGCGACCGGTCTCGACACGCTCTGCCACAACCGGCACTTCACCGGTCAGGTTCAGCATCGTGCCGTTGGTGGCGACGATTGCCGCGATCCCGGCCTCGTTCGCCACCTTCACATGCTCGCGCAGATGCCGGTGTTCGCCGTGCATCGGCACCACCATGTCGGGCAACAGCAGGCGGTGGATGTGCTCCAGATCGGGCCGGTTGGCATGGCCCGAGACGTGGTACTTGCCGCCCTGCTCATCAACGATGTTCACGCCCTTTTCCGAGAAGGCATTGACCACCTTCAGCACGTCCCGCTCGTTGCCCGGAATGGTGCGCGAGGAGAAGAGGAAGGTATCGCCCTCCTTCATCTCCAGCCCCAGATACTTGCCGCGCGCCAGTTGCGCCGAAGCAGCGCGGCGCTCGCCCTGCGACCCAGTCACGATCAGCATCAGGTTCTTGCGCGAGACCTCAACCGCATCTTCGGGCGAGACATGGCGCGGGAAGCCCTGCAGCACGCCCGATTCCTCGCCCGCAAGGATCATGCGCTTCATCGCGCGGCCCAACAGGCAAACCGTGCGGCCCGCCGCCCGGCCCGCCTCGGCCAGAGTTTTCAGGCGGGCCACGTTGGAGGCGAAAGTCGTGGCCACCACCATCCCGGAACAGCTGGCGATCAGCTCAGCCAAAGGCACCCCAAGGGTGGATTCCGACCGGCCCGGCAGCGGCGAGAAGACGTTGGTCGAATCGCACATCAGCGCCTTGATCGGGCGTTCGGCAGCTATCGCTTCGAAGACCGCATCGTCCCAAGGCTCCCCCACGATCGGGTTGCGGTCGACCTTGAAGTCGCCGGAATGGACGATCCGCCCCGCCGGAGTGTCGATCACCAAGGCCGCACTTTCCGGAATCGAGTGGCTGACCGGGATGAACTGCACCTCGAACGGCCCTGCCGTGATGACCTCAGGCCGGGGTTTGACGGTGCGGATGGCGTCGCGGGCCAGCCCGGCCTCTTCCATCTTCAACCGGCCCAAGGTCGCCGTGAAAGCCCGGGCATAGACCGGCTTCTTCAACTGCGACCACAGATGCGGCAAGCCGCCGAGGTGGTCTTCATGGCCGTGGGTGATGAAAATCGCCTCCAGCCGGTCCAGCCGTGCCGTGAGCCACGAGATATCGGCCATGATCAGGTCGACGCCGGGAGACGAGTCCATATCCGGGAACGCCACGCCCAGATCGACGAGAATCAGTCTCTCCTTGCCGGGAAAACCATAGCCATAGACATAGGCATTCATGCCGATTTCCCCGGCACCGCCGAGGGGCAGATAGATCAGTCGCTCGCCGGGCTTCGCGGCGGTTTTAGTCGGGGCCATAAGGTCTCTCTTCGTTAGGGTTTATGGCTATATCCAAGCCATCAGGTTTATTCAGGGCGTGGATCAGGACCAGACCGTGCATGGTCAGATCGTCCTCGATCGCATCAAATGTCTCAGTTCCTTGGGCGAAAAGACCGGCAAGCCCCCCGGTCGCAATGACTTTCATCGGCATGGGACGCTCCTTGCGCACTTCGCGCACGATGCCTTCAACCATTCCGATATAGCCCCAATACACGCCCGATTGCATGCAAGCCACCGTATTCGTGCCGATGACCTTGGCGGGCCGTGCCACATCGACGTGAGGTAACGCGGCGGCGGCCAGGTGCAAGGCCTCAAGGCTGAGGTTGGCGCCCGGCGCGATCACGCCTCCGACATAGGCACCGTCGTGGTCCACCACGTCAAAGGTGGTGGCGGTGCCGAAATCCACCACGATCAGATTGCCGCCATGCCGGTCGAACCCCGCGACCGCATTGACCAGCCGGTCGGGCCCGACTGTCGTGCCCTGATCGACCCGAGGCGGCACTGGCAGCCGGCATTCCGGCTTGCCCACCAGCAGCGGGCGACAATCGTAGTAGCGGTTGCACAGGACCCGCAGGTTGAACACCACCCGCGGCACCGTGGAGGAGATGATCGCCTCGGTGATCTGCGCTTCGGTTTTGGTCAGGGCCATCAACGAAGAGAGCCAGACGAAATACTCATCCGCCGTGCGTTTGTGGTCGGTGGCTATACGCCAGGTGGCGCGGAATTTGGCGCCGTCCCAGATGGAGAAGACGGTGTTGGTGTTGCCGCAGTCTATGGCGAGAAGCATGTTTGCCTCGTGTTTGGTGGAGAAGCGAGGGGTTT
>CANGHD010000205.1 GCA_947453525.1 Paracoccaceae bacterium | reverse complement strand
GCAAGTGTCAAAACGTCATCGGGAACTGGAACGGCGCGGAACTTCGCCGGCGCCGGACGGGATCAGTGGCGAAACAGGGGTAGGTCGCGGGTGATCGGAGTCGTCATCGTAGCGCATGGCGGATTGGCCCGAGAGTATCTCTCGGCCGTTGAGCATGTCGTGGGCAAACAGACGGACATGCAGGCCATCTCGATCGAGGATGACTGTGACCGTGGCAAGAAACAGGCCGAGATTTGTGACGCGGCCAACGCCGTCGATCATGGCGCCGGGGTTGTGGTGGTGACCGACATGTTCGGCGGCTCGCCGTCTAACCTGTCGCTGCTGGCCTGCACCGCCGGATCGGAACGCCGCATTATCTATGGCGCAAATCTGCCGATGCTGATCAAGCTCGCCAAGTCGCGCGAAATGCCGGTGGCGGATGCCGTGGCGGCCGCCTTGGACGCCGGGCGCAAGTACATCAACAGTCTGGATCTGGGAGGCGGCGCGTAACTTGGCCCAAATGATCCTGAAAATCATCAACGAAAAGGGCCTGCACGCGCGCGCCTCGGCCAAGTTCGTCGAAGTGGTCGAGGACTTCGATGCCAGCGCGCAGGTCACCCGCGACGGCATGTCCGTGTCGGGCGACAGCATCATGGGGCTTTTGATGTTGGCAGCCTCGCGCGGAACCAGTATTGAAGTGCAAACCAGCGGACCACAGGCGGAGGCGCTTGCGGCTGCGCTGACGGCGTTGGTGGGCGATCGCTTCGGCGAAGACCGCTGAGCGCCTTGCAAGGGAAGGCGGACGCGTCGTGAGCCAGTTGGAGCAGACCAAGAGGGTGGTTAGACCCAGGGCACGCCGTGTAGAGGTGGCCAACAAGTATGACATGCGGCGGCTGTCCTACGCAGGCACCTTCACCAACCCGGCCAAGGTCTACACGATCCGCGCGCTGGAATGGCTGACGGCCAAGGTCAAACTGCTCTCAATGATTCGCAGCTTCGAGAAATCCGGCGCGCCGGTCGGCGTGGCCTTCTGGACCAAGGCGGTCCGCCACATGGGCATCCGCATCGACACGCCCGCCGAAGAGATCGCCCGCATCCCGGCAACCGGCCCGGTGGTGGTGGTGGCCAACCACCCGCATGGGCTTGTCGATGGCATGATCATGGCCGAACTGGTCAGCCGGGTCCGCCCCGATTTCCGCATCCTGACCCGCAGCCTGTTGACCGGCATCCCCGAGATCGAAGAGTTCATGATCCCGGTCCCCTTCCCGCACGAAGAGAACTCCCGCGAACTTGGCCTGCAGATGCGCGACCTGACCATGGCGCATTTGGCCGAAAACGGCCTCGTGATTCTGTTCCCTGCGGGCCGTGTGGCATCGTCCGAGACTTGGTTCGGTCCCGCGATTGAGGCGGAGTGGAACGTCTTCACCCACAAGATGATCTCGAAATCCGGCGCCTTGATCGTGCCGATCCATTTCACGGGCCAGAACTCCCGCGCCTACCAGATCGCCAACAAACTGGCGGCGACGCTGCGGCAGGGCCTGCTGCTCTATGAAATCCGACGTTCCCTGTTCAAACCGCAACGCCCCTATGTCGGCGAGCCGATCCCGGCGTCTGAACTTGACAAGTGGAAAGGCAACCCGCGTGGCTTCCTCGCCTGGCTGCGGGAACACACCCTGTCGATCGGTACCCGGTAGGATGGGCCATTGGCCCATCTAACCGGCAGCATGGGCCAATAGCCCATCCGACGCCACCAAGGCCCCTACGCCACCAAGGCCTCGGCCCGCTTCAAGTCCACGCTGACCAGCTGGCTCACCCCTTGTTCCGCCATGGTCACGCCAAACAGCCGGTCCATCCGGCTCATCGTCACGGCATGGTGCGTGATGACCAGAAACCGCGTCTCGGTCCGTCGCCGCATCTCGTCCATCAGGTCGCAGAACCGCGTCACGTTGGCATCGTCCAGCGGCGCATCCACCTCGTCCAGCACGCAGATCGGCGCCGGATTGGCAAGGAACACGCCAAAAATCAGCGCCAGCGCCGTCAGGGTCTGCTCGCCACCTGACAATAGCGACAGCGTCGAGAGCCGCTTGCCCGGCGGCTGGCACATGATCTCCAGCCCCGCTTCCAAAGGATCATCGCTTTCCACCATCACCAGCCGCGCCTCGCCACCGCCGAACAAGTGCGTGAACAGCGTCGCGAAGTTCGCATTAACCTGCTCGAACGCCGTCAAAAGCCGCTCCCGCCCCTCGCGGTTCAACCCGGCAATCCCGGCCCTCAGCTTCTTGATCGCCTCCTCCAGATCGATCTTCTCGGCCACCAGCGCATCATACTCCGCCGTCACCGACGTCGCATCCTCCTCGGCCCGCAGGTTCACCGCCCCCAAAGCCTCTCGCTGGCGCTTCAGGCGGCCCACCTCTGTCTCCAAAGCGTCCACATCCGGCATCCGGTCCGCGTCCATGGCCAGAGTGCTCAGCAACTGCTCCGGCGAGGCACCCAGTTCCTCCGCAATCCGCCCCGACGCGTCAGAGGAGGCCTGCCGTGCCGCCTCCTGCCGCGCCTCGGCCCGCACCCGCGCTTCCCGCGCCTCGCCAGCCGACCGCTCCGCCTCGCGCTCCGCGGCCTGCGCCACCCGCAAAGTCGCTTCCGCCTCGGCCAAAGCCTCCGCCGCCTTGCCACGCCGCGTCTCGGCGGTTTCAATCGCCTCGGCCAAGTCCTCGCGCCGCTCGGCAATCTCCTCGGGCAGAGCCATAGCCTCCGAAAGTTCCTCCTCGGCCTCCCGCCGCCGCTCGGTCAGTTCCCCCATCCGCTTGCCCGCCGTCTCCAGCCGATGGCGCCAGCCGGACAGTTCCTTGGTCGCCTCCTGCTTGCGCCGCAGCCGAGCCTCCCCCTCGCGCCGCGCCTCGTCATGCGCCGCCCGGCGCGTCATCATCGCAATTCGTGCGCCCTCGACCGCCACCCGCATATCCTCGACCAAGGCCCGCGCTGCCGCCAGATCGCCCAAGTCCTCCAGCCCCGCCAGAGCCTCCTCCAGCCGCCCCCATGCGCCCTCCGCATCGTCCGAATACCGCGCCACCGCCGCCTCTGCGCTTTCCAGCCGCCCCTCGGCCATCGACCTTTCGGCCTCTGCCCGCGAGGCCGCTCTGTTCGCCTCGGTGACCCTTTGATCCGCCGCCCGCCGCGCATCCCGCGCCGCCTGATCGGCCCGTGCCACCTCTGCCAGCAGCACCTGCAAGGCCTCGTGCGCCTGTGTCGCCCCATCGGCTTTGGCCGCGACCTCCTCCAGATCGCGCTTCACCTGCACCAGCCGGTTCAACTGTCTCAAGCGTGCCGCCGCTGCCGAGGGCGCATCGTCCGAGGCCGCCCGGAACCCGTCCCAGCGCCACAAATCCCCCTCAAGGCTGACGATCCGCTGCCCCGGCCGCAGCAATCCCTGCACCCGAGGTCCATCCTCCGCCGCAACGATGCCAATCTGTGACAACCGCCGCGCCAGCACCGAAGGGGCGCCGACATGGCTCGCCAGAGCCACCGCCCCGTCTGGCAAAGCTTGCAGCGGATCAAACGCCTCCAGCCGCACCCAGCCCGACCGCGCCGCCCCCTCAACCTCCGCCGCGCGCAAATCGTCCGCAAAGGCCGCCCCCAAGGCCGCCTCGAACCCCGGCTCGACCTCCAACTGATCCAGCAGCTGCGTCCCCACCTGCGCCTCGCGCTGAACCAGCCGCGCCAAGGCTGCCACTTCAGCCCGCAAGGCATTGGCTTCGCCCTCGGCGCCAGACCTGACTGCCCGCGCCTCGGCCTCGCGCGCCTGCGTCACAGCCCGCGCTTCCTCGGCCCGCAGCAAAGCCTCCTCTGTCGCCTCGGCCAGCGACAGCGCCACCTCTTGTGCTTCCACCGCACCGTCCTGCGCCTCCACTGCCCGCTCCACCGCCTCCCGCGCCGTCGCGACCGAGGCCCGCGCCCGCGCCGCTTCCGCCTCCGAGCGGTCCAACGCCTTGCGGCTGTCCGTCACCAACCGCTCCGCTGACTGGTGCCGTGCCGCCAGCCTTGCGGCATCCTCGGTCGCCTGCGACTGGTCCCCCTCGCGGGCTCCCAGGTCCGCCGCCGCCGACCGGGCCAGTTCGGCGGCATCCGCCAACCGCTCCTCCTGCCCCTCGCTGGCGCGCAGCAACTGGTCGACCTCCCAGTCCAGCCGCTCAATCATCTCGGCGGCATCGCGGTTCAGCGCCTGCTCCCGCTCGCCATCGCGACCCATCTGCAAAATCCGCGCCTTCAACGTGTCAACGGCAGCAAAGGCCCGCGCTTCTTCCGCCCCCAAGGCATCCTTCTGCAAGGTCAGCCGCTGCAGGATGGCCGAGGCCACGGCCTCCTCCTCCCGCTTCGGCGGCAAGGCGGCTTCGGCCACCTCCCGCCCCTTGCCCGCAGCCCGCGCCGCCAGTTCCGCCTGAGCTGCCACGGAAAGCCGCTGGCGCAGCCCAAACTCCGCCTCGGCCCGCGCCACCTCTGCCTCGCGCCAGCGGCGATACAACAGCATCCCCTCGGCCCGCCGCAGTTCCACGCCGATCTCGCGGTACCGCGCCGCCTGCCGCGCCTGCCGTGTCAGGGTGGACAGTTGCTGCGCCAGCCCCTCCAGCACGTCATCGACCCGCAGCAGATTGGCCTCCGCCGCCGTCAGCCGCAACTCCGCTTCATGCCGCCGCTGATAAAGTCCGGAAATCCCCGCGGCCTCTTCCAATATCATCCGCCGCGCCTTGGGCTTGGCATTGATCAGCTCGGTAATCTGCCCCTGCCGCACCAAGGCCGGGCTGTGCGAGCCGGTCGAGGCATCCGCAAACAGCATCTGCACATCCCGCGCCCGCACGTCCTTGGCATTGGCCTTGTAGGCTGATCCGGCATCCCGCGTGATGCGCCTTACGACCTCGATCGTATCCGCATCATTGAACCCGGCAGGCGCCAGCCGATCCTGATTGTCGATGATAAGGGATACTTCCGCGAAATGCCGCGCCCCCCGCCCGCCTGATCCGTTGAAGATCACGTCCTCCATGCCCCCGCCGCGCATGGCCGAGGGCCTGTTCTCCCCCATCACCCAGCGCAGTGCCTCCAAGAGGTTCGACTTGCCGCAGCCATTCGGCCCGACAACACCGGTCAACCCCTCCATGATCATCAGATCGGTGGGATCGACAAAGCTCTTGAAGCCGTTGAGGCGCAGACGGGTCAGGCGCAAAGGTAATCCTTTCGAATCCGGACAATTGTCATGCCACTGTCACATCAAGTCAACCGTGACGCCCCGCCTATGGCGGAGGATGGCGCGCTTATCCCCAACATCTTGTCACTTGACCAGAGGCCCTAGCGCCATCACCCTCACACCATGACCCAAGGACCAACGCCCCCTTTTTCAGGCCACTGCCTCTGCGGCGCGGTACGATACACCTGCGACGCGGCCCCCCTGTGGCAAAGCCTCTGCCATTGCGAAAGCTGCCGCCGCGCCACCTCGTCCCCCTTCACGGCCTTCCTTGGCATGGCCGACGGCCACTGGCGTTGGACCGGCACACCTCCCGCCACCTACAGCTCCAGCCCCGGAGTCCGGCGCGATTTTTGCTCGACCTGCGGCTCGCAAATGACCTATCGCAGCACCCGCTTCCCCGGCGAGACGCATTTCTACGCCGCAACGCTCGACGATCCCACCACTTTCACCCCCCAAGACGAGGTCTTCCGGTCCGAGGCGCTCCCTTGGGCGCACCGCCCCGTCCCACACCGCGCCGCCGGCCCCTACGACTGGCCCGCCCTCCTTGCCCTGATCCAGTGCGCCTTCGCCGGGATGGAGGGCCGGATCAACCCGCCTTCGTCCCTGCATGCCATGACACCCGAAAGCCTCGCCCAAACCGCGCAAACCGCCGAGGTCTGGGCCATCGGCCAGCCGCCGCAAGCCTGCATGATCCTGACCCCGAAGCCCGATCACCTCTACCTCGGCAAACTTGCAGTCGAGCCCAGCCAGCAGGGCAGGGGCCTCGCCCGCATCCTCATCACCCATGCTGAAACCCGCGCCCGCGCCCTCGGCCTGCCGGCTCTGCGCCTCGAAACCCGCGTGGAACTGACTGAGAATCACGCCTTCTTCCAGCATATGGGTTTCCACGAAACGGCGCGCACTGCACACGCGGGCTTCGACCGCCCCACCTCGATCACCTTCGCCAAACCGCTCCTGCCCCCCATCCTCGCTGAGAAGTATCCCACGGAGG
>CANGHD010000204.1 GCA_947453525.1 Paracoccaceae bacterium | reverse complement strand
CCCTATGTCGCCTCAAAAGGCGCCATGCTGGGCCTGACCAAGGGGCTGGCGCGGGAATTGGGCCCGTTCGGCATCACGGTCAATGCCATAGCCCCCGGCGCTGTGGTGTCCGCGGCCGAAAAACGGGTTTTCGCCGACCGGCTGGAAGACTACAATCAGTTCGTCCTGAAGGCTCAAAGCATCAAGTCCCGCATCCTGCCCGAGGATGTCGCCCATCTGGCGGTCTTCCTTGCCTCGCAAGAGGCGCGTATGATCTCGGGGCAGAACATCGGCATTGACGGAGGCTGGTGAAGGATCAGGAAAGGTGGCCCCGGCGCGGGGCTTTGCCGCAAGACTTCGCCACACAAACTGCAACAGACACAGGCACACATGCGAAAGGTTCAGCCATGACAGCAACAGCCATCCCTGTTGGGCAACGCGATTACAGCCTCACCGGCGCTGACAGCCGCCGCGCGGTCGAGATTGGCCTCGCTTCGGCGGAGTGGTACCACTCCGAGGTGCCGCGCGCGGTGATGAAGGACCTGATGAAGCGCACCGATGGCCCGGCGATCCGGGATACAGTGATCTGGTTCGCGCTGCTGATCGGCGGGGCTTGGGGCGGCATCCACTATTGGGGCACCTGGGCCTGCGTGCCGTTCTTCTTCGTCTATGGCGTAATCTACGGGTCGTCGTGCGACAGCCGCTGGCATGAATGCGGCCACGGCACGGCCTTCAAGACAGCCTGGATGAACGATGTCATCTACAACATCGCCAGCTTCATGGTGATGCGGAACCCAGTGACCTGGCGCTGGAGCCACGCCCGCCACCACACCGACACCTATATCGTCGGCCGCGATGCCGAGATTGCCTGGATGCGCCCGCCGCGCACGCTGATGAACTTCCTCGCCTTCTTCGACGTGATCGGCGTCTACAAGTCGCTGAAGATTCTGGTCCGCAATGCCTCGGGCAATCTGTCGTCGGATGAGAAAAACTACATTCCGGAAAGCGAATGGGGCAAGACCATCAACGCCGCCCGCATTCACATCGCGATTTATGTCGCAACCATCGCTGTGGCGCTGGCGATGGGGTCGTGGCTGCCGCTGTTCCTGATCGGGTTCCCGCGCATCTATGGGTCTTGGCACATGGTGATGACCGGGCATCTGCAGCATGCGGGGCTGGCCGACAACGTGCTGGACCACCGGCTGAACGCGCGCACCGTCTACATGAACCCCTTCAGCCGCTACATCTATTGGAACATGAACTACCATGTCGAACATCACATGTTCCCCATGGTGCCCTACCACGCCCTGCCCCGCCTGCACGCGTTGATCAAGAACGACCTGCCGCCGCCCAACCCCTCGATCCTGGACGGCTACCGCGAGGTCTTCGCCTCATTGCGCCAGCAGAAGATCGACCCGGAATATGCCTTTCGCAAGACCCTGCCCCCGACCGCGCGGCCCTACCGCGACGAATTCCACAACCTGAACATCGCCCGCTGAGGAGGCCCTGATGACCCGCAAGAAACCCACAATCGCCGACCTGCGCGCCCTGAAGGGCAAGGGCCAGTTGACCATGCTGCGCGTCATGACGCTGGACGAGGCCGCCGCCGCCGAACAGGCGGGCATCGACATCGTCTCGGTCCCGTCCGAACTGGTCACCCATCCGCGCTACCGCGAGGTGGCGCCGACGCTGTTTTCCATGACCGGTGTCACGCATCTGGAGGCGGGTACCCGCGACGATTACCTGCGTTGGGCGGGCAAGGTGATGCTGGCGGGGGCGGATGCCGTCTATTGCTCGGGCAGCCTTGCCACGGTGGAATATGTGGCGCGCGAGCATATCCCGGTGGTGGGTCATGTCGGTCTGGTGCCCAGCCGTGCCACATGGACGGGGGGGATGAAGGCAGTTGGCAAGACGGCGGCCAGCGCCTTGGCCTTGCTGGAAGAAATCCGCGCCTATGAGGCGGCAGGGGCCTTTGCGGTGGAGATTGAGGTGGTCCCGGTCGAGGTTGCTACCGAAATCAGCCGCCGGGTGGGCATCCTACTGTGGTCGATGGGCGCAGGTCCGGGCTGCGATGCGCAGTATCTGTTCGCAGAGGATATCCTTGGCACCAACCGCGGCCATATGCCCCGCCATTCCAAGGTCTATCGCACCTTCGCCGCCGAATATGACCGATTGCAGGCCGAACGCGTGGCGGCCTTTCGGGAGTTCATCGCCGATGTCGGCTCGGCCGCCTATCCGGAGGATAAGCACGTGGTGAAAATGGCCGCGGCTGAACTTGCCGTATTCCGAGCCGCGTTGAGCTCTGCCTCGGACGACTGACCTACGTAGGCCATACCGGGTTCGACGAACAGGCGCGGCAACCTGCCACCTGCGCAGCGCTCGCACCTACTTCGAATACATCCGGCGGCGGCGTTCCTTGATACGGTCCGAGGCTGCCTCGGTGCCGTCGTGGAACGAGCCGAACCACCTGTCCCATGGCACCTCTGACGTGCCGTAGTTGCATTCAAAGAAGCGGTGGTGCAGCTGATGGTGAAAATCACCCGCGTTCATGACCTTGCTTTCGCGAGCCAGCAGGCTTTCGAATCCAGCGTGGGAAAAAGCGGGCCCCATGCATTTGATATAGAGGTGGACAAGGAAAATGACCGGGTGCGTGGGCACCACGAAGTGGATCACCACCGCTGAGACATAAAGCGCGCTTTCGACCGGATGCATCGACAGGCCTGACCATGGTCCGATGTTGATCGACCGGTGGTGCAGCGCATGCACCCGTCTGTACAAGGGCGGCCAATGCAGCAGCCGGTGCACCCAGTAGAAATGCGCCGAGGTCCATAGCGGTACCAGAAGCAGCGAGACGAAAAACCAGATCTCATGCCCGCGGAAGGTCAGCGTTGGGATGATGCCGTTGGCGACACCCCACCAATAAAGAACCTCGAAGAAGGTCCAGGCCGCGACACCGCTGGTCAGGCTCCAGAACATGTTGTCGCGCACCTGATCGCGGAAGGTGAAGGTGCCATTGTTCGTCATCATCGGGCGGGCGTCGTATTTCAGCTTCTCGCCCTGCAGCGAGAAGCTGAACAGCCACAGATGCAGGGCACCCGCATAAAGCGTCAGCAGGATCAGGTTGCGGCCCCAGATCGTCAGAACCCAACCGGGGGCGAGGGTCCGCATCGTCTCGGTCGCGGGCTGCAGGAAGGTCCAAACGATCAGCGCGGTGGCCAGAAACAGCGTGCCCGAGGTGAGTTGCACCCAGCGTTTGGTCAGCCACCAAAGTGCCAGCCGCGGCCGCGGCGGCCAGTCGAACAGGGCCGAGTTCGGGATCGGCAGGGCAGGGTGGTGGTTCCAGATCTCGCGCTTGGCTTGGGGGGGCGTATCGGTCATCGTGGCCTCATTCATGGAGGGGGCGCAGGCGGTCCAGCGCCTCGCACAGGCGGTCGTGTTCGCCAGGGGACATGGCGACATTGACCGCAGCATCAGGGAAAGCGCCTGTCCGGACGGCATCGGCGTAAGCGTTCAGCGCGCGTTCCCGCTCGGTCGCCATGGCTTGGCGAAGGGACAGAACATCGCCAAAGGCGCGGGCATGGCGGGCTGGGGACGGGGTATCGCCGGTGATGTCGGCGGTGAAAAGGAAGATCACGTCGCCACCAGAGCCGGAGCCTATGGTATGGGTGATGAGGCTGGTGCGGCGGTTGATCTCGCCCATCGCCTCGGCCGCAACGCATTCGACCTCTACCGCCACAGCCCCTGCCTCTTCCAGCCTGCGGATGTCCTGCAGGATCGACAGCGCTTCCTCTGCGGTCTTGCCCATGGCGCGCAAACCGCCGGTCTGGATGCTCTTGCGCGGCACAAGGCCGACATGGCCTTGGACGGATAGGCCTTCGCGGGCCAGCATCTCGACGATCTTCAGGCTGCGGATGGTGTAAATCGCATCAGCCCCGGCGATGGCGACGCGGAAAGCCTCGCGCCGCACGTCGTCCTCCGTGACGAACTGCGGCGCGCCGATGGTGGCGATTGTGTAGATGTGCGGGGCCACCGCCCGCGCCTCGTCATAGCGCAGCGAGGTGACGGACATCATGTCAACGCCCGAGGCCGCCACGGCCACCGCCTCGGCCACTTCCAACGCGTTGGCTTGGGATAGCTTGCGTCCCGCAGCCTTGGCAGCGCGGATGTCGGGCAGGGTCAGGTTGCGCTGACTACGCTGGCCGCCGAAAGTGTAGATCTGCGTCATGGCCTGCCCAAGGGTTCAACGGCGATACGGTAATGGGTGGTGAAGGGGCTGTCGGGGCTGAAGTCCATCGCCGTCGCCACGCCAGAGTTGGCGATGGGATTGGCGGCGGTGGAAATGGCAGGGCCGAGGTCAAAAGCGCTGCACACGGGCTCGACCCCCAAAGCCAGATGGCGGCTGTTCCATGGGGCATTGCTGCGCCCCCGGTTGGAGACCCAGAGTAGGACCGAGGGGAAATGCCCGGTATTCCAAGTCAGTCGTGTCTGAAAGCTGTCCTCAGGATAGCGCAGCACGAAATCGCCTGTCACGCCGCAAAGCTGGACAAGCTCCTCGTTCCGGCTGTCCAGCGGCAGATGGCGTAGCGAGAGGGTGCCGCCTCCGGTGCTTGGCACGCAGTCCAGACTGTCAAAGCTGGCATTGGCGGAAAGCAGGCTCGTGGACTCGACCGGCAAAGGAAAAACCCGGCCCGTACGGAAGGCTGGAGGCTGCAACTCGGCCTGACCGGACAGGGGCAGGCGCAGCGTCGGGTGCAGGCCAAAGGGCAGGCGGCAGGGACGGCGCGCCTCAATGGTCAGGGTGAAGTCTAGCGCCGCAGCCTTTGGGTCAGGGCGGACCGAGCGGTGCAGTACTTTGATGGGGTGGGTTTCGGGATAGGCGCAGACCAATTCGACGGAGCCGGTGTCAGGAGGCAGGAAGTCCCAATCAATATTGGAGGAATGACCGTGCGGGAACTCTGCGCCCTCGAAGGAGGCGCCGTCCGCTTGCCATCCTGCGGGCAGGTTGCGTGGGGCATCGGCACCGAAAGGCACACAGGGCCATTCGCCGCGCAGGCGGTGCAGGATGCCGGGCAGGCCGGGCGGCAGCGGCTCGTCAAACCAAGGGGCGATGTGGAAAGGCGAGACTTGCCGGCCATCGGGCAGGACAAAAGACGTCGGGCCGATCATGCCGCCCAAAGCCTCGACCGTCACCACACCATGCGACCATGCGAGGCTTCGCCGTGTCATCACATCACGCCGAACTTGGCGAAGGCGTCCACCGTGCTCATGCCGTTCTGGATCGCCAGCCGCACCTTGTTCTCGGTCGAGACCTTTTCCAGCGCCTTGGCCACGGCTTCGGCCTCGGCCTCCTTCGGGATCACCAGCACGCCGTCACGGTCGCCGAAGAGGATGTCGCCGGGGCGGATGCACACGCCGCCGACCTCGATCGGCAGGCCATAGTCGACGACCTTGCCGCGCGGGCCTTGGTCTTGGGCGTAGGTTCCGTAGGAGAACGTCGGAAAATTCAGCGCCAGAATGCCGGCGCTGTCGCGGACGTAGCCGTCCAGCACAGCACCCGCCGCCTTCAGATGCAGGGCGCGGGTCGACATCAGTTCGCCCCAGAGCGCATAGCGCGGTGAAGAGCCGGAAGCGACGTAAACCTCATGCTCTTTCAGGCTATCCAGCGCCTCGAACATCAGCCCGAAAGGCTGGGCACTGAGGGGGGAGTGACCCTGTTCCGCAGCGCCGAAATAGTCCGCCTCCAGCACCGGCATGGCGCGGCCCAACACCACCATGTCATCGCGCAAAGCGCGGATATGGGGCGGCAGGAACTGGTGCATCAGGCCCATGGTGTCGAGGATATCGCCCACAACAGCGGTGAAGAGTTTGGTCCGCATGGCGGCGAAAAGGTCGGTATCGTCGGCAAAGGTCATCCTGAACCCCCTAGCTTTGCATCGCATGCATTTCGGTCACGCCCTGCATGACGCCGCGCAGTTCAGCGAGGCCTTTCAGGCGGCCGATCAGCGAATAGCCTGGATTGATCCGCGACTTGCCGATGTCATCGGCCAGAAGGTGGCCGTGGTCGGGGCGCATCGGCAGTTGCCAATCGGCACGACCCTCGGCCTTGCGGCGGGCCTGTTCCTGCATCAGGGCGATCACCACAGCGGGTATGTTGGTCGATCCGCCAAGGTGGTCGGCCTCGTGGAAGGACCCGTCCGGCTCGCGGGTGACATTGCGCAGGTGGACGAAGTGGATCCGCGGGCCGAATTCGCGGATCAT
>CANGHD010000203.1 GCA_947453525.1 Paracoccaceae bacterium | reverse complement strand
CGGTCAAGGACGAGGGTCTTGCCCTCGAACCGGGAAACACAGGGCATGATCTTGGCGCCCTCGGCTTGTTCGGCTGGCGAGAGCCAGACGTCGCGGTGCAGCAGGGTGCCGTCACAACGGATCACATTGGTCTCACACTGGCCACAGGCGCCGCCCCGGCAGAGGTAAGGCGCATCGACACCCGCCGCCTCCATCGCCTCCAGCAGGGATTGATGGGTGCCGACGGTGACGGTCTTGCCCGACCGCGCCAGTTGGGCCGAGAAGACAAGGCCGGTGCCGGGGGCAAGGAATTCTTCAAAATGCACGGATTGCGCCGGCCAACCGGCAGCGGCAGCGGTCTTGCGCACCCAGTTCAGCATGCCTTTCGGGCCGCATACATAAAGATGCGTGCCGATCGGCTGGCGGGTCAGCACCTCTGCCAGTGGGACCATTTGCCCTTCGTCGTCATAGTACAGGTGCACCCGGTCGCCATGGGCTGATTTTAGGTCGGTGGCATAGGCCGCCACATCGCGGTTCCGCGTGGCATAATGCAGTTCGAACCGCCCGCCGAAATGGCCCAACTGCTTGATCTGGGACAGAAACGGCGTGATGCCGATGCCGCCTGCGATCATCAGGTGCTTCCTGGCCCGCGTATCCAGCGCGAAGAAGTTCAGCGGATGGCTGATCGTCAGATGCATCCCCGGCGTCACATCGCGGTGCATGAACAGCGACCCGCCCCGCCCCGCCTCATCCCGCCGCACGCTGATCTCGTAGCCCGAGGTGTCTGCCGGGTCCGACATCAGCGAATAGGGGTTCAGGCGGCGCTGGCCGTGATCATCCATCTCCACCACGACATGGCTGCCGCCCGAGAAGGCAGGCAAGGCCGCGCCATCGCGGGCCACAAGGCGGAAGCGCTTGATCAGGGCATTGACCTCGACCACCTCGGCCACTTTCACCTCAAGCTTGGCACCGCCGCTCATTTGAACTTCTCCACGGCCGCCGGGACAAGACCGGGGTCTTCGGCGTCGATATTCACCCCCTGAAAGGCCGCGATCCGGCGCGAGTAATGGTCGCGCACGAACAGGTTCAACCCGCAATGGCTGCAGACGAAGGGATCGGTCTTCACGTTCTCGGTGATGCCCTTGCAATGCACGCATTGCACACGGCGCACCGTCGATCCGCGATGTTCCTTCTGGATCGCGGCGAAGGGCAGACCGGTCATCATGATCTCGCGCTCGGCCTGGCCGATCAGGCCCTCGGTGCCGGTCAGGTAGAATTGCGTGCCCATATGCGCGGCTGACACCACCTTGGCCATGCGCGGAAGCATGGCGGGAATGGTGGGCGCGCGGTAGGCCTGTGCCGCGCCAAAGGCCAAAACGGCGGCCCATTGGTCGGTGCCGTTCGGGCCGGGCGTGTAGAGGATATGCGTCCTGGCCAGCATTGCCGCGCGGTCCGGCACCTTGGCCAGAAGATCGGCCACAGCTTCTGCCCCCTCGCCATCGGCGATGATGACATGGGCGGTTCCGGGGCGCGGCTCAAGCTCGGCATAAACCGGGCGGGTCTTGATCGAGGGGGGGAAGATCGTCTTGCTCATGATGTGCCTGACTTCGCGTCTTTCATTCTGGCCCAAATATCCCCGCCGGAGGCTCCGGTCCGCGCGACGGCGCTTCCGGCGGTAAACAAGGCGATTGCGTCAGCCCTGAACGGACCGGCGCTTCTTCTCGATATCGTAGAACGGCAGCGCATGGGTCGTGGCCTTGATGACCCCGTGTGTACCGCAATTCACCACCAGCTCGGTGCCGTTGTTGGCGCAATCGACCGGAAGACGAGCGATGGCGACCGTATGGTTGTTCAGATTGGAATGCATGGCCTGTGTGACCAGACCGACCTGCTTGCCGTCGCGCATCACGGGCGCACCGTTGCCGGGGGCATTGTCGCCCTCCAGCTTCAGGCCCCAGATCTTGAAGCGCTCGCGGCCCTTCAGCCGGTAATGCTCTTCCGCGCCCCGGAAGCCGACCTTGCCGGGCGAGACGGTGAAATCGAGCCCCAGTTCCCACAGCGTGTCGCCGGGGCCTTCGTTTTCGAACGGGTACATTTCCGAATTGTCGAAGGGGAAGAACAGCAGGTAGCTCTCGGTCCGCAGCAAATCCAGCGTGGTGAAGCGGCAGGGGATGATCCCCATCGCCGCACCCTCTTCCAGAATGCGGTCCCAGATCATCACGGCATCCTGACCCCGGCAGAAAATCTCATAGCCCCGCTCGCCGGTATATCCGGTGCGGCTGAGCGTGATCGGCTTGCCGAACAGGCTGGTGCCCATATGGCTGAAATAGGGAAGCTGGCGCACACCGGGGATGTACTTCTCCAGATAGTCCACCGCCAGCGGGCCTTGCAGCGACAGGTCATGCAGTTGGTCGTCAAACTGGATCGAAACATCGCGGCCCGTCGCCGCCATCGTCAACTGCTCATGCCCTTGGCCCGAGCCATGGACAACGGTGAAGGTATCCGGCCCGAAGCGGTAGATCACGCAGTCATCGACGAACTTGCCCGCGTCGTTCAGCATGCAGGCGTAAACCGCCTTGCCCGGCATCAGCTTTTCCATGTTCCGCGTGGTGGCACGTTCGATCACATGGGACGCCGCCGGTCCGGTGATATGAACCTTCTTCAGACCCGAGACATCCATCAGCCCCGCCTTGGTGCGGATCGCCTCATATTCGGCATTCGCATCGCCCGCATAGGACCATGCGGTGCCCATGCCGGACCAGTCTTCAAGGTTGGACCCCAATGCGCGGTGGCGGTCGATCAAAGCCGAGAATCGCCAGGAATTCGTCATAGATACCTCCCGTTTTTGGTAATTTGGCGGAACACTGTAGGGCCAATGGCGAAAAAGCAATACTCAAGTGCAACATATTTTCTTGCCAGCAAACAAACCGCCCCTGCGGATGAAAAAAGGGGCGCCCCGAAAGACGCCCCTCATTCCTGGATTTGCCGGGATCAGGCTGGGAGTTGGAAGTACCAGTTGGCCACCAGCACAACGGCCGCCCCTGCGAGAAGGGCGATATAGGGCAGGACACCAGCCTTGCGTTCGCCCATCTCGCCATCCTTCAGGCCAAGCTCGGCCATGGCCTGCGACGGGAACTGGCCGCCGTCCTGCACCCAGTGCCGATAGGCAAAGACCGGAATGATCAGCGCGGCAAAGGCCAGACCGACCCACAGCGCCGAGGAATAGCCCCAGACCTTGGCCCCGGCGCCCAGAAACAGCGCGTTCGTGAAGGCCAGAAGCGTATTCAGCCCGATCAACGCCGTCGGCGCCTTCCAGGGCCGGGCAATGTGGCCGCTGTCGATGCGGTGGATCCAGCCCGCGTTCAGGTTCAGGAAGTTGAAGATGATGTAGCCGACGTTCGAGATCGCCAGAACGTAGAAATAGCCACCCGAATCCGATGCCAACGCCAGAAGGAACAGGTTGAAGCAGAAGTCGGTCCACATGGCCCCGGTCGGCGCGCCATTGCGGTTCACGACGCTTAGATAGCGCGGCAGCCAGCCGTCCTTGGAGCCTTGGTAGAGCGTGCGCGACGAACCGGCCATCGCGGTCATGATGGCAAGGAACAGGCCGAGGATCATCAGGATCACGAAGATCTGGGTGATGATCCGGTTATGTCCGACCAGATTGCCCAAAGCCTCGGCCACGCCGGTGCCGTCCACGATGGTGGGCGCCAGCATGCCGGTGCCGGGACCCTGCCCCAGAACGCCCTGAAACGCGAAAGGGATCATGATCATGAAGACGGCGCAGAGCAGCCCGGCGGAGAAGATCGCCTTGAACGTGTCGGTCTTGGGGTTTTTCAGTTCCGAGGTGTAGCAGACCGCCGTCTCGAACCCATAGGTCGACCATGCCGCGATAAACATGCCGCCCAGAAACAGCGTCCAGCCGCCGATGCTCCACGTGCCGTCCACACCCGAGGAAGCCGCACTTGGCGGCAGGATTCCGGTGATGTTGGCGCTTTGGATAGCACCCGTCAGGATCGGCACAAGACCAACCAGAAGCAGCGGCACCAGCACCACGATGGCCAGAATCTTCTGAACCGAAGCGGTGGATTCGATACCCCGGTGTTGGATGGCGAACATGATCAGCATCAGGATCGCGCCAACCACGAAGGTCGTGTTGAAATGCAGGGCACCCAGACCCGGGATGTCCAGCTTCAAGGCCTCCCATCCGCGGATCGCGGGCGTCAGCGCCGTGATGGCGTCAGAGGTCGCGACGGCTGTGATGGCGTCCGCCGGGGCAGCGCCAGCATGGGCCGTTATAAAGTCGACCACCGCAGGCGTCGTGGCGGTGTAATCAGCGGCATGGGCCGCAATCCATGCCACGACATTGGCAGCATCCGCCGCCGGGATCGGGAACAGCGCGTTCAGGATATAGCCCGATGCGATCACGCAGCCCAAGGACAGAACCGGGCTCCATGCGAACCAGTTGCACCAGACCGACAGGGGCGCAATCAGCTTGGAGTAGCGCAGCCACGCCGTCGCCCCATAGACCGAAGCCCCGCCCGACTTGTTGCCGAACATCCCCGCCATCTCGGCATAGGTGAAGCTTTGCAGGAAGCCCATGATCATCGAAATGATCCAGACGAGGAAAGCCGCCTTCCCCGCCACACCGGCAATCCCGCCGATGGAGAACAGCACCAATGGCGGAACACCCGCCGCAACCCAGAACGCACCCTTCCAGTCCAACGCGCGGACAAGTTGGCCCTGACCAGTGCCGCCCGCACTCGATTCCATCGTCATATCTATCCCTCTCCCGTCCTGTTTTTGCTCGACCCTTGGCCGCAGGATGGCCTGGGGTCATTCGCACCGGGCTTCGGCCCAGATGCGGTGACAAAATCATGAAGCCGAAAGTAACGCCACAAAATTTTAACCGCCGGAAAATTTGTTTACCGGTTGCTGCAGATGCAGCCTGAATTTCTCGCATTTGCCATGAAAAAGGCCCGGCGCATGGTCATGCACCGGGCCTTCAGAACACTCACCTGGATCAGTTCTTCAGATAGCTTTCGATCGAGTCTTCCAGCGCATCTTTCCACGGCGTGTGGTGGACAGGCGCCATCGTGCCAGTGATCACGGACTTGTAGGCGTGGTTGCGGAAGTCCATGATCCCGGCCTTCTTGTGCTCTTTCCATTCGAAGAAGGCCTCGCAGGCACCGTCGACGTCGAAGGCGGGATAGTCGGTTTCCGCGATCAGTTCCTTCACATAGTCGCCTTGATAGTGGATGGCGTCATGGGCATCCTGCCCGGCATCCTCACGCGCCACGCGGTCGGCCACATCGGCCAGAAGGACGGCCTTGTCCGTCGGCACGGCAATCTTGCCGAGGATGACATCGCGCACCCACCAGGCCTGCGCGTCGAACATGTTGAAGGTGAACCACTGGTCCTGCATGCCAAGGTAGAAGAGCTTGGTGTTGTTCACCCAGACGACACCCTTGTAGAGGTCGGCTGCCGCCAGACGGTTTGCCGTCTTCAGGCGCAGATCGTCGGGCAGGTAGGGGAAATGGTGCTTGTAGCCTGTGCACAGGATGATCGCGTCGACCTTCTTCGAGGTACCGTCCTTGAAATAGGCCGTCGTCTCGTCAACATGATCCAGCGCTACGACTTCCGTGAAATTCTCCGGCCAGTCAAAGCCCATCGGCGCGTTGCGATAGGCCACGGTCACGGATTTCGCACCGTATTTCCAGCACTGGCTGCCGATATCCTCGGCCGAATAGCTGGAGCCGAGCAGCAGGATATCCTTGCCGTTGAACTCCATCGCGTCGCGGAAGTCATGGGCGTGGAGGACCCGGCCGCCATAGATGCCAAAGCCCGGATATTCCGGCACATTCGGGGTCGAGAAGTGGCCCGAGGCGACGATGACATTGTCGAACTCTTCCTCGTAGATGGTGTCTTTCACCAGGTCATGCGCGGTGACGGTGAAGTTGCCCTTGGCCTCGTTGTATTCGACAAAGCGCACCGGGTGGCGGAAGCGGATCCAGGGGCGCACGCCGGCCTTGTTCACCCGGCCTTCGATGTAATCGAACATCACGGCGCGCGGCGGATAGCTGGCGATCTGCTTGCCGAAATGTTCTTCAAAGGAATAGTCGGCGAATTCCAGACCCTCTTTCGGGCCGTTGGTCCAAAGATAACGGTACATGGACCCGTGCACCGGCTCGCCATATTCATCAAGCCCGGTGCGCCAGGTGTAGTTCCACAGTCCACCCCAGTTGCCCTGCTTCTCAAAACAGACGACTTCTGGGATTT
>CANGHD010000202.1 GCA_947453525.1 Paracoccaceae bacterium | reverse complement strand
CCTGACCGGAACGAGGTGCGCCACCCAGACCGAGGGGTTTTTTGCCGTCTGTATCGCTCATGCGTCCTACATATCCTTCAAGGCGGCATCGTCGCCGCCATCATGCCCGGTGGTCTGCTCCCGCATACCGCCCAGCCTTGCCGCTTCCTCTACAACACGAGTCGTAAGTACACCAGCCGCAAGCGCGGCGTGTATCGCACGTTCGCGTCCAAAGGACAAACCCAATTCCCGTGCCGTGAGGCACCCAATGAACCTGCCACCGATTTCCGGCGGCCTCAGCTTCGTTTTGCCGCGTTCGGACCCGTCAGCTGCCTGAACCAGAACCCTTGCACGGCCATCCATCAGCCATTCCTTGACCTTCTCGTACCCGGTCACAGCGGCGTTGGCCTTGCGACACAGCGAGATGGACTCCTGCACCCGTTTCAGCAGCAGCGCCTCCACCAGATCGGCGAGGCCTTCCGGCACCTTGACGGGCTGTTTGGCGGCGCGGGCAAACAGGCCCTTCGCCGCCGCTTTCTCAATCGCCTTGCGGTCGGCCGAGACATAAAAGCCCCGACCGGGCAGACGCGCCAGGATGTCCGGCGTGACCACGCCGTCCGGGTCCAGACAGAACCGGACGAGGCCCGACTTGGGTTGAACTTCCCCGGTCACAATGCATTTGCGTTCGGGTTCGTCCAGATCGGTGGTGCGGCCGCCGCGGGTCAAAGGCGTTCCGGGGCGGACTTAAGCCCCGGCCTCCTCTTCTTCGGCCGGCGCATCCAGCGCGGTCGGGTCCACCCAGCCGAGCATCACACGCGCCGTCATCACAAGGGTCTGAGCTTCTTCAAGGCTCATCTCGAACTTCTCAAGGATGCCCTCATCCTTCTTGCGCTGGCCGTTCTCGGTGGTCCAGCCGCCCGACAGTTCCCAATCCGCACAGGTTGCGAAGTCTTCCAGCGTCTTGATGCCTTCCTTGCCAAGCGCTTCCAACATCTGGGGCGTCAGGCCTTCGAAGGACAGCAATTCGTCCTGAACGCCAAAGTTCTTGGCGTTTTCAAGGGCTTTGTTGTTGGCCGCTTCCAGATAATCCCGCGCACGGGCCTGAAGTTCGCCCGCGGTGCCTTCATCGAAACCGTCGATCGACAGAAGTTCGTCCGTCTCGACATAGGCCACTTCTTCGAGGTTGGTGAAGCCTTCCGAGACCAGAAGCTGCGCCATCATCTCGTCGATATCCAGCGTGTCCATGAACAGCTTGGTCCGTTCGGCAAACTCGGCCTGACGGCGAGCGGATTCGTCGGACTCCGTCATGATGTCGATGTCCAGAGCCGTCAGCTGGCTGGCCAGGCGCACGTTCTGACCGCGACGGCCGATAGCGAGCGACAACTGCTCATCCGGGACGACGACCGTGATTTTGCCGACTTCCTCGTCGATCACGACCTTCGAGACTTCCGCCGGCTGCAACGCGTTCACCAGGAAGGTCGCCTGATCCTGATTCCACGGAATGATGTCGATCTTCTCGCCCTGAAGTTCGTTCACCACGGCCTGCACGCGCGAACCGCGCATGCCGACGCAGGCACCGACCGGGTCGATCGAGTTGTCATAGCTGATCACGGCGATCTTGGCGCGGCTGCCCGGGTCACGGGCGACGGCCTTGATCTCGATGATGCCGTCATAAATCTCCGGCACTTCCATCTTGAAGAGCTCGGCCATGAACTGCGGGTCGGTACGCGACAGGAAGACCTGCGGGCCACGGGCCTCGCGGCGGACGTCCTTGATATAGGCGCGGATGCGGTCGTTCGGGCGGTATGATTCGCGGCCGATCTTCTCGTTCCGGCGCAGGATGGCTTCACCGCGACCGATGTCGACGATGATATTGCCATATTCCTCGCGCTTGACCTGACCGTTGATGATCGTGCCTTTGCGGTCCTTGAATTCGTCGTACTGCCGATCCCGTTCCGCTTCGCGGACCTTTTGCAGGATCACCTGCTTGGCCGATTGGGCGGCGATTCGGCCCAAGTCCACCGGCGGGACTTCGTCGATGATCTCGTCGCCGATCTGCGGGTCAACCTTGAAGGCAGCAGCCTGCTTCTTTGTGATCTGCGCGTGGTGATTCTCTTGCAGCTCGTCCTCAACCACAGTCCGCACACGGGCGAAGGTGGCGCGACCGGTCTTGCGGTCGATCTTGACGCGGATGTCCATCTCGGCGCCGTAGCGCGACTTGGCGGCGCGGGCGAGGCTGTCTTCCATCGCCTGGATCACCAGATCCGGGTCGATCATCTTTTCCCGCGCCACCGCCTCGGCGGTCTGCAGAAGTTCAAGCTGGTTGGCAGAGGTGATCGCCATGTTTATCTCCCGGCTTTTAAAAATTGGGCTTCAGTGTTTGGTGACATCAGGTTTGGTCAGATCAGAGGGGTCTTCTTCCTCGCCTTCAGACCGTTCAATCTCGTCGAATTCGGTCTCGTCGATGTCCGGCACTTTGCGCTGGCGCAACATTTCGGCGATCAGTTCATCGGTCAGGATCAGCTTGGCATCGGCCAGCCATTCGAAGTTGAGGCCGATGGTCACGTCTTGCCCACCCTCTTCAATTTCGATCAGCACCTCGTCGCCTTCGACGCCCATGAGGCCACCCTTGAACCGCCTGCGACCGTCGACCAGTTCGGTTGTCTCAAGCCGGGCTTCCCAGCCCTTCCAGACCTCGAAATCCTTCAGGCGCGTCAGAGGGCGGTCGATGCCGGGCGAAGAGACCTCCAACACGTAATTCTCTTCAATCGGGTCTTCGACGTCCAGCGTTGCAGAGACGGCGGTCGAGATCTCGCCGCATTCATCCACGCCAATCCCGCCGTCCGGCCGATCGGCCATGATCTGCAGGATACGGGTCGCGCCACCCATCAGACGGACACGCACCAGTTCAAAGCCCAGGCCCTCGATCACCGGGGTGATGATATCGGCGAGACGGCGGTCCATGGCGGTTTTGGCAATAAGGTCGGACATCAGGGAAGCCCCAAAAACAAAAAACGGGCCGAGAGGCCCGTATGACGATCGGCAGTTTCAAGTTTGGACCCTGAAACCTCTGTTGCAGCGCATATAGGCCCGATGCCTTTTGGTTGCAAGGCAAATGCGCAGGAAACGGGTCGCGTGTGACGGCGGGTTCCGGCATCCCTACGTAAAAGGAGGCTTTCATGTTCTTCACCCCAATCTCCACCGATATCGTCCGCGCCTATCAATCGGGCGCCAGGGACGCCAATGGGCAGGTGCCCGAACGCCAGATCAGCGACGGTGACGGCAATCCCTGCCGCCATTGCCTCAACCTGATCCCCGCCGGCGCGAATATGCTGGTCCTGGCGCATCGCCCTTTTCCAGCACCCCAGCCCTATGCCGAGGTCGGGCCCATCTTCCTCTGTGCCGATGCCTGCGAAGCCGGAGGCGGCGAGGCGTTGCCGGAAATTCTCGAATCGCCCAGCTACATCGTCCGGGGCTACGGCACGGATGACCGGATCGTCTATGGCACCGGGGCAGTCGTCGCCCTTTCCGATCTGAAAGCAGAGGCCTCCCTGCGTTTGGCCGATCCGCGCGTCGCCTATGTTCATGTCCGCTCTGCCCGCAACAACTGCTTTCAGGTCCGGATTGACAGCTAGCGGCGGAAGAGTTTCGGACGCAGACCCAAGGCGGCGCTGTCCGCCACTTCGGCGATGCGGGCGGCGCGGGTGGCTTCGGTGCGGGCCGTCTTGATCCACTCCAGCGTACCACGTTTGACGCTGCGGGGCTGCGCCGCCCAGACCTCTGCCGCCTTGCCCGACAAGGCGGCGATCAGGTCTGGCGGTTCCAGCAACGCTTCGACATCGTTGAGAAAATCCCACATGCCGTTGGCCTGCGCCGTCGCGACCTTCGCCTCACCTGCCGGGGTCATGGCACCAGAGGCACGGGCACGCTCGACAAGGGCCTTGTTCACCGCCGACCATGCCGATTTCGGATTGCGTGGAGCGATCAGGATCATCGAGCGATCCTCATCCAGAGCCCGTACCACCGAATCGATCCAGCCCCAGCACAGCAATTCTTCGGTGATGGGCCCTGTGGCGCCAAGGTAATCCGGGTGGTGCTTCTTGAAGCTGGCAAGCCAGATGGGGCCGGGGTCGCGGTGGTGGTCCGCCAGCCACGCACGCAACTCGGCGCGGGACCGGATGGTCAGGATAGGAGCATCATCTGCGGCACCCATCAGAAAAGCCTCTCACCGCGCGCTAGCATGGCCACATACTCCGCCAGTTTCTTCGCCCGGGTCTCGGGGCGCTTTGTCGTGACCAGGCGATAATACATCGCGTAGCGGTTCTTCGCATCAAGGGTCTTCAGCGTCTCTGTCGCCGCAGGATTCTGCGCCACGGCGTCAAGAAAGTCCTGCGGCAGATCGGCGCCCTTGCCGCCGGAATAGGCGACCTCCCACCTTCCGTCGGACCTGGCTGCCAGCACATGAGCCAGCCCCGCCGGTTTCATCCGCCCCTCGACGATCAGCTTTTCGGCATGGGCGATGTTCTTCTGGCTCCAGGCGCTTCCGGGCTTGCGGGGGGTAAAGCGTTGCATCCACTGGGTTTCGTTTACTGTCTTGCGGATGCCGTCAATCCAGCCATGCGCCAGCGCCTCGATCACCGCCTGCTCCCAGTCGATCGACACTGCGCCTCCCTTCTTGTGGTACAGCACCCAAATCTCCGTCGCTTCGGGGTGAGCGGCAAGCCAGTCGTGCCAGTCCTGCGGCGTGGCGAAGGGTTGGGGTTCAAAGGTCATGCCTTGCGTCCCAGTCTTTCAGGAACCGCTTCGGGGCGTTCTCGCGCCAACGGTCGATGAGCTTCGCCTTCGCCCATGCCGGTTCTTTCCGGCCCGCGCGGACAAGGACATAGTCGTGGTTGGCATAATGGGGATGCAGGAAGAATGTCCCGGGGTCGACCTGCATCAGCATCTCGCACGCGTCACGGCTGGCCTTGAAGACACCGCCATCGGCATAGGGCGACCAATGGCACCAAAGCTTGCCGAAGGCCTTCAGGCTTTCGTGGCCATGCGGGTGGTCCAGCGTCACCTCGGGCAATTGCAAGCCCAAGGTAAAATCCCGCAATTCTGGCCAGTTGGAAATCAATGCGCCGCCGCCCAGTTTAGCCCCTGTCCGGCCTCGACAATCAGCGGGACTTTCAGCGAGACCGCCGGGTGCGATGCGCCCTCCATCACCTCTTTGGCCACCTTGATCAGCACCTCGGCGGAACTCTCATCCACCTCGAACAGCAATTCATCATGGACTTGCAGCAGCATTTTGGCCGGGATGCCAGCAATGGCGGCTGGCATGCGGATCATCGCGCGGCGGATCACGTCGGCGGCCGTACCCTGGATCGGCGCGTTGATCGCGGCGCGTTTGGCGAAGCCTTGGCCCGGGCCCTTGGCGTTGATGTCGGGCGTGTGGATTTTCCGGCCGAACAGGGTTTGGACATAGCCATGCTCCTGCGCGAACTTCACCGTCGTCGCCATGTATTCCTTGATGCCGGGGAAGCGCTCGAAATAGCGGTCGATGAAGCCCTGCGCCTCGGCCCGTGGAATCCGCAGGTTGCGGGCAAGGCCGAAGCCCGAGATGCCGTAGATCACCCCGAAGTTGATCGCCTTGGCCCGGCGCCGGATGTCGCTCGTCATCTGGTCCAAGGGAACGTTAAACATTTCCGAGGCCGTCATGGCGTGGATGTCGATGCCATCCTTGAACGACTGCTGCAGGGCGGCAATGTCGGCGATATGGGCGAGGATGCGAAGTTCGATCTGCGAATAGTCAAGGCTGACCAGAACCTTGCCCTTCGGTGCAACGAAAGCCTCGCGGATGCGGCGGCCTTCTTCTGACCGGACGGGGATGTTCTGCAGATTGGGGTCGGATGAGGCGAGCCGCCCGGTCACCGCCCCCGTGATCGAATAGCTGGTATGGACCCGCCCGGTTTCGGGGTTGATGTATTCCTGCAGGGCATCGGTGTAAGTGGATTTCAGCTTGGACAACTGCCGCCAGTCCAGCACCCGGCCCGGCAGTTCGTGCTCGGTCGCCAAGTCTTCCAGCACATCAGCGCCAGTGCCGTAAGCGCCATTCTTGCCCTTCTCGCCGCCCGGCAGGGACATCTTGTCGAACAGAATCTCGCCAAGCTGCTTGGGGGAGCCCACGTTGAACTTTTCGCCTGCCAGCGTTTGAATCTCCTCCTCAAGCTGGGCCATCTTCTGCGCGAAGGCACCGGACATGCGGGAGAGGGTCTGGCGGTCCACCTGAATCCCGGCCATCTCCATCTCGGCCAGAACTGGAACCAGCGGGCGTTCCAGCGTCTCGTAGACGGTGGTGACCTTGGCCTTGTGCAGGTTT
>CANGHD010000201.1 GCA_947453525.1 Paracoccaceae bacterium | reverse complement strand
GCCGTCAACCGGGTGCAGGCGGGGTATATCCGGACCGAGTCCGATGAGGTGCATTACAACCTGCACATCATGATGCGGTTTGATCTGGAACGCGCTTTGGTGCGGGGCGATCTGGCGGTGGAAGACTTGGAGGGCGCGTGGAACGAGCGGTTCTTCAAGGACTTTGGCGTGAAGGTTGACCGGCCCTCGCACGGGATGTTGCAGGATGTGCATTGGTCGGTGGGCCTGTTTGGCTATTTCCCGACCTATACCTTGGGCAATGTCTATGCGGGCTGTCTGTGGCAAGCGCTGCAGGCTGCCGTGCCGGGGTTGGAGGCGCAACTGGCCAAGGGCGAGACCGGGCAGGCTGTGGAATGGCTGCGCGAGAATTTGCAGCGGCATGGCGGGTTGCGCAGCCCGCGTGAGACGATTGCAACGGCCTGCGGGTTTGAACCTTCGGAAGGGCCGCTTCTGGACTATCTGGAAGCCAAGTTCGGGGCGCTGTACGGGTTGTGAGCCGCGATGAAAGCCTGGCGGTCTGGCTGCTGGCGCTGGGCCTGTTCCTGATTTATGGCGGGGTTTACTATGCGTTTCCGGCGCTTTTGCCGGACCTGCTGGCCGGGACGGGGTGGAGCAAGGCCGACCTCGCGCTGGGGCCGACCCTGGCTTATCTGGTGATGGCGGTGCTGACGCCGCTGACCGGACGGGTGGTGGACCGGGGCCATGGCGGCACCATGATCGTGGTCATGCCGGTGCTGGCGGGCTTGGGCGTGGTTGCGTTGGCCCTTGTGCAGACACGGCTGGAGTGGTGGGCGGTTTGGGCCCTTCTGGGTGTTGCGCAGTCCGGGTGCCTGTATGAAAGCGTATTTGCCTTGCTGGCCCGGAGGGTGGGAGAGCATGCGCGGGTGGCGATTACCCGGATTACGTTGGTGGCGGGGCTGTCGAGCACGATGACCTTTCCGCTGGGTCATTGGCTGGGCAAGGCCCTGGGCGGGCAGGGGGCCTATCTGGGATTTGGCGCGCTGACCATTCTGGGCACCATTCCGCTGAACCTGTGGGCGGTGCGGCTGATGCGCGGGCCCGAGGTGGCGCGGGCCGTCGAGGACAACCGGGGCGCCTTGACGGCGGCGCTGAAGCGTCCTGCGTTCTGGGGGATTGCGGTGGTGTTTGCCTTGATCTGGCTGTGCCATGGCATGCTTTTGACCTATATCCTGCCGCTGTTTCAGGAGCGCGGCATCAGCCGGGAACTGGCAGCGACGGCGGCGGCTTGTCTGGGCCCTGCGCAACTGGCCGGGCGTCTGGTGCTGGCCATGGGTGGCGCGCGGGTCGGCAACCGGCTGGCGACGCGGGTGTCTTTGGCGATGGTGGTGGTGGCATCCTGTCTGTTGTGGTCAGCAGGGGCCGCTCCGGCCTTGGTGTTCGCCGTCGTCGTGGTGCAGGGGGCCGGAGTTGGCCTGATGTCGATCATGCGGCCGATGCTGATCATCGAGGTGCTGGGCCGACGCGGGTTCGGTGCCATCTCGGGCGCGTCGGCGGTCTCTCCGATTCTGGCGACAGCCGCGGCGCCGGTGCTGGGGGCCTATCTGCTGGACCGGTTCGGCGCCGGGGCGATTTACGGCTGTCTGATCGGGTTTTCGACGCTGGCCCTGCTGCTGGCGCTGCAATTGACGCGAGAGCAGCCTCTGGCGGGGTGAGGGCTGCCGCCGCTGAAAAGAGCGGGGGTTTCACACCCCCGCACCCCCGTGGGATATTTGGACCTAGATGAAAGAGGGTGCTATTGCCAGTTCGGCGGGCGCTTTTCGAGGAAAGCGGTGATGCCCTCGTTCGTGCCGGGGTCGAGGAGGTTTTCGACCATGGCCGTGCCGGCGGCGGCGTAGGCTTGGGGGAGGCTCTGGCCGGATTGGGCGGCGAAGGCGGCCTTGCCTATGGCGAGGGCGGCGGGGAGTTTTTGTGCGAGTTTTTGCGCGAGGGCCATGGTTTCGGCGTGAAGATCCTGCGGCTCGACGATGCGGTTGACGAGTCCGAGGGTCTGGGCACGCTCGGCCGTCAGGAAATCACCGGTGGTGGCGAGTTCGAAGGCGGCGCTTTGCGGGATCTTGCGGGATAGGGCGACGATGGGCGTTGAGCAGAAGAGACCGATGTTCACGCCGTTGACGCCGAAGCGGGCATGGTCGGCGGCCACGACCATGTCACAGGTGGCGGCCAGTTGGCAGCCGGCGGCGGTGGCGATGCCCTGAACCTCGGCGATCACGGGTTTGGGGAGGGCTGCGATTTTCTGCATGACGGTGGCGCAGAGGGCGAAGAGGGTGGCGAAAGCCTGCGCGCCGCCATCGGACGCTTCGCGGGCGGACTGGATTTCCTTCAGGTCGTGGCCGGCGCAGAAGGCTTTGCCCTCGGCCCGGATCACAAGGACGCGAAGGGCGGGGTCGGCTGCCACGGCATCAAGCTGGGCGCTGAGGGCGTGCAGCATGGGGGTCGATAGGGCGTTGAGCTTGGCGGGCTGGTTCAGGACCAGAACCGCCACCGCGCCCTCATCGGCGCGCAACAGGATGTCGTCCATGGGGCACCTTTGGGCAATACAGGCAGGGGCGGCGAGAGAGGGAGGCCGGGCGCGTGGACCGGCAGGCCGCCGCGCGCCCTGTGCCGGGTCAGGCCTTGTTCACGGTGAACTTGCCTTCGATCATGGCGCCGCTTTCGATCATGAGGGTCGTGTAGAGGATATCGGCCTGCACATCCGCAGAGGCGCGCAGGGCAAAGCCGTGGGTGGCGACGGAGCCGTCAAGCTTGCCGCGCACTTCGACATTCTCGGCCGAGACGGTGCCGGAGACCCGGCCGTCGGTACCAACGATCAGGCCCTTGGCAGTGATGTTGCCATCAATCTCACCAAGCACCTCGATCGTGCCGGTCGAAGAAACTTCGCCGGTGATCCGCAGGTCGGCGGCGAGGACGGATTTTACATTGGTGCCTGTCGTGCGCGGCGGCACGGTGGGGGCAGTGGTCGGATCGGCGGTTTTGCTGAACATTTGGTCGGTCCCTGAAGAGGTTGCCGCGATAAGGACCGATAGGGGGCGCGTGGTCAAGGGGTGGCGGGCACAGGGATGAAGGTGGGGGCTGTTTCGCGCCAGAACGTGTCGCGCATGAGACTGCAGGCGGACGGGGGCGCTGGTTGAGTGGGGCTGCAACAGATCTACGGAGGCGGGTTCATGGCGGGCGATCCATTCTTTCAACCAGTGTCGGGCATGGACTTGCCGCGATTCGCCGGGGTGCCGACGTTCATGCGGCTGCCGCTGGTCGATTTCGACCATCCGCGCTTTCCCGAGGTGCAGATCGCCTTGGTGGGCGCGCCCTGGGATGGCGGGACGACGAACCGGCCCGGACCGCGGCATGGGCCTCGGCAACTTCGTGATCTGTCGACGATGATTAGGGCGAAGAACGGCTCGACCTGGGTGGCGCCGTTCGAGCTGGCCAATTGCGCGGATGTGGGGGATGTGGCGCCGAACCCGGCCGATATTCAGGACAGTCTGGCGCGGATGGAGGCGTTTTACACGCGGCTGCGCACGGCAGGGGTGCTGCCCTTGACCGGGGGCGGGGACCATTTGTGCACGCTGCCGATCTTGCGGGCTTTGGGCAAGGGGCGGCCGCTTGGGCTGATCCAGTTCGACAGCCATACGGATTTGAACGACGTTTACTTCGGCACTGGCCGCTATACCCATGGCACGCCGTTCCGGCGGGCGATGGAGGAGGGGCTGATCGACCCCAAGCGCTATGTGCTGATCGGCATTCGTGGCACCGCCTATGGGCGCGAGGATTGGGATTATGCCGCCTCGGAGGGGATCCGGATCATCGGGATCGACGAGTTCCACAAGCGGGGCGTCGAGGATGTGATGGTGGAGGCGCGCGAGATCGTGGGCACGGGCGAGACCTATGTAACCTATGACATCGACTTTGTGGACCCGACCTTTGCGCCCGGCACCGGGACCCCCGAGGTGGGCGGGCCGAACTCGTGGCAGGCCTTGCAGGTGGCGCGGGCTTTGCGGGGCTTGAACATTATTGGCGCCGATCTGGTGGAAGTATCGCCGCCGTTCGATCAGGCGGGCGGGACGGCATGGCTGGGGATCAGCCTGATGTTCGAGATGCTCTGCGTCATGGCGGAACGGCTGGCGAAGTAGCGGCCTGCGGCCACCGGGGGCCGGGGGGGGGCGCTGTCCCCCTGAGCCCGGCCACGGGCCCGGCGCTTTTCGCGGAAATCCTCCACCGGTGGATTTCGGACCGCTATGAACCCTCCGGGATGTTTTTGGACCAAGGAAATGGAGAGCCGACGTGTTGGCTGAGATGATCGTCGCAGGCGCGAAAGTGCTGACAATGGATGAGGCGCGGCCTCGAGCTGAAGCGGTGGCTGTTGCGGGGGGGCGGATCGTGGCGGTTGGCACCTCGGCAGAGGTGATGGCGCTGGCGGGGCCAGAGACCCGGGTGATCGAGGCAGGCGGGCGCAGTTTGCTGCCGGGCTTCGTGGAGAGCCACATGCATCTGTTCGGCGGGGCGGAGTTGAACCACCTGCAACTGACAGGCGTGCATGGGAGGAACGCGCTGGTGGCGGCGTTTCAGCACTATGCCGTCGGGCGCGCAGGCTTTCTGATGGCCGAGGGGGCGGATTACAGCCTTTTGCCGGAGGGCGTGACACGGCACGATCTGGACAGGGTCTTTGCCGACCGTCCGATCGCCATCCGGTCCATGGATCACCACACGGTCTGGGCCAATACCATGGCGCTGGAGCAGGCAAATCTGCTGAAGGGGGCGGTTCTGCCGCCCGGGCATGAGGTGGTGATGGGGCCGGACGGGCTTGCCACCGGCGAGTTGCGCGAGTTCGAGGCCTTCGATGCGATCCTTGCCTTGGCAGGCGTGTCGCGGCTTTACGTCGGCATCTCAAAGGGGGCGGAGCCGGCGGTCTGGCCCTCGGATGCCGAGCGGGCGGTCGACAAGGATCATATCGCGCGCGGGCTGGCCCATTGCGCGGCAGAGGGGTGCACCACGCTCGTCAGCATGGATGGCAACCGCTACACGCTGGCGCTGTTGCGCGAGATGCAGACGGAGGGGCGACTGACCCAGCGCGTCAAGGTGCCGTTCCACATGAAGCCCGACATGGCGCTGGAAGAGCTGGAGCGGGCCAGCGCCATGTCGGCGGAGTTCAACGATGACTGGATCAGCTCTGGCTTCGTGAAGATGTTCATGGATGGCGTGGTGGACAGCCGCACCGCCTATATGCTGCAGGATTATCCGGGTGTGCCCGGCCACCGCAGCGTGCCGCTGTTCGACCCGGAGCACTTCAACCGGATCTGTGCCGAGATTGACCGGCGCGGCTTGCAGATCGCCGTCCATGCCATCGGCGACGGTGCGGTACGCCAGACGATCGACGGCTATGAGGCGGCGGCCAAGGCCAATGGCCTGCAGGACCGGCGTCACCGGATCGAGCATATCGAACTGATCGACCGTGCCGACATTCCCCGTCTGGCCGCACTGGAGATCGTGGCCAGCCTGCAGCCGCCGCATCCTCCGGGGGCGATGGACTTTCCGATTGCGGCGATGGAGACGGTCTTCGCGCCGGAACGTTGGCGCGATGCCTACCTGTGCCGCACGCTGGCGGAGGCGGGGGCCAGGGTGGCCTTCGCCTCGGACTGGCCGGTGGCGGCGGTGTCGGTGCTGCGCGGGCTGCAGGCCAACCTGACCCGTCCGGCCTATGCGGGGGCTGAGCCACAAGGCCTGAGCCGGATCGCGGCACTGCGGGCCTATACCACTGGCGGGGCCATTGCGGCGCATCTGGAGGGGATCACCGGGGTGCTGCGCGTCGGGCTGGCGGCGGATCTGGTGCTGATCAACGGTGATATCGAGACGGTGCTTGACGATCAGATCGGCCAGACGGGAATCGCCCTGACGGTTGTGGGCGGAATAATCACCCATCAAGCCCCGGAAATCGCTTAAGTTATCCACAGATTCGGATTGGCGGCCGCGCGGACAGGGCGCGGCCGCTTTCACAGGCGGCCGCGTCCGGTGGCGCAACGCACAAAAAACCCAAGTTTCATTGGGTCTGACAAGAAATCGTCACAAAGACTGAAATTTCCTCTTGCGGCTTTCGGCGGGCGGACCTAAACACCGCCTCACCGAAGCGAAACAGCGACGGTGACGGCAGCGAACGGAAGCGGAAGCGACTGGATGAGGCCTGAAAATCTGAAGATGCGGCGGACGAGGATCGCTAGGTAACTGGCGCGCTTCGTTCTGTTTGTCAGAAGAACGCTCTTTGAAACTGTTGTTGATGAAGGGATATGCGGGCGGTTTGGGCGCAACGGCGTTTAACTGCTAGCATATCGGCCTACTAGAGAAGTTGGGGAGACCTGATGGATCGATGATGTAGGTGACAGCTTCACTGTTTTGCGGCTTTTGT
>CANGHD010000200.1 GCA_947453525.1 Paracoccaceae bacterium | reverse complement strand
TCGGCACCGCCATTCTGGAAGAAAAAGACCTCGCCGGTCTGGCCGATGCCCAGACCGAGCTTGACCGCGAGGTGGATCGCCTCCTGTCACGCCGCCCTGACATTCGTCAACTGTTTCTGGTCGGCTCCTGCCCCTCGGAAGTCATCAAACTTGACCTCCACCGGGCTGCGGAACGCATGAGCATGAAGCACGCGCCACATGTCCGCGTGCTGAATTACTCTGGTTCGGGAATCGAGACGACCTTCACCCAAGGTGAAGATGCCTGCCTCGCCTCGATGGTTCCGACGCTGGCGTCCAGCGCCGAAAAGCAACTCCTCCTCGTCGGTGCCCTGCCCGACGTGGTCGAGGATCAGGCCGTGGCCCTCCTCTCCGCCATGGGCATCAAGGCCGTGCGCTGCCTGCCCTCCCGCCGCTCGGCCGATGCGCCCTCGGTCGGCCCGAACACTGTCTTCGCCCTCGTCCAGCCCTTCCTAGGCGACACCGCCCACGCGCTGACCGGACGCGGCGCCCGCCACATCGCCGCCCCCTTCCCCTTCGGGGCTGAGGGCACCACGCTTTGGCTCCAAGCCATCGCCACCGAATTCGGCGTCTCACCCGAGCTGTTCGAAAAGGTGACCGCCGCCCCCCGCGCACGCGCTGAGAAAGCCATCGCCGCCGCCGCCCAGACTCTGACCGGCAAGTCGATCTTCTTCTTCCCCGACAGCCAGCTTGAACTGCCCCTCGCCCGCTTCCTGACCCGCGAATGTGGCATGACCGCCATCGAGGTCGGCACCCCCTTCCTGCACCGCGACCTGATGGGCCCGGAACTGGCGCTTCTCGCCTCCGGCCCGACCCTCTCGGAAGGCCAGGACGTCGACAAGCAACTCGCCCGTGCCCGCGCCGCCCGCGCTGACCTCACCGTCTGCGGTCTGGGTCTGGCAAACCCGCTGGAAGCCGAAGGCATGGCCACCAAATGGGCCATCGAACTGGTCTTCACGCCCGTCCATTTCTACGAACAGGCCGGCGACCTCGCCTCCCTCTTCGCCCGTCCCCTGCGCCGTCGTGCCCTGCTTGCCCCGCTGGCCCCAACCCTTGAGGCTGCCGAATGAAGCTGACCCTCTGGACATATGAAGGCCCCCCGCACGTCGGTGCCATGCGCGTCGCCACCGCGATGAAGGGCCTGCACTACGTCCTGCACGCCCCGCAGGGTGACACCTACGCCGACCTCCTCTTCACGATGATCGAACGCCGTGACCACCGCCCGCCGGTCACCTACACCACCTTTCAGGCCCGCGACCTCGGCGGCGACACCGCCACCCTGTTCAAAACCGCCTGCCAAGACGCCGTCACCCGCTTCAATCCGGAAGCCATCATAGTCGGCGCGTCCTGCACCGCCGAACTCATTCAGGACAACCCCGCCGGCCTCGCCGGTTCCATGAACCTCGGCCTGCCCGTCATCGCCCTCGACCTGCCCTCCTACCAGCGCAAGGAGGGCTTCGGCACCGATGAAACCTTCCTGCAAATTGTCCGCCACCTCGCCAAGCCCTGCGAGCGGACCCAGCAGATCACCGCCAACCTGATCGGCCCCACCGCCCTCGGTTTCCGTCACCGCGACGACATCACCGAACTGACCCGCCTCCTCTCCGAAATGGGCATCGGCATCAACGTGGTCGCCCCGATGGGCGCCCGCCCCTCCGACATCGCCCGCATGGGCGCCGCCCATTTCAACGTTCTGATGTACCCCGAGCACGCCGAGTCCGCCGCCCGCTGGCTGGAGACGAACTGCAAGCAGCCCTACACCAAGATCGTCCCCATCGGTGTTGGCGCCACCCGCGATTTCCTTGCTGAAGTCAGCAAGATCACCGGCCTGCCCGCCAAAACCGACACCTCCCGCCTCCGCCTGCCGTGGTGGACCCGCTCGGTCGACAGCACCTACCTCACCGGCAAGCGCGTGTTCCTCTTCGGTGACGGCACCCACGTTCTGACCGCCGCCCGCATCGCGCGCGAGGAGATGGGCTTCGAAGTCGCTGGCCTCGGCTGCTTCAACCGCGAAATGGCAAGGCCCATCCGGGCGCTGGCGAAGGAATACGGCGTCGAAGCGCTCGTCTCCGACGACTATCTCGAAGTCGAATCCACCATCGCCGCCCTGCACCCCGAACTGATCCTCGGCACCCAGATGGAGCGTCACATCGGCAAGCGTCTCGGCATCCCCTGCGCCGTGATCTCGGCCCCGGTCCACGTGCAAGACTTCCCCGCGAGATATTCCCCGCAAATGGGCTGGGAAGGCGCCAATGTGATCTTCGACACCTGGGTCCATCCCCTTGTCATGGGCCTTGAAGAACACCTCCTCACCATGTTCCGCGACGATTTCGAGTTCCATGACGAGGCCGGCGCCTCCCACCACGGCGCCAAGCACCAACCGAAGGAAGCCGCCGCAGAATTTGGCGCTGAAGCCGCCCCTGCGGCCGCGGCCGATGCGGGCTCGATGCCCGCTGAGGTCGCATCCGCCCCGGCGGCAGCCGCCACGGTCCCCACCGTCCAGCCCTCCGGACAGATCGTCTGGCTGCCTGCTGCCGAGACCGAACTGCGGAAAATCCCGTTCTTCGTCCGTGGCAAAGCCAAGCGAAACACCGAAACCTACGCCGCCACCAAGGGCGTCACCGCCATCTCTGTCGAAACCCTGTATGAGGCCAAGGCCCACTATGCGCGCTGACACCCCCCTGAACGGAACCCGGGTCGGCTACAACATCGTCGTTGTGACGCTTGACCAGCACGCCGCAGGCCCCGCTGCCCGCATCGCCCCGCGCTTGGCGAAAGACTTCCCCGGCCTGAACATCTCGATCCACGCCGCCGCCGAATGGGCCGAAAACCCCGCAGCCCTCGCCCGCTGCAAGACAGAGCTCAAGACCGCAGACATCATCGTCGCCAACCTCCTCTTCATCGAAGAACACATCACCGCCATCCTGCCCGATCTGAAGGACGCCCGCCCCCGCGTCGATGCCTTCATCGGCGTCATCGCGGACTCTGCCATCGTCAAGCTGACCAAGATGGGCGATCTGGACATGTCCAAGCCCGCCTCCATGACGATGGAGCTTCTGAAAAAGCTCAAACCCAGCGCCAAGACCTCGGCCAATTCCGGCGAAAAGCAGATGTCCATGCTGCGCCGCCTGCCCAAGATCCTGCGCTGGATCCCCGGCAAGGCGCAGGACCTGCGCGCTTGGTTCTTGTCGATGCAATACTGGCTCGGCGGGTCTGACGACAATATCGAACAAATGGTCCGCTTCCTTCTCGGCCGCTATGCCTCCCGCAAGGACTGGCGCGGTGCCGTCTCGAAAGCCCCGGTCGATTACCCGGAAGTCGGCCTCTACCACCCCAAACTCGCCAACCGCATCACCACCAACCTCGCCGACCTGCCCTGCCCGGCTGGCGCGAAAATGACCGTTGGCCTGCTGATGCTGCGCTCCTACGTCCTGGCCTCCGACACCGCCCACTATGACGCCGTCATCACCGCCTTCGAAGCGAAAGGCATCGCCTGCATCCCCGCCTTCGCCGGCGGCCTAGACGGTCGTCCCGCCATCAACGCCTATTTCAAGACCGAACGGCACGTTGACGCCATGGTCTCGCTGACCGGCTTCTCCCTCGTCGGCGGCCCGGCCTACAACGACAGCCCCGCCGCCGTCGAGGCCCTGTCGGCTCTCGATGTCCCCTACATCGCCGCCCACCCCTTGGAGTTCCAGACCCTAGGCCAATGGGCCAACGCCGGCACCGGCCTTGGCCCGATCGAGACGACGATGCTGATCGCCCTGCCGGAAATCGACGGCGCCACCAACCCCACGGTCTTCGCAGGCCGCCACGGGCTCGACGGCTGCACCGGCTGCCAGCACATGTGCAAAGGCTCCCCCGACAGCCGCGCGATGTCGCCCTGCCACGAGCGTATCACCTCGCTGGCCGAAAAGACCCACCGCATGGCCAAACTGCGCCAGACGCGCAACGTCGACAAAAAGGTCGGCATTGTCCTCTTCGGCTTCCCGCCGAATGCCGGGGCGGCAGGCACCGCGGCCTACCTTTCCGTCTTCGAAAGCCTGCACAACACCCTGAACGCCATGAAGGCCGAGGGTTATACGCTCGACGTCCCCGCCACGGTCGATGACCTGCGCGAGGCGGTTCTGGGTGGCAACTCCAAGACCTACGGCCAACCCGCCAACGTAGCCGCCTTCGTCGACGCCGACACCATCGTCCGCAACACCCCGCCGCTGAAGGTCATCGAAGCCGTCTGGGGCCCCGCCCCCGGCAAGATCCAGTCCGACGGCCGCAACGTCTTCGTTCTGGGCAAGCAACTGGGCAACATCTTCATCGGCCTGCAGCCGACCTTCGGCTACGAAGGCGACCCGATGCGCCTGTTGTTCGAGCGCGGCTTTGCCCCGACCCACGCTTTCGTCCAGTTCTACCTCTGGCTGCGCAACACCTACCAAGCCGACGTTTACCTGCACTTCGGCATGCATGGTGCGCTGGAATTCATGCCCGGCAAACAAGCCGGCATGGGCGCACGCGACTGGCCCGACCGGTTGATCGGCGAGGTGCCCAACATTTACCTCTATGCCGCCAACAACCCCTCCGAAGCCAGCCTCGCCAAGCGCCGCTCGAACGCCATCACCATCACCCACCTGACGCCGCCCCTCGCACAGGCCGGCCTCTACAAAGGCCTGATCGAACTGAAGGACTCGCTGACCCGCTGGCGCACCATGGCCCCCGACGCCCCCGAAAAGGCCGAGTTGGAGGTCCTGATTGCCGAACAGGCCGCCGCCGTCGACATGCCGAACCAGAAGCCCGCCGCCCTGTGGCTCAAGCTGCTGGAAGCCGAAGACGCCCTGATCCCCGACGGCCTGCATGTGGTCGGTAAACCGATGAGTGCTGCCGCCCGCGCCGATTACCTCGACCTGCTGCCGCCGATGGATGACATCCAGCGCGCCAAGATCGACAAGCAACTGCAACAGGATACCGAAATCCCCGGCATCCTGCGCGCCCTCTCGGCCCGCTTCATCACCCCCGTCCCCGGCGGCGACCTGATCCGCAGCCCGCAAATCTTGCCGACAGGCCGCAACATCCACGCCTTCGACCCGTTCCGGATGCCGACCGAATTCGCCCTGCGGGACGGTGCGGCCCAAGCCGACAAACTGTTGGCCGCCCACCCGACCCTGCCGCGCTCGATCGCCTTGGTCCTCTGGGGCAGCGACAACATCAAATCCGACGGCGGCCCGATTGCCCAGGCGCTGGCCCTGATGGGCGCCCGCCCACGCTTTGACGCCTATGGCCGCCTTTGCGGTGCGGACCTGATCCCCTTGTCGCAACTCGGTCGCCCGAGGATCGACGTGCTGATGACCCTGTCCGGCATCTTCCGCGACCTTCTGCCCCTGCAAACCAAGATGCTGGCCGAGGCCGCCTACAAATGCGCAATGGCCGATGAACCCCTGTCCCAGAACTTCATCCGCGCCCATGCGCTGGCCTATGCCGAGCAGATGACGTGCGACATGGAAACCGCCTCGCTCCGCGTCTTCTCCAATGCCGAGGGCGCCTATGGGTCGAACGTCAACCAACTTGTCGACAGTTCCGCCTTTGGTGACGAAAACGAACTGGCTGACGCCTATGAAGCCCGCAAGAGCTTCGCCTATGGCCTGAACGGCAAGCCGGTCAAACAGGCCGCCCTGATGCAGAAGGCGCTGAAGAACGTCGAGATGGCGTATCAGAACCTGGAATCGGTGGAACTTGGCGTCACCTCTGTTGACCACTATTTCGACACGCTGGGCGGCATCGCCCGTGCCGTGAAGCGCCAGCGTGGCACGGAAACTCCGGTCTATATCTCGGACCAGACCCGGGGCACCGGCAAGATCCGCACCCTGCGCGACCAGATCGCCCTGGAATCCCGCTCTCGTGCTTTGAACCCGAAGTTCTACGAGGGTCTTTTGAAGCACGGGGCCGAAGGGGTCCGGCAGATCGAATCCCACGTCACCAACACGATGGGCTGGTCGGCCACCGCCGAAGCCGTCGACCCTTGGGTCTATCAGCGCCTGTCGGAAACCTTCGTGCTGGACGAAGCCATGCGCAAACGGATGGCCGCGCTGAACCCGCAAGCCGCCTCCCGCATGGCCAACCGGCTGATCGAAGCCTCGGAACGGTCCTACTGGACCCCCGACGCCGCCACTTTGGCCGCCCTGCAAGGGGCTGCCGACGAACTGGAAGACCGTCTGGAAGGGATCGCAGCCGAATGAGCCCGATCTCCAACAGCACCAAGCCCACTGTCGGAGCCTCCGGCGGGGATATTTTCGCAAGTATGAAAGGGGCAGAAGCATGAGCCTTGATGCAGTTCCAATCCTGCGCGGCCTTGACGGAGAAGGCTCCGTGCAGGTCCATCAGGATGCCGAGACCAAGATCGAGGGCGCCAAGGTGTT
>CANGHD010000199.1 GCA_947453525.1 Paracoccaceae bacterium | reverse complement strand
GTGGTGGTCTTCGACAAGACCGGCACCCTGACGCTGGGCACGCCCGAACCGTCGAACCTCGACAGCATTGTCGAACAGTTCCAATCCGTGGCACTCGCTTTGGCCAAGGCGTCATCGCACCCGCTGGCCATGGCGCTGGCAGGCCGCATTCATACGGCCCCCGCCGAGGTCACGGACCTGCGCGAAGTACCGGGCTATGGCATCGAAGGCTGCCTGAATGGTGCAAAGGTGCGCCTTGGTCGTGCGGCATGGGTCGGGGTTGAATCCGTGCCGGAAACTGCCACCTACCTCAGCGTCGTAGGTCAGACCCCGGTTGCCTTCACCTTCACCGACACGATCCGCCCGGGGGCCGAGGCCGCCATTGCGGGCCTGCGCGCCCAAGGCAAGGCAATCAAGCTGGTCTCGGGCGACAACGAGGCTGCGGTGTCCGCCTTCGCCGCCCGGGTTGGCATTGCCGATTGGGTGGCGGGGGCCTTGCCTGCCGAGAAGGCCGCCTTGGTGCGGGCCTTGGCGGATCAGGGCCACAAGGTGCTGATGGTGGGCGACGGGCTGAACGACACCGGGGCGCTGGCGGGGGCGCATGTCAGTATCTCTCCAGCGCAGGCGCTGGATGCGGCGCGAGTGGCGTCGGACATCGTTCTGCTGGGGCGTGACCTTTCGGCCATTGCCGATGCCACACGCATTGCAAGGCAGGCAACCCGGCGCATGGTGGAGAATTTCGAGATCTCCGCCGCCTACAACGTCATCGCCGTGCCTTTGGCGCTGATGGGCGCTGCCACGCCCCTTGCGGCGGCTCTGGCGATGTCGTTGTCTTCGATCTCGGTATCCCTGAACGCGCTGAGGTTGAAGTAATGCAGATACTGGCCGTCCTGATCCCGGTCTCACTATTTCTTGGGTTCATTGGCCTCGTGGCCTTCGTCTGGGCCATGCGCACCAAGCAGTTCGACGATCCGCAGGGCGATGCCAGCCGCATCCTGACGACGGACTATGACGACAAACCCGCGCCGTCAGCGCCCGATGCCTAAGCGATCGTGACGGTCGCGGGCGTCAGGCCTTCCACCGCGACCGTACAGGTCTGGCCGCGCTGCAAGGCACCTACTCCAGCGGGGGTGCCGGTGAATATCAGATCCCCCGGCGCGAGGGTGACGAGCTGCGACAGGCAAGCGATGATGCCCGGCACGTCCCAGATCATCATGGAAAGCCGGGTCTCTTGCCTCAGCACGCCATCGACGGTCAAGGTCAGCGTCGCGTCGGGCACGCTTTGGCCCGGATGGATCAGCCCGACCACCGCCGAAAGATCAAAGCCCTTCGCCATATCCCAAGGCCGCCGTGCCGCCTTGGCCTCGGCCTGCAGATCGCGACGGGTCAAATCGTTGCCGGCGGCATAGCCCCAGACATGGGCCAGCGCGTCTGCCTCGGCGATGTTCGTACCGCCCGCACCAAGCGCCAGGACCAACTCGCCCTCATAGTGGAAGTCTTGCGTCGCGGGCGGGTAGGGGATGGTGGACCCGGATTCCACCACCGCATCGGCGGGCTTGGTGAAAAAGAACGGCGGCTCCTTGGTCGGATCGCCACCCATTTCGATACCGTGGTCGGCATAGTTCCGGCCAACGCAGAAGATGCGGCGCACCGGGAAACGGTCTTTGGAGCCATGGACGGGCAGGCTGACAGGCGCGGCAGGCGGCAGGACATAGCCCATCATTGACCAATCGTGAAGCATTGCACTGCCCGCGCCTGCAACCGGCGGCAGGCAAGGTCGGCGGTGTCGCGGTCCAGCCCCAGCACCACGGCGTCATAACCGCTGGACCGGGTGACCACCTTGCGCAAGCCGTTGCCGAGGGTGGCATTCTCGGCCAACTGGATCTGGATCAATGCCTTTTCGGCGGCAAAGCTGTTGGGATAGCGGCCCAGATTGATCCCCCAGGTCTCTCCACCCGATGTTGACACCCGTGTCACCACCTGCGGTTTGGCCGGCACCGAAGCGAGTTTCGCATTCTGGTCGGTGTAAATTGGGGCGTTCTTCTTCGGCGGCTTGACCGGTTCGGCGGCCAGTTGCAGGGGCTGCGCGGGTGCACTGGCTTTTACGGTCACGCCCGCGGCACTGTCTTCAGTGGCATTTGCGAGGGCGATGGCATTCTCTATTCCAGACATATCAAGCGCCGCTGTCTGAATATGTGCCACGTCATCCAGACCCGAGCGCGCAAGCGGCCGCGGCGAGGTCTTCATCGCCAGATCCGTGTGCACCGTCTTGGCCGAGCCGTCGGCGACCTCTGGCAGGGCCTCATCGGTCGCATCCGCCATCACGACGGCATCGGCGGGAGGTGCGACCTCGGGGTCTGCCGGAGTTGGCTTCACGGTCTGCACACCCGGCTTGGCCTTGGCAAATCCCATGTCCAGCAATTCGGCCATCTTCTGGTTCCGCATCGGCGTCGAGGTCCCGCCGAAAATCGTGCCGATCAAACGCACGCCATTGCGCTCGGCGCTGGCAGTCAGGTTGAAGCCTGCCTGGTCGGTGAAGCCGGTCTTTATCCCGTCGGCGCCTTCGTAAGCGTCAAGGAACTTGCGGTTGGTGTTGGCGACCGTGGCCAACCCCGCATCGGTCGTGCGGCGCGAGAAGATATTGTAATATTGCGGGAAATCATAGAACAGGTGCCGCCCGAGGATCGACATGTCATGCGCGGTCGACAGATGGCCCTTGGCAGGCAGGCCGTTGGCGTTCTTGAAGGTGGAATGTTTCATCCCGAGGGACCGGGCCGTCTCGGTCATCCGCTCGCCCCACTTTTCAGGCGATCCTGCAAAAAAGTCGCCAATCGCCGCCGCTGCATCGTTGGCCGATTTCACTGCCGCCGCGCGGATCAGGTAGCGCAGGGCGATCTTCTGGCCCGCCTGCAACCCCAGCCGTGTCGGCGCCTGATTGGCCGCATTCTTCGATACGGTGACCATGGTATCCAGCGTGACATGACCGGCCTCAATCTCCTGAAAGGTGATGTAGAGGGTCATCATCTTGGTCAAAGATGCCGGAGGAAGAGGCATGTCCGCATTCGAAGCATAGAGCGTTTCGCCCGTTCGGGCGTCCATGAGATAAAGCGCCTGAGGGCCCGCCGCAGCGGGAAAGCCCCACAGGATATTGGCCATCAGACCAACGACCAGCGTGAAAAAGAGGTTGCGGACACTGTCCGCGAAAGCTCGTGCCACCTTGCCTGCCTCGTCACTGCCCGCGCCCCCAGTTCGCCCAGGGTTTCGCCGTTATCATTTGATTCATCGTACCACGGCGTGCTATACGGGAAAACCCTTTTGTTTCCATGGGTTTCCCAAAGTTTCTCAAGTGTATCTCTTTGGTTCGCGGAACAGATGTGGTAGAGACGACCATGCTTCGCCACAACTTATGGTAGGGTCTGAAGCTGATCGACCAGAGACGGCAAAACGCTCAGATCGGGGATACTGCGAAAGCGGCTGTCCGTTGTGGGCGTTTCAGCGTGTTCCAACGCCCATGTCAGGGCGTGCGGGACGTAAATGCCCCATGCACCCGCCTCCAAGGCGGGCAGAATGTCGGATTTCAGCGAGTTGCCGACCATCATCGCCTGATCCGCCCCGGCCCCATGGCGGGCAAAGGCGGCACGGTAGACTTGCGGGGTCTTGTTCGACACGATCTCTACCCCGTGGAACAGATCGCCCAGACCCGATTGTGCAAGCTTACGTTCCTGATCCAGAAGATCACCCTTGGTGATCAGCACCACGCGGTGATCGGCGGCCAAGGCCGTCACCGCCTCACGCGCATAGGGCAAGAGGTCAACCGGATGGCGCAACATCTCGCGCCCTGCGGCCATGATCTCGGCTATGACCGAGGCCTGAACCCGGCCTTCCGTCACCTCAATGGCGGTTTCGATCATCGACAGCATGAAACCCTTGATGCCGAATCCATAGTGGCCCAGATTGCGCCGCTCGGCCGCTCGGCCGCTTCCAGCCGTTCGGCCAGGTGGGAAGGGTCGGCGTCGGTGAGCAAGGCCGCGAAACGGTCCTGTGTCATGCGAAAGAAGGTTTCGTTCTGCCACAGCGTGTCATCGGCATCGAAGCCAATCGTAGTGATCATCGCGTGTCCTTTCCCGTGACAGGGTCTTTCATGGCCGCCAAAAAGCTCTATATTGACGTTGCACAGGGCGCGCACCCTGTTCTGATATCCCGGAGTTTGGTGTTGACCGCTTTTCCTGACATGATGTCTGACGGACCGAAGGGACCGGGTCAGGATACCTCAATTCTGACCAAAACCAAGACCAAGACCGAACGGCCGCCCTTGTACAAGGTGATGCTGCTGAATGACGACTACACGCCGATGGAATTCGTGGTCCATGTGCTGGAGCGCTTCTTTGGCCTCAATCACGCACAAGCTTTTGAGATCATGCTGACCGTTCACAAGAAAGGGCTGGCGGTTGTCGGCGTTTTCTCGTTTGAGGTGGCAGAGACGAAAGTGGCGCAGGTGATGGACTTTGCGCGTCGGCATCAGCATCCGCTGCAATGCACGATGGAAAAGGAATAGCCGCAAGGCGATCATGGAAGCGGCTCGACTGGAACTGGCGCTGGACTCCGGCGCATGGATTTTGCCGCCTGCGGGCGACGTGGCTGTGATGCGGCCAAGGGCGGTTGATGACCTGTCCGCCTTGCCCAAATCACGGACCGTGGTTCTGACTGGGTTCCGCCCGGACCATGACCATTTTCTGGAGCAGGGCTACCGAGTTGAGGGCAGAGCCTATTGCGCCGTGCTGGTCTGCCTGCCCCGCGCCAAGGCCGAGGCTTTGGCCATGTTGGCGGCGGCTGTGGCGATGACCGGCAATGGCGGGCGCATCGCCGTTGATGGCCAGAAAACCGATGGCTTTGACGGCATCCTGAAGGAATTGCGCGGCGCAGGTCTGGAACTGGGCGAGGTTGTCTCGAAAGCCCATGGCAAGCTGGTGTCCTTCCTTGCCGCCCCGCTACCTTCCTCTTGGGCTGCGGTGGATACCAAATTCGAGGGTTTCACCACCCGCCCCGGTGTGTTTTCCGCCGATGGTCCCGACAAGGGCTCGCAACTGCTGGTGGCGGCTCTGCCGGCGGACCTGCCTGCGCGGGTGGCCGATCTTGGCGCTGGCTGGGGCTATCTCTCTCGCGCCATCCTTCAGCGCCCCGGCGTCAAGCGGCTGGACGTGGTGGAGGCCGAGAAGGCGGCACTCGACTGCGCCCGTATGAACGTGACCAATCCGCATGCCGCTTTCCACTGGGCCGATGCAACGACCTTCCGGCCGGAACGCCCGTGGAATGTGGTGGTGATGAACCCGCCTTTCCACACGGCCCGTGCGCCTGACCTGGCCCTTGGCGTGGCCTTCATCCGCGCCGCGCATCGTGGGCTTCTGCCCGATGGCGTGCTTTACATGGTCGCCAACCGACATCTGCCCTATGAGCCCGTGCTGAAGGCCCTGTTCCGCCAAGTGGAAGAGATCGGCGGTGACGGCGCGTTCCGGGTGTCACGCGCCGCTTATCCGATCCGCAGCAAGTAGCTACTCGGGGTAGCGCGCCTTGCAGTCGGCAAACGCCGGGGCCAAGACCTTGGCCATTTCCGCCCGGCGCTTCTGCATCGAGGCAAGCTTGGCCGCCTCTGCTGCCAGATCCAGCGCCACGGGTCTGGTCACGGTATGGGGCACATCGTCCAGGCAGTAGTTCGCATGGGCCTTCCCATCGCTGCCGATGACAGGCTCCCCACATTCGACGAATTCGGGCACTGTCTCGATGGTCTGGGCGAAACCGTAACCGCGGGTGATGTTGCCCTGAGTTTCGGCTATCAGCCGGTCCAGCACGGTCATGTCATGCGAGGCCAGGCGGACACATTGTTCCTGAGGCGTGCCGCAGGCGGCAAGCGCCAGGAGCAGGGCTGCGGCAAGATAGGGTCTCATCATCATCTCCTCATCATCCCGCAAGAATAAGCCTTTGAGCCGCGATAAGAAATAGCAGCCGCGTTGAGCGTCGCCCTGCTTCCTGCTAGCAAGGGCGAAAAGCTTGGGAGAGACGGCGATGACGGATGCTTTCGATGACCGTAAGGCGCGGGCTGCGGCATGGTTCCGCACGGTGCGCGACCAGATCGTTGCGGCCTTTGAAGCCATTGAAGATGAGCGCGGCGGCAGCGCCCCCGCTGGCCAGTTCGAGGTGACGCCCACCACCCGCCCCGATGGCGGCGGCGGTCTGATGAGCGTCATGCGCGGCGGGCGGGTGTTCGAAAAGATCGGCGTCAACGTTTCGGAAGTGCATGGCGTGCTGGGAGAGCGGGCACAAAAGGCCATGGCCGCGCGTGGCGTGCCGGGGATGGCGACGGATGCGCGCTTCTGGGCATCGGGCGTCAGCCTCGTGGCGCATATGCAGAACCCCCATGCGCCGGCGGTTCACCTGAACACGCGGATGTTCTGGAC
>CANGHD010000198.1 GCA_947453525.1 Paracoccaceae bacterium | reverse complement strand
TGAAGTCCGCCCCCGCCACGCGTCTCGTTCGGGATCGCGATGTGATCGACCTCGGTGACCGGCATTTCGAGGTGATCCACACGCCCGGCCATTCCCCGGGCGGCATAGCACTGTGGGAGGCGGCGACGGGCATCCTCTTCTCGGGCGACGTCGTCTATGACGGCCCCCTGATCGAAGAAACCTACCATTCCAATGCGGCGGACTATCACCGCTCGATGGTGCGGCTTTACGATTTGCCGGTGCGCATGGTGCATGGCGGGCATTTTGCCAGCTATGATGGGGCAAGGCACCGGCAGATCATCGGCGACTGGCTGCGCGAGAAAGACCGCTGATCCGCCAAGAATTTTCGACGAAAATTCGCGTTTCGCGCACCATGGCTTGATTGTCCTGCCGCCGTAGGCTTCCATGACGGCAGGAGGAACCATGCGCACAATCGATCTCAACTCTGACCTTGGCGAGGGTTTCGGCCCTTGGACCATGGGGGACGACGCAGCCATGCTGGGGCTTGTCACCTCGGCCAACATCGCCTGCGGGGGGCATGCATCGGATCCGGAAACCATGTTCGCCACGCTGCGGCTTGCCGCCGACAAGGGGGTCAGCATCGGTGCCCACCCCGGCTACAACGACCGCGAAGGGTTCGGCCGCCGCCTTATTCCTATGACCCCGTCCGAGATCACCCGGATGGTCGCCGCCCAGATTGGCGCGCTGATGGGTGTTGCGGCCTTGGCGGGAACCAGGATGTCCTATGTCAAAGCCCATGGCGCCTTGGCCAATCACGCCGCCGACACGCGCGCGGCGGCAGAGGCTTTGGTGGCTGCTGTCCGTGCCATCTCGCCGGCGCTGGCCATTCTGGCCATTTCCGGCACCGAACAGGAACATGCCGCCCGCGCCGCCGGTCAACCGGTCTATTCCGAGATCTTTGCCGACAGAGGCTATCTGTCGACGGGTCGGCTGGTGCCGCGCAGCCGTCCGGACGCCATGATCCCGGATGCAAAGGCCGCGGCCGACCGGCTGCTGGGATTTCTTGACACCGGTCTGATGCCCGTTGTCGACGGCGACCCGATCCGGCTGGACGCCCACTCGATCTGTATCCACGGCGACAGTCCGCACGCCGTTGCCATGGCGCGGGAAATTCGCGCGCGTCTGACGGCGGCGGGCGTGACACTTGCCGCGTTTCTGGCCTGATCCATGGCCTTCTATCGCCCGGTGGCCGATCATGCCCTGCTTGTGGAGTTTGGCACCACCATCACGGACGCCGCCCATGCGCAGGTTCTGGCGTTGGACAAAGCCCTTGCCGCGAAGCCTTTTCCCGGCTTCCGCGAGGCGATTCCGGCCTTTGTCAACCTGCTTGTGGACTTCGACCCTGTCTTGACCGACCATGTCGAAGTCGCCAGCCATCTCCGTGGTCTGGCCGATCAGACCCACACGCCTGCAGCCCCCGCGACGCGGGAAGTGCTGGTCTGCTACGAGAATGCGCCCGATCTCGACGAGGTCGCCCGCCAGACCGGCATGTCGTCGGAGGCCGTGATTGCGGCCCATCTGTCCGGCGACTACCGCGTGTTTCTTTACGGCTTTGCCCCCGGATACGCCTATATGGGTGGCCTGCCCGAGACGCTGCGGCTGGACCGAAAGCCCAGCCCGGTGCGCGGTGTGCCTGCGGGCCGCGTCATCATCGCCGGAGCACAGTGCCTGATCACCACGTTGACCATGCCGACGGGATGGTGGATCATCGGTCGCACCCCGACGCGGGTGCTGACCGGGGACGAGAGCCGGCCCTTTCTGTTTGACGTGGGCGATCATATCCACTTCCGCCGCATTTCGCTGGGCGACTACGAGGCTTTGGCATGACCCATCTGCGCGTGGCCTTTGCCGGACCCCATGTGACCCTGCAGGACGCCGGACGAAAAGGCATGATGCGCTTTGGTGTGCCGGCGTCCGGTCCGATGGACCGCAAGGCCTTTGCCATCGCCCAAGCGGCGCTGCGAAACCCGCCAGACATGGCGGCGGTGGAAGTGTCATTGGGGGGGGTGTCGCTTGATTGTGTGGAAGGTGCCGTCACCTTCGCTGTCGCAGGTGGGGGTTTCATCGTGCAGAAAGGCGCCGAGCGGCTTGGTGCGTGGCAGGTGAACACCCTGCGGGCGGGCGAGCGGCTGGTCATCCGTCCTGGCCCTTGGGGCAGTTGGACCTATCTGGCCTTCGCAGGGCACCTGCAGGCACCGCTTTGGCTCGGCAGTGCAGCGACCCACGGCCCATCGGGTCTGGGCGGCGGCAAGCTGGCGGCAGGGCAAGACGTGATGATCCGCGACGCGCGGGTTCTGCCTGGGTCGGAAGGCGCCATCCCGTGCCCGGTCTGGGCGCGGCCGCGGCCGCTCATCCACGCGGTTCCCGGCCCGCAAGACCGCTTCTTCTCGGTCGAAAGCCTTGAGGATTTCGGCTCCTTGCCGTTTCAGCTGACCAGTGCCTATGACCGGATGGGCGTGCGGCTGAGCGGGCCCGCGCTGATGCCACAAGGCGCACTGTCGATCCCGTCAGAACCGATCCTGCGCGGTTCGGTGCAGGTGGCCGGTGATGGGCTGGCCACGGTGATGCTGGCCGATCATGGTACGACGGGGGGTTATCCAAAGATCGCCACCGTCGTGTCTGATGATCTCGACGGCTTCGTGCAATTGCGGCCCAAGGACGCGGTGCGCTTCAAGCTGATTTCTCCCGCCCAAGCCGTGGCCTTGGCGCGGCAACGGGCGAAGGCCTTTCAAGACTATCTGGCCCGGACGTCCTAGGCGCAGCAAAGGAATTTGCTTTGCAGGCTCCGGGACCTTTCCCACGGAGATGCGTCGAAAACCTCAGCGCATGACGAAAGGGTCGGGGATCGGGTCATCCGAGGTCCGCAGCCAGACGGTTTTCGTGGTTGTATAGTCCAAGGCCGCCGCAAGACCGCCCTCGCGCCCGTTGCCCGACAACCCATGCCCGCCGAAGGGAGCGATGGGCGAGACAGCGCGATAGGTGTTGACCCAGACAACCCCGGCCCGGATTGCGCGGATCATGCGGTGGGCGCGGGTGAGGGAAGCGGTGAAAACACCCGAGGCGAGGCCGTATTGGGTGTCATTGGCCAGTTCGATGGCCTGATCCTCGGTGTCGAAGGTCAGGACGGTCAGGACCGGGCCGAAGAATTCTTGGCTCAGCGCTGGAGCATTGGGGGCATCGCTGCAGTCGAGGATCGTTGGCGGAAAGTAGAAGCCCGGACCCGTCAGGGCTTGGCCACCGGTTACGAGGGTAGCCCCTGCGGCGAGCGAGGCGGCGATGGTCGCCTCGATGTGGCTGCGCTGGCGCTGGGTGCAAAGCGGGCCCACCTCGGTGGTCATCAGGTCCGGGGCGGCGATCCTGATCGCTTCGGCCTTTGCTTTCAACTTGGCCAGAAAGGCCTCTTTGACGCTGCGCTGGATCAACAGGCGTGACCCTGCCACGCAACTTTGCCCGGTGGCCGCGAAGATGCCCGAGACTTGGGCGTTGGCCGCACTGTCAAGGTCGGCATCGGCAAACACGATGAAAGGCGATTTGCCGCCCAGTTCCAGTGAGGTGGAGGCGAGGTTTTCCGCCGAATTGCGCACCACCGCCCGCGCGGTGCCAGGGCCGCCGGTGAAGGCGATATGTGCCACCTTGGGATGGCGGGTCAGCACATGGCCGCAAGTCGGCCCGAACCCAGTGATCACATTGACCACGCCCGGCGGAAAGCCCGCCTCGTGGATCAGCCGTGCAAACTCCAGCAAGGGTGCGGGGCCGTCTTCCGAGGCTTTCAGGACCACCGTGCAGCCCGCAGCCAGTGCGGGGCCAAGCTTGACCGCCGACAGGAACAACTGGCTGTTCCACGGTACGATGGCCGCCACCACGCCCACAGGCTCGCGGCGGGTCCAGACCTCCATATCCGGCTTGTCGATCGGCAGATGCGCGCCTTCGATCTTGTCGGCCAATCCGGCATAATAGCGGTAATAATCCGCCACATAGGCGATCTGGGCCGAGGTTTCGCGGATGATCTTGCCGGTGTCGCGGGTCTCCAAGGCCGCCAGCCTTGGGGCAGCGGCCAGAACCAGATCTGCCAGCTTCATCAACAGCTTGCCCCGTGCCGTGGCAGTGAGTCGGGGCCATGGACCAGAGCGGAAGGCGCGGTGCGCGGCCTCGACGGCGCGGTTCACCTCATCCTCACGCGCTTCTGGCATCAAGGCCCAGGGTGTGCCCGTCGCCGGGTCAAGGCTTTCGAACTGGGCCGCGCCGTCTTCGAAACTGCCGTCGATGTAAAGCTGGAAGCGGTGCATGGGGGTCCTCAGGCGAAGGCGGGCATGACGTCGGCGATGAAGCGTTGCAGCGAGGCTTTCTTGCGTTCGTAACTCATGCCGGAGTCGATCCAGATGGCGAACTCGTCATAGCCCATGGCTTCATAGCTTTTCACCCGTTCAATCACTTCGGCCGCCTCACCGACAATGTGGTTCTTGCGCATGACCTCGGGCGCGTAGGTGGCGTTGGCGGCGATTTCCGCCTCTGGGATCGTCTCCATCAGGCCCATCGAGACCGGCTTTTCATTGCGGAACCAGGCGGCGAAATAGTTGAAGAAGATGCTCAACTCATGGGCGGCCTGCATGGCATCCGCTTCGCTGTCGGCCACGTAAGTGTGCCGCAGAACGAGGATTTTCGGCCGGGGCTGGTCGGCATGTTTGGCGCAGGCGGCGTTGAACTTGTCCATCAGGGACTGAACCTCGGCATCGTCCTGATGCATCGGCGTGACCTGCACGTTGCAGCCATTGGCCACGGCGAATTCATGGCTGTTGATGTCGCGCGCAGCAATCCAGATCGGCGGATGCGGTTGCTGAAGCGGAAGCGGGGCCGAGGTGGTCTTGGGAAATTGCCAATGCACCCCGTCGTGGGTGTAATCGCCCTTCCACAATTCCTGCACGGCGGGGATCAGTTCCCGCATCTTCTGGCCAGCCGTCCAGGCGTCTAGTCCCGGCGAAAGGCGTTCATATTCAAACGCATAAGCCCCCCGCGCCACGCAAATCTCTAGCCTGCCGTCCATGATGATATCGGCCATCGCAGCCTCTCCGGCGAGGCGGATTGGGTGCCAGAACGGCGCGATGATCGACCCGGTGCCAAGCCGCACGTTCTTGGTCCGCCGCGCCAGATCGACAAGGTTCAGAAAGGGGTTGGGCGCGATGGTGAAATCCATGCCATGATGCTCTCCGGTCCAGATCGCGTGCATGCGGCCTTCGTCGGCGATGCGGCACAGTTCCAGCATCTCCTCATAAAGCTGGGCCTGAGGGATTTCGGGCGACAGACGCTCCATATGGACGAAAAGCGAGAACTTCATGGCGCGTCTCCTGTCAGTTTGGCCACCCGGCCAGAGGTCTGGTTGCCGAAATAGATGCCATAGTTGCCCTGCCGGGATTCCTCGGCCAGCCGGTTCAGCATGACCGCCATGGCAGGGTCAGTGACATCGGTCAGGTTGGCCGGGGCAAGTTCCACGAAGGCCCCTTTGGCCGGCATGCCACCGGTGCAGGGGCAGCGGAAGGCGATATGCTGGTGGCCCAAGGCGTTGTCTTCGAACACGGCATAGATGAAGCCGGGCGCGGCGTGCAGGGTCAGACTGTCCAGCACTTTCGCCAGCGCCGCCGTCGCCCCTTCGCGTCCAACCTTTGCCGTGGGCAGGGTCAACCCGCCCATCCCGTCATCGATCAAAAGCACCGCGCCGTCGCGTTCAACGACCGCCGTCACAACGACCTCGGGGCCGGGGGCTATGGCAGCGGAATTGGCAGTGAAATAGCTGCCCCGATAGTAGCCCAAGCCCGGTGCTGGCGTGAAGGCGAAGGCCTCGATCCTGCCGATCAGCAAGGCATGGTCGCCGGCCTCGACGATCTGGTGGGTCGCGCAGTCGAACCACGCCGAAACGCCGTCCACGATGGGCGACCCATGCGGGCCGTTCTGCCATGAGATCGTGCTGAAACGGTCGGCCACCGGCCTTGCGAAGGTGTTGGAAATGTCGCGCTGGTCTTCGGCCAGAATGTTGATGGCAAAGCCCTTGGCGGTGGAAAAGGTCGCGTAGTTGCTGGAACTGCGGGAAATCGAGACCAACAGCAGCGGCGGTTCCAGCGAGACCGAGGAGAACGAGTTGGCGGTGAACCCCAAGGGCTTGCCCGTTGTTTCGCCGCTGTGCCCGATCGTCGTGACCACGGTCACCCCGGTCATGAAAGTGCCAAAGGCATCGCGCAGGTGGCGGCGGGTGTCGGCATCACTCATGCGCGTCTCTCCAGTTGGGCGAGCGGGGTAGCCAGCCACCGGGTCAGGGCGGCATTGACCAGATCGGGGGCCGTCAGGTTGACCATGTGGCGGTGGTGGTCAATCACGACGGCATGGCCCAATGGGGCGGAGGCGGCCATGGCGCGCGCCATGGCGGCGGTGG
>CANGHD010000197.1 GCA_947453525.1 Paracoccaceae bacterium | reverse complement strand
CGAACAGGCCGGTGATCACCGTGGCACCCCAGAAGCTCATCTGGCCCCACGGCAGCACGTAGCCCATGAACGCGGTGGCGATCATCAGGAAATAGATGATCATGCCGATCACCCAGGTCACTTCGCGCGGCGCCTTGTAGCTGCCGTAGAAGAGGCCCCGGAAGATGTGGCAGTAAACCGCGAAGAAGAACAGCGACGCGCCGTTGGCGTGCAGATACCGCAGCATCACGCCACCGTTCACGTCGCGCATGATGTGCTCGACGGACCCGAAAGCCAGATCAACGTTGGGTGTGTAGTGCATGGCCAGCACGATGCCGGTCACGATCTGCATCGCCAGACAGAAGGTCAGAACGATGCCCCAGATCCACATCCAGTTGAGGTTCTTGGGCGTGGGCAGCATCAGCGTGTCATAGAGCAGGCTGACAATCGGCAGACGGCTGTGGAGCCATGTCTGAAAGCCCGGTTTGGGCTCGTAGTGGTCGTGCGGGATACCGGCCATCTTGCTGTTCCTTACCCGAGCTTGATCGTGGTGTCGTTGGAGAAGGCGGCAACCGGCACTTGCAGATTGCGCGGGGCGGGCCCTTTGCGGATGCGGCCGGCGGTGTCGTATTGCGAGCCGTGGCAGGGGCAGAACCAGCCGCCGAACTCACCGGCGCCATTGCCCAAAGGCACGCAGCCAAGGTGGGTGCAGACACCCATCATCACCAGCCACTTGCCGTCCTTGTCGAGCGCGCGGTTGGCGTCGCTGGCATCGGTTCCGGCGGGCAGGTTGTCATTCTCGGCATTGACATCGACCAGATCGGTCAACTTGACCGCTTGGCCAGCCTTGATCTCGTCCGCCGTGCGGTGCCGGATGAACACCGGCTTGCCGCGCCACAGCACGGTCAACTGGCTGCCTTCTTCGACGCCGCTGATGTCAACCTCAATCGAGGCCAAAGCGCGCACATCGGCAGAAGGGTTCATCTGGTTGATCAGCGGCCAGACCGCCGCACCAGTTGCCACAACGCCTGCTCCGGCGGTCGCGTAATACAGGAAATCCCGGCGGGACCCCGAGGTGTCTTCAGCATGGGACACGAATGCTTCTCCCTTCCGCTGGCCGCCCTGCGGGCAAGCCCATCATTAGATAAAGGCCACGTCTCTGACGCAGCCTTGCCGGGCGGGTTTTAGACAAGGATTGCAGAGAGGTCCAGCGGACAAAGGCGCACAGGGTCAGGCAAAACCCGATTTCCTTGACGCTTTGCCTTGAACCTGCACTGCCTGTGCCCAATATCCGTCGGCTATGCTGCAAGCTAGACCGGAATCGTGGACTGCATAGGGGGGCGCTGAACGAATTCGGCCTCCCATGCGGCCAAATTCGCGTGACCCGCGCGCCAGTCCCGGGCGGCGAGGCGGAAGTCCAGATAGCCCAAGGCGCATCCCAAAGCGATCTGCCCCATGTCGGTCGGCGCGTACAGCCGGGCAGTCCAGTCCTTCTCAAGCGCATCCAGCGCGCGGGCGATCTTGGCCCACTGGCCTTCGACCCAAGGCGCGTAGCGCAGCTCCTCAGGACGCAGGCGCTGTTCGTAGACCATCAGCAGGGCGGCGTCCAGGACGCCGTCCGCCGTGGCCTCCAGGGTCAGCACGTCCCAAAGCCGGGCGGCGGGGTAGAGATCCGACCCGGCCAGATCATCCAGATAGCGGCAGATCACGCGGCTGTCGTAAAGGGCCGTACCATCATCGCGCACCAGCGCGGGGATCTTGCCCAGGGGATTGCGGTCCAGGGGGATGGTGCCGGGATCCAGCGGCGTGCCTGTGGCTCGGATCACCTCGACCCGGGGGCCGAGGCCGGTTTCGAGAATCAGCGCCATGACCTTGCGGGCATAGGGGGACGTCGGAGAGTGGTAGAGCTTCATGGCACAGACCTTGCGAAGATGGGCAGATTGCCCATCCTACCTCTTTCCGCAGCCTGTGACATGAAAAAGCCGCCGAGGTTTCCCTGGCGGCCCATCAACCGTGCTGATCTGCGCTTCTCAACCCTGACGGGCCTTGTAACGCTTTTGCGTCTTGTTGATCACATAGACGCGGCCTTTACGGCGCACGACTTGGCAATCGCGATGACGCGTCTTCAGCGAGCGGAGCGAGTTTGCAACCTTCATGGCTGTCTCCTCTGGTTCGCGGCGCGTCCTCGCGCCATTTGAAAACCTTGCCAGCCTTGCGGCCAGCGGTGAATGGTGGGCGGTACTGGGATCGAACCAGTGGCCACTACGATGTCAACGTAGTGCTCTACCGCTGAGCTAACCGCCCTCCGTACCGTCGCATCTCGCCAAACCCAAGGATCGGGCAGAGCCGCGTCGGTGGGCGGTCTATAATCAGAAGAGCGGGGGTGTTCAAGGGCTTTCTCCGTGCCAGATTATGCCGCTATACCTAAGGCATGGAGGACCGCATGTCAGAGCTTACCGAGGGCGAATCCTTTCGCCTGATCCGCCCCCTGCGGCAGCGCACCTCTGTCATCTTCTCCTCGCCGCATTCCGGGCGCGAATATCCGCCCGATTTTCTGGCCTCCAGCCAGTTGACCCCGATGGCCCTGCGGTCGTCCGAGGATGCTTTCGTCGACCGGCTGTTCGCCCGCGCCCCGCTGTTTGGCGCGCCGCTGCTGTGCGCCCGTGCGCCGCGTGCCTATATCGACTTCAACCGGGGCTGCGACGAGCTCGATTCGGCGGTGGTTGAAGATATCGCCCGCAGCGCCCACAATCCGCGGATCTCCTCCGGCCTTGGAGTGATCCCCCGGGTCGTGGCCGGGGGGCGGGCGATCTATGGTGGCAAGATCCCAAGAGCCGAGGCCGAGGCCCGCATCGCCCGCCACTGGCGCCCGTGGCACGCCACCCTGCGCGGCCTCGTGACCGAAACCCATGCCGCCTTTGGCGAGGCGATCCTGATCGACTGCCATTCGATGCCGCACGAAGCCATCGAAACCCACGCCCGCGCCGGTCAACCCTTGCCCGAGGTTGTGCTGGGCGACCGCTTCGGCGCCGCCGCCTCGCGTGAGGTGGTCGAACGCGTCGAGGCGATCTTCGCCGCCGCTGGCTTCCGCACCGCCCGCAATTCACCTTTCGCCGGGGCCTATATCGCGCAGGCCTATGGCCATCCGGTGTCCCGCAAGCACGTGATTCAGGTCGAGATCGACCGCTCGCTCTATCTGGACGAGCGAAGGGTGGAGCCTTTGCCGAATTTCTCGGCCTTCTGCCAGAGAATCAACCGGGTTGTGGCCGAACTGGCCAGCATAGGTCAAAGCAGCCTGCCGATCGCCGCCGAGTGATCTGGCGGCGTGACCGGCGGCGGCGTGAGCGGGGGTTTCCACCCCCGCACCCCCGAGGATATTTGTACCAAGATGAAAAGGAACGCGGGCGGTCTGACCCTTGCCCGTCAGGCAAAGCTGCGGATCGTGGCGATGGCGCCGTCGAGCGCCTTGCCCTCTTCATCCTTCAAGGCCGCTTCGCGCAGGCGGCGCAGCCAGTCGGCGGCATCGTCGCGGTTTGCCACCAAGGCGGCGGCCGCCAGAACCTTGTCGAACTTCGACAGGCCACGGGAATGGGTGTCGGAATAGCCTTTCACCAGACGACGGCATTTGAGGACCTCGACCGCCAGATCGTAGCGCGGCAGATACCCCAGCGCCGTGGCCAGCCAAGCCTCCAGATGCGCCACCTCCTGCGCATGGCGCAGCGTCTTTGGCCGCCATCCTTTCAGGCCGCCCAGCAGGTACAGCGTCGCGTAAGACAGCAAGCCATCGGTCCGCAGCCGCCGCCCCTTGCTGAACCAGCGGTCCAGCCGCGCCATCCAGTTCGGATCGTCTTGCACCCTTTGGCCCAACCCGGCGGGCAACATCCCGGCGATCTCTTCGGCCCTTGGGTGCATGAATTCGGTCAGGTGCATGAGGTTGCCCGCCTTGACCCGCATCTCCTTGGCGATGCGGTCGAACCGGGGCCCGCGCGTCTTGAGGTCCGCCACCCGGATCACATCGTCGTAGCACATCGCATTGGCGACATATTTCGCCGCCTCCAGGGACAGGGCAAAGCCATGCGCGGCATCATCCCGCGCCAGCACCTTGCCCAGACGGTCCAGATAGGCCGCGCCATAGGCCACATCCTGAAACTCGACCACTTTGCGCAGACCCAAGCGCGCCATTTCGGCCACCGGGGCGGGCAGTGCCTCGGCAAGGCCCATCAGCCGATGCCACTCTGCCATCATCCGCGCCGGACCCCTGGCCAGCAGCGCGCCGGGCTTCTTCGGTGCGGTCTTTGGGTCCACCGGCCCCATCGCTTCCGCGTAGGAGGCTGCGAAGGCGCGCAACGAGCCTTCGATCCCCTTGCCACCCTTGCGGATCGCCGCCTCGAAGGCCTCACGCGGGAAGGGCAGCGCACCCGACCCCGCCAGCGCGCCAAACAGCGAGGCTGAGATGACCGAGCCATTTCGCACCGCCAGCGCCTCGAAATCCGCCGCGATGAAGCGTTTGGCCATCAGGCCCGCCGCCGCCATCACCTCGTCGGAATTGGCGATGCCATTGCCCGGTTCCATCTTCTCCGACACCGCCAGTGCGCGGTGGGTCGAGGCGATCAGCGTGGTGCGTTCCGGCGTCACAAAGCCCCGGATGATCGAACGGCCCGCCTCCATCATCTCGGCGGCGATCATGATATCGACATCCCCCGCCGCCGGCATCAGCGAGAAGATCGGGATGCCCTCATCTGCCGGAGCCATCTCGATATAATAGACCGTCGCCCCGGTGCGCTGCGACACCCCAGCCACCGAAGTCGCTTGCGCCGCATAGCCATTGGCCCGCGCGACATCCTCGATCCAGGCCGTCAACACGCCGCCGCCCTGCCCGCCCACCGCCAGCACCGCCAGCTTGATGATCGAGGACAGTTTCGGGTCCATCGGCTGCGGGTTCAAGACATTCATGCCGACACCTCAAACACCAATCGGCGCGCATCGCGGCGCTTTTGCAGCCAGCCGATCACCTTGGCCCGGAACGCCGCGAAGCGCAGCTCGAAGGGCGACGGGTTATGCACCACATCCGCCCGGTAGAAGCTGGGACACAGCACCGCCGCATCGGCCACTTCCCCGCAGTTGCCGCAGCCGACACAGCTTTGGTCAATCGACGCCACCGGGTCATCACGCAAGGGATCGTCCAGCGTCTTCAAGCCCAGCGAGGGACAGCCCGACAGCCGGATGCAGGCGTGATCGCCGGTGCAGATATCCTCATCCACCCCGAACCGAGGCGCCTCAACCCGCCGCCCCTCCTTGATCGCCGCCGCCGCCAAGGGTTTCTCGCGCCGCTGCTTGTTCAGCATACATTCCGAGGAGGCGACGATCACCTTCGGCCCCGGGGTCTTGGTCGTCAAAGCCTCCAAGAGCACGTCGCGCATGTGACCCACGTCATAGGTCCGGTCGACCTGCCGCACCCAGTCGATCCCGATGCCCTTCAAGGCCTTCGAGATCGGATGCTTGGTCGCCTTCGTGGCGTTGTCGGCGCGGGAGGACATCACATCCTGCCCCCCGGTCGCCGCCGAATAGTAGTTGTCGACGATGACAGCCACCGAGTCGGACTTGTTGAAGGCCATATTCCCGAACGACGAACTGAGCCCATTATGCCAGAACCCGCCATCCCCGATGATGCTGATCGGCCTGGTGGCCCCCCCGCCATCAAAAGCCGCATTGGCCGCAGGCCCAAGGCCATAACCCATCGTCGCCCCGCCAATCTCGAACGGCGGCAGGCTCCCGAACAAATGGCAGCCGATGTCTGCGGTGATCTGCAATTTGCCGGTCTGCTTCTGCACCAGCTTCATGGCGGCAAAGATCGGACGCTCCGGACAGCCGGTGCAGAAGCCCGGAGGCCTTATCGGCACCGTCTTCGACAGATCCGGCACCTTGGGCCGGTCCTGATTGGGCGCCCGCACCATCGCAGGCAGCAGGTCGGGTGCGGCTTGCCGCAGGAAGGCGGTCAGCCCATCCAGCATCACCTGACCGGTATATTCCCCGGCCATCGGCAACATGCCCTTGCCATGCAGCTTCACCGTCGACCCGGCCCGATAGAGATAGGTCGTCAACTGCTGTTCGATGAACTCGGGCTGGCCCTCCTCGATGACAAGGATCTGCTCCTTGCCCGCGCAGAAGGACAGAAACTCCGACGACACCAGCGGATAGGTCACGTTCAGCACATACAAGGGAACCTGCGACGCGCCGTAGATATCCGCCAGCCCCAGCCGTTGCAGCGCCCGGATCACCCCGTTGTACATGCCGCCCTGTATGACCAACCCGATCTTCGCCTCTTGCGGCCCGAAGACCTCGTTCAGCTTGCGGTCCAGAATGAACCGCTCGGCAGCAGGCCAGCGGTTCTTGATCTTGTCCTGTTCGTGCATATAGGACATCGGCGGCAGCACGACTCGGGCGAAATCCGATTGCGGCGCGCTCAACGCGTCGCGCACCGACAGGGTCGGCCTGCGGTTCGCCTTGGTCTGGAAACTGCCCGTCACATGGCACGACCGGATTCGCACCATCAGCATCACCGG
>CANGHD010000196.1 GCA_947453525.1 Paracoccaceae bacterium | reverse complement strand
GCCATCGCCACCTGCATACGCCACTTCGGCCCCGACAAGGCGCGCCAGACGGCCCTGTGTGCGGCCGAAACGGCGGGGGATTTTCTGGTGGGTTTCGGCATCGCCGGGGCGGAAACCATGGGCAAACTCAAGGACTTCTCATGGTCCTTCGATGCCGCCAAGGAAGCCGGTCTGAAACCCACCGTCCATGCCGGTGAATGGAAGGGCCCGTCCGAAGTGCGCGAGGCGATCCGTGATCTGGGCGCTTTGCGCATCGGGCATGGCGTGCGGACGATTGAGGATCTGGCGCTGGTGGATGAATTGGCTGAAACCGGCGTGGTGCTGGAATGCTGTCCGGGCTCGAACGTCGCGCTTGGCATCTATCCCAGCTTCCGCAAGCATCCGATCGGCGAGCTCTATCACCGCGGCGTCAAGGTCACTGTCTCGACCGACGACCCGCCCTTCTTCCACACCACCCTGACCCGCGAATACGACATGCTGCACGAGGCGTTTGACTGGGATGACGGCGTCTTTGCCACCCTCAACCGGACTGCCCTTGACGCGGCCTTTTGTGACAAGGATACGAAGGACAGGATTGGCAAGCTGTTGGAGGCCGCACATGTCTGAGACTTTGCCCGAGTTCAAGAACCTCACCGTGGTGACCCACCCGCTGGTCCAGCACAAGCTGACCCTGATGCGCGAGAAGGACACCTCCACCGCATCTTTCCGTCAGTTGCTGCGCGAGATCAGCCTGCTTCTGGCCTATGAGGTCACCCGCGAACTGGCGATGACCACCAAGAAGATCGAAACGCCGCTGTGCGAGATGGACGCCCCGGCGATTGACGGCAAGAAACTGGCGCTGATCTCGATCCTGCGGGCCGGGAATGGTCTGCTGGACGGCATTCTGGAACTGATCCCGGCGGCGCGGGTCGGTTTCATCGGGCTGTACCGCGATCACGTGACGCTGCAGCCGGTGCAATACTATTACAAGGTGCCGGATCATCTGGACGAAAGGGTCTGCATCGTGGTCGACCCGATGCTGGCCACTGGCAATTCCAGTGCGGCGGCGGTGACACTGTTGAAGAATTCCGGTGCCAGGAACATCCGCTTCTTGTGCCTGCTGGCGGCCCCCGAAGGCATCCGGCACATGAACGAGGCCCATCCCGATGTTCCGATCGTCACGGCCTCGATTGACAGCCATCTGAACGCGCAAGGCTATATCGTGCCGGGTCTAGGGGATGCGGGTGACCGCATGTTTGGCACAAAATAAGGGATTCTCGCTTTACTCAGAAACAATCTTGATTCATGATTCTCCCTAATTGTGGGGGATACGGGTTTATGAATGACAAGATGTTGAAAGCTATGGCTCTTGCGGCGATTCTGCTGACATCCACTGCAGGGGCGCAGAGTCTGAGCCAGATCGGCGGCCCGGCGAACCCGCCTCCGGCGGGGTTTCAGGGGCAGCAATTCGTCGACAGCCGGGGCTGCCTGTTCCTGCGAGCGGGGTACGGCGCGCGGGTCAACTGGGTGGCACGGGTCGACCGCAACCGGAAGCCTATCTGCACGATGATGCCGACCGGAAGTGCCGCAGCACAGGCCGCCTTGGCCGCGGATATGGCGCCCGACAAACTGGCGGTGGCCCAGCCCACGGTTCAGGCACCAGCGTCGGGACAGGTTGCGATGGTGGCGGTTCAAGCCCCGGCCGGACAGGTCGCGCCCCCCTCCCCGGCGCCCAAACCCACGGTCTTCTCCAACACCCAAACGGTCGCGCCGGCTCGAGTGGCGGCGGTCGCGGTTCAGGCCCCGGCGATGCAGGTTCTTGCCCCCTCTCCGGCGCCGCAGCCGAAGGTCTTTGCCAGTGCTGCGGCGGCCAAGGCGCAACAGCCTGCGCCGACGCGGCAGATTGTCCCAACCGATCAGACCCTTGGCTATGTGGCAGCGCCGGTCTATGTCACCCCGTCCGCGCCGGCGGCAACGGGCCCGCTGGCCATGGTGCAGGTCTATGTCGCCCCGCCGCCGCTGCCGGACCGCAGCCACGCCTTGCCCAAGCCGCCGAAGGGCTGGACCTATGCCTGGAAAGACGACCGTCTGAATCCGCTGCGCGGCGTTGGCACGGCGCTGGGTCAGGCGCAACAGGATCAGGTCTGGCAAGGCACGGTTCCCATGGTGCTGGTGACCGAGGCGCCGCCACAGACCGCTTTCCAGCGCGCGTTAGGGCTGCACCCGCAGTTCAGGACGACCAGAGCCGCTGCCAGCGTCAGCACCGTCGCTTCGACGATGTCAACCGCGGCGGTCCCGGAGCGGTCCCGCAGCTTGGCGCCGCTGATGCAAGTTTCGGTCAGTCCGGCGGCGCCCATGGTTCCGGGTTCGCGGCTTGTTCAGGTCGGATGCTTTGGCGAGCCGGCCAATGCGCAGGCCGTCGTGGCGCGGCTGGCGGCACGCGGGTTGCCGGTTTCTACGGTGCAGACCCGGCGCAACGGCAAAGCCTTGCAGGTGGTCTATGTTGGCCCCTTCGCCAGCGGCGACGCGGCCTCGTCGGGCCTGACAACCGTCCAAAGCGCGGGATTTACGGACGCCTTCCTGCGCTGACCCAGGACTATCCTGTCTTTTCAAGACTTTCTTTCGGGCGGAACCACGCGAGCAGCACACTCCCCGGGCAACGTCCCGGGGTTTTTTTCATCCCGCGCAGATGGCTTGCAGGCTGATCCAGTCGTTGTCCGGCAGGATCGCCGCCGGAGAGGTGCCTTTGAACGGATCGGCCTCGATCAACCCGATTGTGCTTTCGCCACTCGGGTCCACCGCCCGGGCAAAGGCCGTCGAGGAGAGGTTGACCTGCCGGAACTTCTCCAGCAGGCGTTCCTCATCAAGCGTCAGGGGTTTGGCGGCCAGCAGGCTTTCGGCATAGCCATTGACCGCGCCCTCCGGCAAATGGCCGGTGGTCAGCAGCCGCACCGTCGCCACCAGACCCGCGTAGCGCAGGACCGGCAAGACGGGATCACTGACCTCGGCCCGTTCGATGGCTGCCAGGATATAGCCCGCGACTGGCTCGGGATCTTGCAGGGTATCCAGCAGTTTGTCCGACACCAGCACGATGCCGCCAGGTAGCGCCAAGGCGTCCGCCACGCCGTCGCGGACCACGTCAATCTCGCCAACCCCTTGACCGGACAGCTTTTGTGCCAGAACGGCCGCCCCGCGCTGGCCCAAAACATTCGCGCAGGGCGACCCCGTCAACCGGGCCGCATCCGCCAGCGCCAGCTTGCCGATCTGGATCCGCGTGGCCGTCGGCAGGACCGAGGCGGTGTGACGGATCATCGCCTCGGGCAACCACAGAAATCCAAAGAGGCCCACAAGGGCGACCGTCACAGCGACGGTCGCGCCCCGCACCCGACCGGGACGCGGGCGGCGGCGCGACAGGGTGGTGCGTACCGTCTCCAGCGCGGCGATCATGTCGGGATCGTCCAACTCGACCGTTTCGGAGGGGCTGCCATCTTGCAGGCGACCGGGGGTGTAGAGGGCGGGCATTTCGCCGGGATTGACCCGCTCGACCGACGGCAGCGACCAATGCGACAGCGCCATTTCGCTGCGGGGATCGGCCAGAACCAAGGTGGTGTCGCGCAGGTTCACCACAACCTCGCGCAGTTGCGCTGCGGCCGTCAAGCGCCACAGCCCCGTGCATTCCAGCCGTTGGTACTTGGTCAGTGCTGTCATAGGGCCTTTGGGTCTGCTGTCTGAGGGCCAACCATAGCGGAGGACCCTATCCGCCACAATCCGCCACAACCACACCAGCAGTCGGATCCCAGAGTGCCAAACCCAAGGGTTTCCGTCGCATTCAGGCGCGCAAGGTCGCGAAATCACGGGATATTTGACCCAACAGCGGAGGCGCGGATGACAGGCGGACAGGCTTCAGGCGACAGGACCCTAGCTGCGGCGGGGATGATCTTGATCTATGCCGCGATCATTGGCTTCACCGACAATTTCGTGCGGGTGATCGCAAGGGATGCCGGCCTCTGGCAGTTTCATGCGACGCGGACTGTGATGGCGGTGGGGTTGCTGCTGCTCCTGTGGCGGCCGCTGCATCTGCGGTTGAAGCCATCAAACCTGCGGGCGGTGCTGGCGCGGTCGGCCATTCACGGCGTGGCGATGGTCATCTACTTTGGCGCACTGGCCTTTCTGCCGGTGGCGCTGGTGGCGGCGGGCCTGTTCACCTCGCCGATTTTTATCCTTTTGATTGAACGATTTGCCTATGGCACCCAGATCGGTCCGTTTCGGGTTCTGGCGGTGCTTGTGGGCTTTGCCGGGGCGGTGCTTGTCCTTGGGCCCGAGGCGGTCCGGGGCGCGTCGCTGCCCGCCCTGCTGCCGGTTCTGGCCGGGGCGCTTTATGCCATGGGCAACATCGCCACCCGGCGCTGGTGCCCACAGGAAAGTGCCGAAACCCTGCTGGCGGGGTTCTTTCTCGCGCTTGGGTTGGCCGGCGTGATCGGGATGGCGGTCTTGACGCTGGTGCCGCTGGCGGTGCCCGAGGGTGCGGCAGGCTTTCTGATGCGCGGGCCGGTCTGGCCGGGTCTGGCGTTCTGGCTCTGGACCTTTTTGCAGGCGGCGGGATCGCTGCTGGGGGTGGGTCTTATGGTGCGCGCCTATCAAGTGGCGGATGCGACACGGGTTTCTGTCTTTGAATACGCCATCCTGCCCGCCTCCGCCACCTGGTCATGGCTGATCTGGGGCGAGGTGCTGACGCCCTGGGCGGTGGCGGGTATGGCGATGATCGTCGCGGCCGGGGTCATGATCGCGCTGGGTGCAAGGCAAGGGTCTTGACAGAGGCTGCCGGAGTTTTGCCGAAAGTGTTGGATTGTACGTGAGAATTTCTGGTCTGCCGCAAAGCGGGAGTGATGGGGGTTGGGAGCCGCAGCAGGGCTATACGTCGCCCACCGCCTCGCGCCAGTGGCGGCGGCAGAGGCTGACATAGGTCTCGTTCCCGCCGATCTGCACCTGCTCGCCCTGCCGCAGGGCGCTGCCGTCCGGACCGCGGCGGATGACCATGGTGGCCTTCTTGCCGCAAAAGCAGATCGTGCGGACCTCGCGCATTTCATCCGCCCAAGCCAGAAGCGCAGCGGAACCGGGGAAAAGGTTGCCCTGGAAATCGACCCGCAGGCCGTAGCACATCACCGGAACGCCCAGATCATCGACGGCGCAGGCCAGTTGCCAGACTTGCTCTTTGGACAGGAACTGCGCCTCGTCGATGAAGACGCAGGCTATTTTATCATTTGTAAACCGTGACTTAAGCTTGTCGAACAGGTTCTCTCCGGGGCCGAACGTGTCAGCTGGTTCGCCTATGCCGATGCGGCTGGCGATGCGGCCCTCTCCGGCGCGGTGGTCGAACTGCGCGGTGATCAGATAGGTGGCCATCCCACCCTCGCGGTAGTTGTGCGAGGCTTGCAGCAGCAGGGTGGATTTCCCGGCATTCATCGTCGAGTAATGAAAGTACAATTTGGCCATGGGCTGATTTACCCAAAGCGCGGTTCTTCTGCAATATGGACCGGCCTTTGGAACACGGGCCCGCCGAAGCCCGTTTGCGAGACTTCGGCGGACCCAAACCCAATCTGGCCTTGCGACCACCACTCTTACAGACCCCTACATCGGGGCTTCCTTATACAAGACAAGACCTTGTCATCAGGTTAATCGGCAGATCTCATCAAGACCGGCCAGAAATGGCCGATGGGCTTTGGGTCTTAGCGGACAAAGACGTGGACCCGCTGTCCGCAGAGGCCGGCGCAGCAGGCACCGGTCCTGCGTTTCATCGGTTCAGCGCGTCTTTTGCCGGGCGGGTGACTGGACGCCGCCGGTCTTGGAGGCGGTGCGGACCGGTTTGGCCACGGCGGGACCGGTCGGGCGCTGGCCGGGTTTGCCTTGGCCCTGCGGGCGCTGGCCCATCGGCTTGCCACCGGGACGAGCGCCACGGCCACCTTGCGGCGGCTTCGGCGCAGCGGCTTGCTCGGACACCGACCACGGCGCGCCGCCGATGACCGGGATTACTTTTTTCAGCAGCTTTTCAATGGCTTGCAACTCACCCATTTCGGCCGGTGCGCAGAAGGCGATGGCATTGCCCTCGGCCCCGGCGCGGGCGGTGCGGCCGATGCGGTGGACGTAGTTTTCCGGCACGTTGGGCATGTCGTAGTTGTAGACATGGCGGACGCCGGGAATGTCGATGCCGCGGGCGGCGACGTCGGTCGCCACGAGCACGTCTAGGCTACCCTCCCGGAATTCCGTCAGCGTGCGGTCGCGGTGGTTCTGGCTTTTGTTGCCGTGGATCGACGAGGCCTTGAAGCCCCATGCCACCAGCAATTTGTAAAGCTTTTCAGCACCATGCTTGGTGCGGCCGAAGACCAGCGCCTGCTCTCCGGGGTGCTTGAGCAGGTAGGATTCCAGCAGTTTGGCCTTGTCGCCGTTGGGGATGTAGTGGACGCCCTGGACGATCTTTTCCACGGGCTTGCCCGGGGGCGCAACTTGGACACGGACCGGATTGCGCAGGTAGGTCTGGCTGATTTCCTCGATGTCATTGGGCATCGT
>CANGHD010000195.1 GCA_947453525.1 Paracoccaceae bacterium | reverse complement strand
TAGGCTCAGGACTCATAGCCAGAACATGACGATTGCGGCGAGGGCGCAGGCCGACAGGAAGATGTCAGCGCGCCTGTCAAAGCGCATGGCCACCCTTCGCCAATCCTTCAGACGCCCGAACATGTTCTCGATCTTGTGACGCTTCTTGTAGAGGATGGCGTCGTGTTCGATCTGGACCTTCCGATTTTTCTTGGATGGGATGCATGGGGTTATACCCTTATCCATCAGGGTGTTACGGAACCAGTCGGCATCATAGCCTCGGTCCGCCAGCAAGACTTTGACACCAGGCATGCCCGACACGAGGCCCGCAGCACCGGTATAGTCGCTGGTCTGACCGGCGCTCAGATACATCTGGATCGGTCGCCCTTTGCTGTCACAAACAACGTGCAGCTTGGAGTTCACCCCGCCCTTTGTCCGTCCGATCAGCCGAGCGCGCCCCCCTTTTTGCGCAGGCTAGACGCGGTCCGGTGCGCCTTGAGGTGCGTCGCATCAATCATGATCATTTCCGTTTCAGCATCCTGCCGGACCAATTCCATCAGGATGCGGCCAAATATCCCCATCTGGCTCCAGCGGAACCAACGGTTGTATAGCGTCTTATGCGGGCCATAGACCGCCGGTGCATCCCTCCACCGCAACCCATTGCGATTGACGAAAATAATGCCGCTCAACACCCGCTTGTCGTCAACTCGTGGAACCCCATGCGACAAAGGAAAGAACGGCTTCAACCGCTCCATCTGCGCGTCCGTCAGCCAGAATAGATCACCCATGCGACACCTCCCCGATGCCGCGAATGAATCAGTGAAACGGACTGGCAACAAGTGGATTAATGAGTTCTGAGCCTAAGGTCGAACATCGCTGAGCGCTCGGTGGGTCCGCGCGCCTTTGGCTATCGCGTGGACCTCGTTCCCCATCTGGGTGCGCCAAGGGATACGCACCCGGTCGCCGCCTATGAAGCTTGATCGGATCACACATGAAGCGCCGTGACGTCCTGAAGATCGCCGGCCTTTCCGCCCTCGGCTCTTTGACCACCACCGATGGAGCGTGGCGGTGACGCAAGACGGCATGAAGATCTTCACCATGGCCTGTCTGGACGGGGTTCCCGGACCTTGACCCGCCACCTCGTTTTCCAGTGACGGCGCAATCATGGCGAATGTTCATGATAGCCTGACCCGCTAGATCCCGAAATAGGGCGATCAACCCACTAAGGTGGTGCCGCCATTGGCCGAGAAGTGGGATGTGTCGGCGGATGGCATGACCTGCACCTTCCACTTGCAGCAGGGCGTCAAGTTCCACGATCGCGCGGACCTGACGGCGGATATGGTCAAGAAATCGATCGAATGGACGGCCAAGACAGCTGGCGGGGCCTCGTTCAATCGGGCGCCAGTGGCCGGGGTTGCCGCATCTGATGCCGCGACCTTTGTCTTCGCACTGTCCCCGCCGCAGCCCTTGGACAGGATCGCGGCATCGGGCTTCGCTGCGTGAATCGTCAGCCCCTCGGTCTTGGACAGGGGCCACGCCTGGTACACTGCGGGCAACGGCCCGGGAACCGGGTTTTACAAGGTGGAGCGGTATGAGCCCGGCCAACGCTGCATCCTGATCCGGAACGGCGGCAACTGGGGCAAGGCGCCCTGTTTCGACAAGGGCTTTCTTGCAGTGGTCGAGGACCCGGCCCTGTCGCAAAGCATGATCGAAGGCTCCGATGCCGATTGGACCTATGACCTGCCTCACGAAAACCTCGAAGGCCTGAAGGCCAAACCCGAGATGACGGTCGCGGCCGATGCCTCGTTCCGGACGCAGTTAGGCCCGCACAACGTCAAGAAAGCGCCCTTGGACGACCCCAAGGTCCGGCGGGCGCTGTCGCTGGCTTTCCCCTATGATGACGTGGTCAATTCTGGCACCGCAAGCCTAGGCATCCGGGCCAAGGGTGTCATCCCGGCGGGCCTCTCGGGCCTTGACGAGGCGGACCCGTCCCGAGAACCGATCTTGATGCCGCCAAGGTGCTGCTGGCCGAGGCCGGGGTGACCAGTGCCGACCCGACCATGACCTTCGCCACCGGGGGCTCGCTGGAATCGGTGGCCGGCGAACTCTGGATGGCCAATCTGACCACCCTGGGCATCGACCCGTCCATGCAACCCATGGCCCGGGAGGCGCCAGCGTCACCTGGCCAAGTCTGATCCCGAAACAGCGCAGGATATCTTCGTGATGTATTGGTGGCCGACCTACGTCACGTCCCATGATGATCTCTTCAACCTGTTCCACTCGGAAGCCATGCCGAACGACATCCTCGGCTCCTATTCCGGTGCCGACTTAGACGAGCAGAGCGACGATGCCGCAAACCTGTCGGACACCGACTGCACCAAGGCGGAAACCATATTCATCGAGGCGCAGCGCAAGGTCATCGCCGATGCGGCCGCGGTCTTCGTGCTGGACTAGCCGAATGTCCACGTCACCCGGTCCGATCTGAAGGGCTATGTCGACAATCCGGCCTATGGCCCGGTCGTCTTCGTGGGTGAGGTGTCGAAGGAGATGGCCCTGGCACGCAACCTGCCGCGGCGTCTGGCGTTGTCGGTGTTCGTCATGCTGCGGATGACCCCGCTGGTCTTTTCGGTGACACAGGTCGTGCCCTCGGACCCGGCGGCGCTGCAGCTTTGGCCGTGACCCTATGCGATACGGCGATGAACCTTGTTCTTGATCTGATGCAGGCACTGGTCGACCCAGGGGTGACCTTGCCATGAGGCTGGTCGACGCTTCGGCTTGCGCGGTCCGATCTGCTTGAGCCTTCGGTGATTCTCGCCTTGGCCGCCGTGCTGGCGCACTTGGTCGCCCCCCGTGCCGGCAAAGGCCTCGGCGCTCCGAATATCGCGGCCAAGTTCCAGCCGCCCCGCGCCGCTTATTGGCTGGGTACGGACCATCTTGGCCGCGACATGCTGTCTCGGGCGATCTTTGGCGCACGGGTTTCCCTGACAAAGGGCGTTTTGATCGTCGCGGTCTCGCTGCCGATCAGCCTGCCTTTCGGGCTGCGCGCCGGATATTTCGGCGGATGAGGGCTTGATGCGGATGAACGATATCTTCCTCGCCTTCCAGGCGCTGTTGCTGGCCGTTCTGCTTGCGGCGGCCTAGGGCGCGGGAATGCTCAAATGCATCGTGGCGGTCGCGGTGACGTGGTGGTCCTGTTGCGCCTGCCTTGCGCGCGCCGAGGTGCTGGTCCTGCGCAACCAACCCTTTGTCTTGGCCGCCCGTCTGATGGGTGTTTGCACCCTGCGGATCATCCTGCGGCATATGCGGCCCTGAACGTCGGGCCGGCGCTGCCGACGGCGTCGGCCCTGTCATTCCGTGGCTTTGGCGGGCTGCCTCCGACGGCAGACAGGGGTCAGAGGATCGCTGCGGGAGGCCCGTTCTTTCCCGCACGCTGGTGGTATGCGGTCGCTCCGGGGCTTGCGGTCTTCCCGCTGGCGCTGGCAAGAACGAACGGGGGCTGTCGATGCCGTTTGCCACGCATAGCCTCGAGGTGGTCGCCCATCTGTCAGACCGTCTGCTGGACTTGCAGCGCGGCATGGTGGTGAAGGAAGGGTCGACGGATCAGATGATGCAGGCGCAGCGCCAAGCCTATACGCGGCCATTGAAGGGTTTTGGACGTCCCGCCGTGACCTTGCGCCTGGTCAAGACCCGGTGATCCCGCAGATAGTTGGCGTGCAGGTCAGGCTGTCATGCCTTGCCATCGCACATGTTAGCGTGTTCCTTGGCCATCAGGATCAAAGCTGGGCTTGGGGCGCAAACTCTCTGCGCCACAGCAACAATCGGAAGCACAGATGACCACCCCGCCCAAGATGCCCTATTGGAGCGAGCCCGTTGTATCGCTGACCACGCGCCTCGGTTCCCAAGCCGGGGGTCTGACCTCTGACAAGGCGCGGACGGCGCTGCGCTTGAATGGACCCAACAGCATCGAGGCCTCGGCCCATGCCGGGGCGGCGCGGCTGTTGCTGCGCCAGTTTGAAAGCCCGCTTGTGGTGATCCTCGTCTTTGCCGCCGTCGTCTCGATTGCCGTGCAGGAATGGACTGAGGCCACAATCATCCTGTTGATCGTCGCGGGCAGCACGGCGCTGTCTTTCGCGCAGGAATACCGCGCCTCGGTCGCCTTGGCGCAGTTGCGTGGGCGGCTGGGGTTGAAGACGGCGGTGTTACGCAATGGCAAACCCGTGCAACTGCCGGTGGCCGAAGTGGTGCCGGGCGATGTGGTGCAGCTGTCGGCCGGCAATCTGGTGCCTGCGGATGGCGTGGTGCTGGAGGCGCGGGATTTTCTGGTGAGCCAGGCGGCTTTGACGGGCGAATCCTTCCCGGTGGAAAAGCGGGTCGGAGAGGTGGCCGCCGATGCGGTTCTGGCGGAGCGGAGCAATGTGGTGTTGCAAGGGACATCGGTGCGCAGTGGCACGGCCTCGGTTCTGGTGGTCGACACCGGCAAGGCGACGGTCTTTGGTGCCATTGCGGGCCGCTTGACCGGCGCCGACCCCGAGACGGATTTCGAACGTGGCATTCGCAAGTTTGGCTATCTCTTGACCCGCGTGATGATGATCATCGTGACGCTGGTTTTCGCGGCCAATGTCGCGCTGGCGCGGCCATTGGTGGACAGCCTGCTGTTTTCGGTCGCTTTGGCGGTGGGTCTGACGCCGGAACTGCTGCCAGCCATTGTTTCGGTCACCATGTCGGCGGGGGCGCGGCGGATGGCCAAGCGTGGGGTCATCGTGCGGCGGACCGCGGCGATTGAAAACCTCGGCTCGGTCGACGTCCTGTGCACCGACAAGACCGGCACCCTGACCCGCGGCGTGGTGGAGTTGAGCGAGGCGACCGATCCGACCGGAGCCGCCTCGCAAGCGGTGTTCGACTTCGCCCTGATCAACGCCCATCTGGAAACCGGCATCCAGAACCCGTTGGACGAGGCCATCGTGGCCACCGCCAAGGCCAAGGGATTGCCGCTGCCCGAACCCGTCAAGATCGACGAAATTCCCTATGATTTCCTGCGCAAACGCCTGACCATCGTCATCGACGTGCCCGCTGAAGAGCAGCATCATATCATCACAAAGGGCGCTTTCGACGAGGTTCTGACCTGCTGCGACCGCGTCGCCACGGCGACGGGCCCGGAGCCGCTGGGCGCCGCCCACCGCCAAAGCCTGATCGCCTTCTATGCAGCCAAGGGGAACGAGGGGTTCCGGGTTCTCGGTCTCGCCGCCCGCCGCATCGACCCCAAGCCACGTTATGGGGCGGCTGACGAGGTGGCGATGGTGTTTGAAGGTTTCCTGCTGTTCTTCGACCCCCTGAAAGACGGGATTGTCGAGACCTTGGCGGAACTGAAGGCGCTTGGAATAGCTGTCAAGGTCATCACGGGCGACAACCGCCATGTCGCGGCCCATGTGGGCGAGGCGGCGGGCTTGGGCGGTGATGTGCTGACCGGGGCTGCCCTGACCGAGACGGCAGACGAGGCCCTTTGGCATCTGGCCGAAACCACCGACATCTTCGCCGAAATCGACCCGCAGCAGAAAGAGCGCATCGTGCGCGCCTTGCAGCACCGCGGTCATGCGGTGGCCTATCTGGGGGACGGCATCAACGATGCCCCGGCCTTGCGGGCGGCGGATGTGGGGATTTCCGTTGATCAAGCCGTTGATGTGGCGCGGGAAAGTGCCGATATCGTCATGCTGGAGCGTGATCTGGATGTGCTGCGGCAGGGCGTGGTCGACGGGCGGCGCACCTTCGCCAACACGCTGAAGTATATCTCCATCACTACAAGCGCCAATTTCGGCAACATGATCTCGATGGCGATCGGCACGCTGTTTCTGCCGTTCCTGCCCTTGCTGGCCAGCCAGATCCTGCTCAACAACTTCCTCTCCGACTTCCCCTCCATCGCGATTGCTACCGACAATGTCGACCCCGAGGCCGTGGCCAAGGCCCCCCGCTGGGACCTCCCGAGGATTCAGGCTTACATGGTGGTGTTCGGGCTGGTCTCTACCGTCTTTGACCTGCTGACCTTCGTGGTGCTGGTCTATGTCTTCCGTGCGCAAGAGGCCGAGTTCCAAAGCGCATGGTTCCTGATCTCGTTGCTGACCGAACTGGCCGTGGTGATGGTGCTGCGCACCCGCAGGCCGGCGTGGAAAAGCATGCCGGGCGCGGTTCTGGGGATTTCGACAGTGATCGTCTCTGTCCTGTCGCTGGCCTTGCCCTATCTGGGCCGGGCGTCAGGCTGGCTGGGGCTGGTGCCTTTGCCGTGGCATCTGATGGTGGTGGCGATTGTCATTGTGTCCGCCTATATCGTGGCGACTGAGGTGACCAAGTCCTTCTTCTACCGGTCCAAACGATGGGCGATTGGCTGAGCGCCCACCCTTGACGTCCACTTTGGCCTTCCGTTACAGGGGAAGGCTTGCGCTGAGGGCCCCTTGGGTCTATCGGCAGTCGCGTCCCATAAGATCGGTTTTGCCATGAAATTCCTCGACCTCACCAAAGTCTATATCCGCTCGGGTGGCGGTGGGGGTGGCTGCGTGTCGTTCCGGCGGGACAAGTATGTCGAATACGGCGG
>CANGHD010000194.1 GCA_947453525.1 Paracoccaceae bacterium | reverse complement strand
GTCACCCACGACCAGTCCGAGGCGCTTTCGATGGCCGACAGCCTCGCCGTCTTCAACCAGGGAAAGATCGCCCAAATCGGCACGCCCGCCCAAATCTACACCCAACCCGTCACCCGCTTCGTGGCCGATTTCGTAGGCTCCTCCAACGTCCTGCCCCCCGCGATGACGCAGGCGCTGGGTGGACCCGTCAAATGGTCCTCCCTGCGCCCCGAATCCCTGCGCCTTGCACAAACCGGCCCGCTCACCGGCACCGTCCAATCGCAACGCTACCTCGGCACCGGCACCCGGATCACGCTGACAGCCCAAGGCACCGAACTCGCAGCCTTCCTCCCCGCAGGCCAACCGATCCCGCCCGAAGGCACCCAGGTCTCCCTGACCGTCCCCCCCAACGCCCTGCACATCATGGATGACACACCATGACAGCACCCCGATTTGCTCCTTGCCAAATACTCCCGCCGGAGGCGCCTTCGCCCTCGGGCTCAACCTCTCCCGCCTGCGTAGGGTGGGCATCCGCCCACCGTTCCCGCACCGTTCAGGAACGGTCCCGCCTCGTAGGGTGGGCATCCGCCCACCGCCCCCGCCAAGATTTTTCACTGAAAAATCGTGGCCTTACCGCCGACCGTTGCCACGGGTCCAAGCCGTGACCCCAGCCAGCTTCCCCGCCCGCGGCCTCGCCGACCGCCTGACGACCCTGTTCTGGCGCCACCCCCGCATCCTGCTCGTCCTCCTTCTCACCCCGCCGCTCCTATGGCTGGGTGTGGTCTACCTCGGCTCCCTCGCGGCCCTGCTCCTGCAATCCTTCTACGCGCTCGACAGCTTCTCAGGCCTGATCGTCCCCGAGTTCACCCTCAAAACCTACGCCCAGCTCTTCACCCAATCCAACCTGTCCATCATCCTGCGCACCCTTCTGATGGCCAGCGCGGTCACCGCAGCCTCCACGATCATCGCCTTCCCGATCGCCTATTACGCCGCCCGCTACGCCAAAGGCCGCCTCAAGGCCGCCTTCTACCTCGGCGTCATGCTGCCCTTGTGGAGCAGCTACCTCGTCAAGGTCTATGCCTTCAAACTGATCCTCGCCAAAGAGGGCATCGTGACTTGGATCGCCACCTCCACCCACACCGATTGGCTTCTGACCGGCGCCCTGTCGTTGCCCTATGTCGGCGGCAACTCGCTGGCCACCTCCTACCTCGGCACCTTCACCGTCTTCTGCTATGTCTGGCTGCCCTACATGATCCTGCCGATGCAGGCGGCGCTGGAACGAGTCCCCACCTCCATGCTCGAAGCCGCAGCCGACCTCGGCGCCACCGCCCGGCAAACCTTCTGGACCGTCACAATGCCCCTCGCCCTGCCGGGCATCATCGCAGGCTCGATCTTCACCTTCTCGCTGACCTTGGGCGACTACATCATCCCGCAGATCATCGGCAATTCCGCCAGCTACATCGGCATGGCCGTCTACCAACTGCAGGGCACCGCCGGAAACGTGCCGCTTGCGGCGGCCTTCGCCGTCGTCCCAATCCTGATCATGCTGCTCTACCTGACCCTCGCGAGAAAAGCCGGAGCCTTCGATGCGCTCTGACTCCTCGCTTGCCCTCAAGATCACCGCCAGCCTCGGCCTGCTGTTCCTCCACCTGCCCATCCTCCTGATCTTCCTCTACGCCTTCACGACCGAAGAGCGCAGCTTCGCCTTCCCCCCACCCGGCCTCACCACGCAATGGATCGCCGTTGCCTGGAACCGTGCTGACATCTGGCCGCCGCTGATCCTGTCGCTCAAGGTCGCAGCCCTTGCCACCGTTCTGGCCCTGGTTCTGGGCACCCTGATCTCCGCCGCGATGAGCGGCGCCAAATTCTGGGGCCGCGACCAGCTCTCCCTCCTCATCGTCCTGCCCATCGCGCTGCCCGGAGTGATCACCGGCATCGCCCTGCGCGCGGCGATCCCGATGCTGCACCTCGATTTCTCGGCCCTGACCATCGTCCTCGGCCACGCCACCTTCTGCATCGTCATCGTCTACAACAACGCCGTCGCCCGCTTCCGCCGCTTGTCCGGAGGCATCCTTGAAGCCTCCGCCGACCTCGGCGCCAACGCCTTCCAGACCTTCCGCCACATCCTGATGCCCAACCTCGGCACGGCGCTGCTGGCCGGCGGCATGCTCGCCTTCGCCCTGTCGTTCGACGAGGTCATCGTCACCACCTTCACCGCCGGCGTCGGCGCGGCGTCAAAGACCCTGCCGATCTGGATGCTCGACGAACTCATCCGCCCGCGCCAGCGCCCGGTGACCAACGTGGTGGCCATGGTGGTCTTCGCCATGACCTTTCTGCCGATCCTGGCCGCCTATTACCTGACCCGGGATGGCACCGAGACGGCAGGCACCGGAAAGTGACCCGGTAGGGTGGGGTTCAACCCCACCCTGCGGACCAAGCCGGCCCACCGATATCCAAGCTTTGGCTGTACGCGGATCAAAGCTCCCTCCAGTTCGAGGTAAAAGTGCGTCCCTGACACTTTCGGGTTGGTGGACGGACCATGTTTGCCGTGGAATCGGCAGGGCAAATCCGTCAACCATTCTCCGGAAAACCAGACCGCGCCGGTCTGGTCCGGAGGACCAAACATGTGTTCAAATTGTGAAACGACCTAAGACCACGCCGGCCTCGGCCGCCGCCAGTTCTTTGGCCTTGGAGCCGCCGCCGCCGCAGTCTTTGCCACCGGCATGGCGCGCGCCGATGAATGCCTGCCCTTCACCGCCGACCTGCAGGCCGCCACGACGCCCGATCAGGCCTTCCAGATGCTGATGGACGGCAATGCCCGTTTCGCCGCCGGCACATCGCTGCACTGCGACCTGCTCGCGCAGGCCGAGGCCACCGCGGCCAAGCAAACCCCCTTCGCCTGCGTGCTGGCCTGCATCGACTCGCGCGAAGCCCCGGAACTGATCCTCGACCAGCAGATCGGTGACATCTTCGTGGCCCGTGTGGCCGGCAACGTGCCGACCCCCGAAATCATCGGCAGCTTCGAATACGCCACCAAGGTGGCCGGCGCCAAAGCCATCCTCGTCGTCGGCCACAACCACTGCGGCGCCATCAAAGGGGCGGTCGACAAGGCCGTCGTCGGCGACAACCTGACCACGCTTCTGAACGAGATCGAACCCGCCATCACCGCCACCCCGCTCACCGGCGAACGTTCGTCCAAGAACGGTGCCTTCGTGCAGGCCGTAGCCGAAACCAACGTCCGTCTGGGCGTGGTCGCGTTGCTCGAAAAGAGCCCGCTTCTGAAATCGCTGGTCGATGCCGGCCAACTCAAGATCGTGGGCGGCGTCTACGACCTTGAAACCCACGTCGTCACCCTGCTCGCTTAAGCCGGGAACGCCCTTAGGGTGGGGTTGAACCCCACCCTACGCTGGCGCCCAACCGAGGGCGAAATCCTTAACGTTTCAGAAACCCAGCGTCCCGCGTGTCGGTACAGATGCCATACGGATAACCGACGCAAACCATACGCCAATCCGACGTCTAAACCCCTGCCGCCGCCCGTCCCGCCCAGCGGCCCGTTGCCAGACACCCGGTCAACAAATAGCCCCCCGTCGGCGCCTCCCAATCCAGCATCTCGCCGCAGACAAAGGTCCCGGGCAGGGCGCGCAACTCCAGATCAGCGGTCACGGCCGAGAACCTGACCCCACCCGCCACCGAGATCGCCTCGTCGATCGGACGCGGCGGGCCAAGCCTGATCGGCAGCGCCTTGACCGAATGCTCGGGGGGCAAATCCCGGCCAAACTCCATCACCAATGCCAGCGCCGGTGCCGATAAACCCAACTTTCTCAATCTGTTGGCCAAAGTCTCGCTCGACTTCATCGCCCCCAACCGCTCTGCCACAACCGCCCCGGACACATCCGGCATCAGGTCCAGCACCAATCCTGCCCCCTCCCGCAGGTCCCGCGACACGGCGTAAATCCCGCCGCCCTCCAACCCTTTGGCAGAGATGACAAATTCCCCGCGCTCGCGCCGGTCGCCGACGCACAGCGCCGCCCCCTTGACCGCCTGCCCGTAAAATTTCGCCATATGCCCTGACCAATCGACGCAAAACCCCATGTTTGCAGGCCTAAACCCTTCAATCTCCACAGCTTTATCCGCCAGCCACGGCACCCAGGCCGCATCCGACCCAAGCCGCGCCCAACTGGCCCCGCCCAAGGCCAGAACTGTCACCGCAGGCCGAAGAACCTGAAGAAAATCAGAGGTTTGAAAGACAAACTCCACATCGGAACCGGCTTCAAACCCCATCCAGCGCCAGCGAGTGCGCCGCTCGACCCCAAGCCCTTCCAGCCGGGCCAGCCAGGCCCGCAACAACCCGGACCCCTTCATCGCCTCTGGAAACACCCGGCCCGAAGACCCGGTGAACACCGCCACTCCGAGCCCCCGGCACCAATCCATCACCGCGTCCGGCCCGAACTCGGCCAGCATCGGTTGCATCTCGGGGCAATCATAAGCTTTGGAAAATGCATAAAAATCCTGATTTTTCGTGATGTTCAGCCCGGACTTTCCCGCCATGAGAAACTTGCGCCCGGGTGAGGATTTCGCCTCACACACCACAACCCGTCGCCCGGCCTTGGCCAGTTCCTCGGCGGCCATCAACCCCGCCGGGCCTGCCCCGATCACCAAGGCATCAATCATTCAAACCGCCTTTAATGACAGAAGAAACCATCCCTAATCCATTGCTCTTGAAGGCTTTTCGGAACAGCACCACCAGACTCACCCTCAGGCGCGCCCCGATATGGGCGACAGCGAGACGGGGTCGATCCCCATCTCGTGCAGGGCCTTGGCCCATTTGCGCGGGTCCTCGGTCCCGAAGACCAACCCTTCCGAGGCTTCGCCGGTCAACCAGTCGTTGCGGGCGATCTCGGCTTCCAACTGTCCGGGTCCCCAGCCGGAATATCCAAGCGCCAGAATGGCTTGGGTGGGGCCACGACCCTTTGCCAGAGCCTCCAGCACGTCCAGCGTCGCCGTCATGCCATAGCAGCCCGCCACCACCGTCGTGGCCAGCCCGCCGCTGTAATCGGTGGAATGAAGGACAAAGCCGCGCCCCCGTTCCACCGGGCCACCAAACAACACCCTGATCTCGCGGCCTGCCCCCGCGCGGGGGATTTTCAACTGGGTGAGCAGGTCGGAAAAACTCAAGTCCGGCAAAGGCTTGTTCACGATCAGGCCCATAGCGCCTTCCGCAGAATGCGCACATACGAGGATCACCGCCCGTTCAAAGCGCGGGTCCCCCATGGCGGGCATGGCTACGATCAGTTTTCCGGTCAGGTCCATCTGGTTCTCCTCGTCTCAACATGGGCCGATCGGGCCGCCGTCTCAACCCCCGTGATGAACCCGCCGAGCGCTAACACGAAAACGTCGCCGCAATGTGATCAACCCGGGCTTTCGAACCGGCACGGCTTTGCCTAAGGTCGCATCATGATCAAACATGCCCTTCTTGCCCTGATGCTGGCCGGTCCCGCTTGCGCGCAAAGCCAGGACGAGGTCCTGCACGCCAGCCTCCTGCCCGGATGGCGTCAGCCCGATGGCCATTACATGGCCGCTCTTGACCTCCATCTTGCGCCGCAATGGAAGACCTACTGGCGCGCCCCGGGTGAAGCGGGGATCCCGCCGGTGTTTGACTGGTCCGGCTCGCAGAACCTGAAAAGTGTTCAGTTTCATTGGCCTAGCCCGCATGTCATCACGCTGAACGGCATGATGAGCATCGGCTACCTTGATGAACTGGTGCTGCCGGTGGAGGTGGTTCCCGTCGATCCCGCCAAGCCCGTGACGCTGGTCCTGAAAATGGACCTCGGCATCTGCCATGACATCTGCATGCCCGCGCATCTGGCGTTTTCGGCCGATCTGGCCGGAGCAGGGCAGTCGGATGCGCGGATCACTGGCGCGCTGGATGCGGGCCCGCGCATGGCAAAGGCGGCGCATTGCACGGTGGAGCCGATCAAGGATGGCCTGCGCGTGACCGCTCGCATCGCCTTGCCCGTGCAGGGGTCTGCCGAAACGGTCGTGTTCGAAACCCCCGATCCCAAGGTCTGGGTGGCCGAGGCCACAACGCGCCGCGAGGGGACGGTTCTCGTATCGCAAACCGATCTCGTCCCGCCAGATGGCGCCCCCTTTGCGCTGGATCGGTCGGGAGTGACCGTGACCGTGCTGGCACCGGATCATTCGGTGGAAATCCGGGGCTGTCCCGCTTCGTAGTCTTGGCGGCTTACCGTTCGCGCCGGGTGATGCGGATCAGCGTGCGCTCCATCACCGCCATCGCCGGCGCGCGCGAGGTGGACCGCAGCGTCATGTCGGTTTCGACCAGCAGGGACAGCGCCTTTTCCACCTGCCGCACCGTCCAGTTTTGCGCCTGCCTCATCATCCGGTCGCGCCGCTTGAAGAACCCGCGCGCCTTGGCAAAGCCCGAGGCGGGGCCCTCGGGATCGGTGTTCATCAGATGCAGCGTGGTGAAGTGGCGCAACGCGCCGATGCACAGGGTCACCGGCAAGACCCCTTGCCCCTCCAGCCGCCGCAGAACCGGACCGATGTCACCCATCCGCAACTCGGCCACCGCGTCCAGCAACTCCTCGGCTTCGGTCTCGATCGTGGCGGGGGCGAGGGCG
>CANGHD010000193.1 GCA_947453525.1 Paracoccaceae bacterium | reverse complement strand
TATATCGGCTTGGGGCGCGGGGCTAGAAAATTCCGATGGAACAGACGGCCTGTGGGCCGGGGGAGAGAGATATGGCGTTCAAGATCACCATCATCGGGGCGGGCTCGGTCGGGTTCACCAAGAAGCTTTGTCAGGATATTCTGAAGGTGCCGGAGTTCGAGGATATCGAGATCGCCCTCACCGATATCAACGCGCATAATCTGGACATGATCGCCCAAATCATTCAGCGGATCGTCACGGTGAACGGGCTGAAGACGCGGGTGACGGCGACGACGGACCGCAGGCGCGCGCTGGAGGGGGCGCGTTACGTGATGAACGTGGTGCGGATCGGGGGCTTGGAGGCTTTTGCGACGGATATCTCGATCCCGCTGAAATATGGCGTAGATCAGTGCGTGGGGGATACGATCTGCGCGGGGGGAATTTTGTACGCGCAGCGCGGCATCAACGCGATGCTGGAATTCTGCACCGATATCCGGGAGGTCTGCGAGCCGGGGGCCTTGCTTCTGAACTATGCCAACCCGATGGCGATGATGACCTGGGCTGCGATCGATCATGGCAAGGTGAATACGGTGGGCCTGTGCCATGGGGTGCAGAACGGGCATCGGCAGATTTCGCGGGCTTTGGGCGTGCCGATGGAGGAGGTGGATATCATCTGTTCCGGCATCAACCACCAGACGTGGTATCTGGATATCCGGCACAATGGGCGGAAGGTTTCGCGGGACGAGCTGACGGCGGCGTTCGAGGCGCATCCGGTGTTTTCCAAGCAGGAGAAGGTGCGGATCGATGTGCTGAAACGGTTCGGGTTCTACTCGACCGAGAGCAATGGGCACCTGAGCGAGTATCTGCCGTGGTATCGCAAGCGTCCGGATCAGATTCTGGACTGGATCAGCATGGATGAATGGATCCATGGCGAGACGGGGGGGTACCTGCGGTACTCGACCGAGAACCGGAACTGGTTCGAGGAGGACTTCCCGAAGTTCCTCGATGAGGCGGGCGGATCTTTGTCGGACTATGTGCGGACGGATGAACATGCCTCGCACATCTTGGAAGGGTTGGAGACGGGGCGGACCTATCGCGGGCACTTCAATGTAAAGAATGGCGGGATCATCCGGAACTTGCCGGAGGATTGCATCATCGAGAGCCCGGGGTTCGTGGATCGGTTTGGGATCAACATGGTGGAGGGGATCACGCTGCCCGATGCCTGTGCTGCGACCTGCATGGCGAGCGTCAATGTGCAGCGGATGGGGATGAAGGCGGCGATCACCGGGGATGTGGAGCTGCTGAAGCAGTCGGTTCTGCATGACCCGCTGGTCGGCGCGATCTGCACGCCCGAGGAGGTCTGGCAGATGGTGGACGAGATGCTGGTGGCGCAGGAGAAATGGCTGCCGCAATATGCTCATGCCATTCCGGAGGCCATGAAGCGGCTGGAGAACCCGAAGGTCAAGACGCGGGACTGGAACGGGGCGGCCCGGCTGGATGTGCGATCCGTCGAGGTTCTGCGCGAGGCATCGGCCAAGAAGAGAGCCGCCGAGGGGCATGGGCTGGGCACCAAGGTGATGGGCTGAACCCGCGGCGCGGGGGCTTGCAGCCGCCGGAAGCGGGGGGCCAGCCCCCCGCACCCCCCGGGATATTTGGACCTGAATGAAAGGGGGGTGCGGGGGGACTCCCGCGCCCCTTTTCGCATTTGCAGCATTTTCACGCTTGAAAGGTATACATGCTTATTATATGCGAGGCTTATGGAAACCCGCTCCCTTGGTCTTTTGTTGCATGATGCCGCCCGCGCGGTGCGCAAGCGTTTTGAAGCGCGGGCTGTGGCTTATGGGTTGACCTCGGCCCAGTGGCGCATGCTGTTGCGGGTGTGCAAGACCGAAGGCGGCGCGCCGCAATCGCATTTTGCCGACCTTCTGGAGATCGAGCCGATTTCGGTCTCGCGTCTGCTGGACCGGATGGAGGTCATGGGCTGGGTGACCCGCGCACACGATCCCAAGGACCGCCGCGTGCGGCTGGTGTTTCCGACACCCAAGGCGCTGGACGCCTTTGCCAATTTCAAACCTGTTGCCGACGAGGTCTATGCCGAGGCGCTGGCGGGGATCACCCCCGATCAGCGCAATCGGCTTCTGGACGCGCTTGGCACCATCGTCTCCAATCTCGCCACGGCCGAGGACTTCGGCCAGAAAGACCCCCAATGAACGCACAATCTCAACCCAGTTTGGCTCAACCCAGTTTGGCTCAACCCCAGAAGGCCCTTGACATGATCGGTGCCGATGTCGTGGTCAAACCCAAGCCGAAGAACCGCCGCCGCCTCTTGATGATCTCGCTGCCGGTGCTGATCGTCGTGGGGGCCGGGGTATTCTGGGTGAACAGCGGGCGCTACGAATCAACCGACAATGCCTATTTCCACCAGGCGCGCATCTCGATTGCCTCGGACCTGTCGGGGCGGCTGGTGTCGGTCAATGTGACGGACGGGCAGGTGGTCAATCAGGGTGCGGTGATGTTCACTGTCGATCCCCAGCCCTACAAGCTGGCGCTGCAACAGGCCAATATCGCGGTGGATGCGGCGCGCTTGCAGGTCGAGCAGTTGAGGGGCGCCTATCAGGCCGCCCTGGCGCAGGAAAAGGTCGCCGAGGATGATGCGCTTTATCAGGCGGATCAGCTGGACAAGCAGAAGGCGCTGTCGGCCAAGGGGGTCGGCACCGGATCGGATCTGGATGATGCGCGCAACAATTCCCGCCGCGCGCAGGAAACGGCGGCAGTGTCGAAAGTGGCGGTCGCAAATGCCAAGATCGCCCTGGGTGGCGACCCGGAGGTGGCGACAGACAGCCACCCCACCGTGCAGGCCGCCTTGGCACAGCGCGATCTGGCGGCCTACAAGCTGTCGCTGACCGAGGTGAAGGCGCCGGCGGATGGCATGGTCTATCAGGCGACCTCGTTCAAGCCGGGTCAGTTCCTGACCGCCGGCGTGTCACTGTTCGCCTTCCTGCCCACGGGCGAGACTTGGGTTGAGGCGAATTTCAAAGAAACCCAACTGACCCATATCACGGCCGGAGCGCCGGCCACGGTCAGCTTCGACGTGGCGCCGGGCGTCAAGATCGCCTGCAAAGTCGATGCGATTGGCGCGGGGACCGGGTCGGAATTCTCGCTGCTGCCGGCGCAGAATGCCACGGGCAACTGGGTCAAGGTCACCCAACGCGTGCCGGTCCGCGTGCATTGCGGCGATTTCGGCACCAGTGTCGTGTCAGGGATGAGCGCCTCGGTCGCGGTCGACACCGGGATCACCCGGTCGTGGAGCGATCTGGTTCCGCCGATCCTGACGGGGAAGTGAGATGAACGCGCAGGCCCCCACCCAGTTCGGACCGAACGGTGAATATCCCAACCGCGGGCTGATCACCGTGATGATCATGCTGGCGACGATCATGCAGGTGCTGGACACCACGATTGCCAACGTGGCGCTGCCCTCGATGACGGGTGACCTTGGCGCGAGCCAGGACACGATCACCTGGGTCTTGACCAGCTATATCGTCGCCATGGCGATCATGACCCCGGTCACCGGCTGGCTGGCCGACCGGATCGGCAAGCGGGAGTTGTTCCTCGTCTCGATCGTGGGCTTCGTCGCCGCCTCGCTGATGTGCGGGATTGCGTGGAACCTGTCGGCCATGGTGCTGTTCCGGCTGGTGCAGGGTCTGTTTGGCGCGGCCATTGTGCCGTTGAGCCAGACCTTCCTGCTGGACATCAACCCGCGCGAGAAGGCCGGCTCGGCCATGGCGATGTGGGGGGCTGGCATCATGGTGGGTCCGATTATCGGGCCGACTTTGGGCGGCTGGCTGACCGAGAGTTACAACTGGCGCTGGGTCTTCCTGATCAACCTGCCGGTCGGGATCGTGGCCGTTCTGGGCTGCGTCGCCTATCTGCCTAGGTCGATCATCCGCCAGCGCCGCTTTGACTTCTTCGGTTTTGCCATGTTGTCCTTGGGCATCGGCGCCTTGCAGATGATCCTTGACCGGGGTGGAGAACTGGACTGGTTCGCTTCCGAAGAGATCTGGATCTATACCGCGCTGGCCGTCACCGGGTTTTGGGTCTTCGTCATCCATATCAACGGGGCAGATCTGCCGTTTTTGGAACCCGCCATGTTCCGCGACCGCAATTTCGCCGTCGGGCTTTTGTTCATCTTCATCGTCGGGATCATCCTTCTCGCCTCGCTGGCGCTGCTGCCACCGATGCTGAGCCGCATCTTCGGCTATCCGGTGATCACGACGGGTCTGGTGATGGGGCCTCGGGGCGTGGGCACGATGATCTCGATGATCCTTGTGGGCAAGCTGGTGCGGAAGGTGGATTCGCGGATTCTCGTGACATTGGGGCTGGTTATGACGGCGGCGTCCTTGTGGTTCATGACCGATTTCTCGCCGCAAATGGGGTCTGGCCCGGTGATCTGGACCGGGGTGCTGCAGGGCCTTGGCCTGGGGCTGGTCTTCGTGCCCCTGTCGACAATTGCCTTCTCGACGATCGAAGCGAAGTACCGCGCCGATGCGACGAGCCTGTTCTCGCTGGTACGCAACATCGGCTCGTCGATCGGGATTTCCATCGTCTCGGTGATGTTGACGCGGAATATCCAGACCAATCATGTGGAATTGGGCGCGGTGATCAACCCCTACAATCCGATGCTGCAACAGGTATCGCCTGCTGCGGTGTCGGGCAATTTTACCGCGCTGAGCCAGCTGGACGGTCTGGTCAATATGCAGGCCGCGATGATTTCCTATATCGACGACTTCAAGCTGATGATGATCGTGACGCTGGCGGCGATTCCCTTGGCGTTGATCCTGCGCAAGCCTCAGGTGATGGCGCAGCGCGGCGCACCGGTGGCGGCCCACGCCGACTGAGGGCGCTCTGCCGACCCGGCCGGGGGGAAGCACGCCTAGAACACCCTCCACTGGAGGGTGTTCCGGGCCGCATGCCGCATGACGCCTTGCGCGGCCGGCCAAACCTTTCCGTGGGATATTTGGCGAGAGCGAAGGGAAAGAGGCTGGTTGCTTTGCCCTTCGCTTTCATAAGCCCGCCCGTGCCGGTTCGCTCTTGCGCCCGAGGCGAGACAATACCGGCGCGTGGTATCTGCGTCTTTGGGTCAGTGGTGGTCACGCGGAAAGCATTGGCACCCGTCACGGCGGAAGAGGGGGCGTGCCGGTATCGCTGACCTCCAGCCTGGTCGTCAGATGGAAATGGATGGGATCGCAGGTCACCCGCGTGCGACAGGCATGTGGGGCGTGATGGTGGGGCAGGTATTATAGCGCCGCCGGGACCCGGCCTGCGCCTTCGGGTCGGGGCAGGCCGTCGGCGACATGGACGGGCAAGGGGACATCGCAGCACTGGGTCATCTGGGGGCAAGATGCGGGGAGAGGAAATCAACGCAGGCCTGGCGGGCGGCGGCGGCCGGCATCGAGGGAGGGTCGATGCAGTGCTGCAGCGACAGGCCGTCGACAAGGCAGATGAAGGTGCGGGCCAGGGTGGGGGCGTGCGTGCTGTCAGGCGCGCGTTCTGCGATGATGCCAGCTACCATTTTGATATATCGAGAATATTGTAGTCGGTGTTCGGTGGTCAGTTCCGGCGTGTTGGCGATGGCGCCCCACAGGGTCAGCCACATGTTGAGCGCGGGGCGGTTGAAGAATTCCGGCGCGAAGAGGGCGTCGAGCAGGGCATCGAGGCGCGAGGCTTCGGGGGGCAGGCTGTCGGCGGTGGGGATGACTTGGGCGTAAAGCTCGGCGTAAGTGGCGGCCAGAAGCCCCGCCATGCCTCCGAAATGGTGGGTGATCAGGCCGCGCGACACCCCGGCCCTGGTGCTGATGCGGTCGACGGTGAAGGCCGTGATGCCGCCTTCGGCCATGCAGGCCAGCGCCGCCCCGATCAGGGCGGCGCGGCGGTCAGCGGCTGGAAGGCGGATGAAGCGGGCGGCGGGTTTGGGCATCTGGTCAGGTTGGGTTCAGGGCCAGGTTCAGGGGGTAAGCCTTTGGTTCCAGGTTGGTTTGCGGCAAGTTCAGAGAAGCCCTCGCCCGGCGAGGTTGCGCATCAGGGCCGCGGTGCCGAAGGTCCAGGGCGGCGCCTCGGTCGAGAGGCGGATGGTGTTGGAGAGGCTGCCCAAGGCGGGGGTGGCGATGGTGACGACGTCGCCCAAGTGGTGGGTGAAGCCTTGGCCCGGGCCGTCGCGGTCCTGGATGGGCGAGAACATCGTGCCACAGTACAGCAGGAAGCCGTCGGGATATTGATGATGTTTGCCAATGGTTTGGGCCACAAGATCGGCCGGGTCGCGGCTGATTTCGGCCATCGAGGAGCTTCCTTCGAGGGTGAAACCGTCCGTCCCTTTGACCGTGAGCGTCAGGGTCAGCTGGCGCACATCGTCAAGGGAGAAGGTGTCGTCAAACAGGCGGATCATCGGGCCAATGGCGGCGGAAGCGTTGTTATCCTTGGCTTTTCCCAAAAGCAGGGCGGAGCGGCCTTCGACATCGCGCAGGTTGACGTCATTGCCCAAGGTGGCACCGCGGATTTCGCCCTTTGAGTTGACGGCCAGGACGACTTCCGGTTCGGGGTTGTTCCATTTTGAAATGGGGTGCAGGCCGATCGAGGCGCCTTGGCCGACCGAGGACATCGGCGGGGCCTTGGTGAAGACCTCGGCGTCGGGGCCGATGCCGACCTCCAGATATTGTGACCAG
>CANGHD010000192.1 GCA_947453525.1 Paracoccaceae bacterium | reverse complement strand
GTCTTGACTCCGCCATGCCGCCCTCTGCCTTACCGATCTGTCAAAGCCCCGTCCCCTACAGGTCCAGAAGGGCTTAGCTGCCCACCTGAAATTCGACCCGACGGTTCACATCCGCCCTTGGATCGGCCTTGTCGGCCGGAAACGCCTCGCCCACGCCGACGGCGACCAGCTTTTCGGCCGGCACGCCGCAATCATCGACCAGATGGCGTTTGACCTCTTCGGCGCGCAGGGTCGACAGGTTCTGGTTGTAGCCGGTGCTGCCCGAACTGTCGGTATGGCCGATGATCTTGAAGCTTGGGATGTTTGACGCCTTGATCACCTCGCACAGCGTCGTCAGCTTGTCGGCCTCTCCGGCGCCGATCGCGGCGCTGTCGAAGTCGAACTTGATCTGGATATTGACCTGGGCCGAGGGATCGACGGCGACATAGGTCGTGTCGGCGGGCAACTTGGCATTCGGATCGGCCGTCGTGGGCACGGTCGCGTCCGAGGGCGCAATGACCAGACCGCGCGTCATCTGCGCCTGAAATTTGGCGGCAAGCTGTTCCGCGGTGAGGGTGCTGTCATCCTGCGCAAAGCCTGCGCCTGCGCCCGCCAGCATAAGGGCGGCCGCGCCCAGAAGGCAAAGACCGTGTTTCATGGCATTCCTTTCGCAACTCAAAATGATTGCAACACCGGGACTTTAGAGCAGCTTTGCCCGCGCCACAACGACTTTGGCATGACTGCCGTAAAGCTTCGCCCGTTTGGTTCCGTTCAATATGAAGGATCGTAAAGATGGTGGCTTGCCAGTCGCCCCTCTTGCGGGATTAACTGGGATTCCCAGCCTGCTTGGGCCGCGACGGCCGTTCTTGCCGTAATATCCGAACCTTTGCCGCTCAGGTGATCCTTGCGTCTTCTGCCCGCTATCCTTCTGTCCGTCTCGGTTCTGATTGCCGCGCTGATCGTGGTGTCCATTCCCCTGTTCTTCCCCTCGGGCGGCGGCAGTGGCGGGGGCGGTGCCGTCGACAATCAGGCCCGCATCGACATTGAGCAATTGCATGGCGATCTGGATAATATTGCCGAAGCGGTCAACCAATTGCGCGATCAGGTTGATTCGCTGGAAGAGCGTGTGAACAAGATCGAGGTCAGCGCCGCCCCGGTGGACGATTCGGGCAATGCGCTGACAATCTATACCCCTGATGGGAACAATCCGGTCTCGAACAATTATACGCAGGTGGTTCTGGTGGCCGACCGGCGCAGCCTCAACAAGGGCCTGACGGTGCCGACGCCGTCCTTTATGGTCGACAAATTCGGCCCCCCGCGCGACGATCTGTCGGCAGAGTGTCAGCCGATGACCAACCCAAGGCTGGCGGCCCTGCTTGAAGATCAGCAGGTCGGTCCGGTTCAGGTCAAGATGCTGAAACCCGCCATCGAATCGCTGCAAACCGTGTTCGACCACATCAAGCTGGCCGACCCCGACCTGTACAACCGGATCGACACCGACGGCTCCTTGTGCGTGCGCTTCATCCGGGGGTCGACGACCAATGTCTCCAACCACTCGTTCGGCACGGCGGTGGATTTGAACATCGATAGCAAGCTGGACACGTTGGGCGATGGCCGCACGCAACTCGGCCTCACGATCATGGCCGATTTCTTCAACGCCGAGGGTTGGGTCTGGGGGGCCGCCTATGGCCGGGAAGATTCGATGCACTTTGAAGTGTCCGAGGAAAAGATCAACGAGTGGATTGCGGCAGGCAAGATCTGATAGGGCAGGGCTGCAACCCTGCAAACCGTGCCAAAGGATCAAGGATGGACGAGGTCAGATTTCGCCGGATGGACGGTAATGCCGACCTGCCGTTGCCGTCCTATGCCAGCCCCGGTGCGGCCGGCATGGACCTGCGCGCCTTCCTGCCGGACGGGCCGTTGACCCTGACGCAGGGACAATTGCGCCTGATCTCCACCGGGTTCAGTGTTGAATTGCCGCCGGGGACGGAAATGCAGATCCGCCCGCGCTCGGGTCTTGCGCTGAAGCACGGGTTGATCATTCCCAACAGTCCAGGAACCGTGGACGAGGATTTCCGGGGCACCATCCTGATCGGCCTTTACCTTTTGGGGACAGAGCCGTTCACCATCCGGTCCGGCGACCGCATCGCCCAGGCGGTGATCGCCGATGTCCGCCGGGTTCGTCCCGTTGAGGTGCAATCCCTCACCGAGACGGCGCGCGGCGGCGGCGGTTTCGGCTCCACCGGGCGGACCTGAGCCCGGCAGGTGGCAGGGATCCTGGTCCGCCGGATGGCGCGACGGCCTTTTGGTCCGTTACACCACCTCCCTGACCCGAGTATTGCGCGTGAACGCACAGAAGGATCGCAAATCGGGTGCCTTTGCCGCAAACCTGTCGGATCACACCGCCGCTAACCGGGGTCAGGATCGGTCGACGTCGCAAGGCCTAATAGGCGACATGCAACGATGATGTTGCCCGTTACGTCAGGACCTGAACGATGAACCGTTTCTCTGCAAACACGACGCGTCTTCTCGCTGCCACCTTTGCGCTTCTGCTTGGCAGCACGGCTGCTTTCGCTGAACTTGCCGATTACCAGCAGTTGAGCGATTCCCTGAAAAGCCAACTCACCAGCCTGCACGTCCCGACCGGCAATCTGGGGCTGCTGTCGACCATTCAGCTGGTTCAATTGACGGCTCTCTTGAGCCTGCCCAACAAGGATGTCGACAAGGCTTTCGCCGCAGAGGTCATGCTTGACGAATTCCTGCACCCCTCGGAAGCGGCTGCGGACAGCCCGGAAGGCTTGAAACTGGCCGGCGACCTGAAGGCCATGCTGGCCAAGATCGACGTCGCCTATCCGGCACAGCCCTTGACCACGACGCAGATGCAGGCGCTGATCAATTCGATCATCAGCCACAAGAACGTGCCCACGCAGAAGCAATCGATCGAAGCCGTGCTGGCCGAGATCAATCGCCCGGCGTCGGTCATGACGACCAATGCGGGCGTGATGCAGATGGAAGCCGATATCGATGCCAAACTGTCCGGCGTCGGCATCACACCGCCTGCCGTCGGGACGATGACCTTCGAACAGCTTGGCAAGCTGGAGGGGGTATTTTCGGACGCGACAGTTTCGGATGCCGACAAGAAATCCGGTGCCATGAAGGCACTTGGTCTGAACTGAGCCAAAGCCTCCATCCACAGGGTCACCACCACAACGCGCCCGTTTGGCGCGTTGTGTGCCTTCGCGTCAGGTCCGCCCCCGGACCGGCGCCATCAATCCCATGACCCCCGGTCCCGATGATACGAACAGACTGCGCCGTTGCGGCCAAAACACCGCGGCGGAGCCTTGACCGGCGGATGTCACCGCAAGTTTGGTAGGCCCGGAGGGACTCGAACCCCCAACCAAGGCGTTATGAGCGCCCTGCTCTAACCATTGAGCTACAGGCCCACCATTGCGATGGCGCACCAAACGGTCGCCATCGAGCCTGATTAGGCCAAGCGGGCCCCGGCGGTCAAGGCGGGATGGTCAAGCGCGGTTGCGGGGCGGGCGGGCTTGCTTTACAGGAGCGGCAAATCCGAAAGTACGGGGGATGTGATGGCGGTTGACACGACGGGTGGACATAACGGCCTGACCTATGCCGATTCGGGCGTCGACATCGACGCCGGCAATGCCTTGGTAGAGCGGATCAAGCCCGCCGCCAAGCGCACCCGCCGGGCGGGCACTATGGGTGGTCTCGGCGGCTTTGGCGCTTTGTTTGACCTGAAGGCCGCGGGCTACAACGACCCGATCCTTGTGGCGGCCACTGACGGCGTCGGCACCAAGCTGCGCATCGCGATCGACACCGGCAATGTCGCCACCATCGGCATCGACCTTGTCGCCATGTGCGTCAACGATCTGGTCTGCCAAGGGGCAGAACCCCTCCTCTTCCTCGACTACTTCGCCACCGGCAAGCTGGATGTCGATCAAGCCACCTCGATCATCGAAGGCATCGCCCTTGGGTGTGAGAAGTCCGGCTGCGCCCTCGTCGGGGGTGAGACGGCCGAGATGCCCGGCATGTACCACGGCGGCGACTTCGACCTCGCCGGTTTCGCCGTGGGGGCGATGGAGCGTGACACCGACCTGCCGCGCGGCGTGGCGGAAGGTGACGTGTTGATCGGGCTTGCCTCTGATGGCGTCCATTCCAACGGCTACAGCTTCGTGCGCAAGGTGGTGGAGCTTTCCGGCCTCGGCTGGGACGCAGCCTCGCCCTTCTCGGACGGCAACCTCGGCCAAGCCCTGCTGACCCCCACGCGGCTTTATGTGAAACAGGCCCTCGCGGCGATCCGCTCCGGCGGCGTCCACGGTCTTGCGCATATCACCGGTGGCGGCCTGACCGAGAACCCACCCCGAGTCCTGCCCGAGGGCCTCGCCTGCGAGATCGACCTGTCCGCATGGGCGCTGCCCCCAGTGTTCCGCTGGCTCGCCACCACAGCCAACATGGCACAATCGGAACTGCTCAAGACCTTCAACTGCGGCATTGGCCTGATCCTTGTCGTCGACCCGACCCGGGCCGAAGCGGTCAGCCAACTCCTCTCCGACCTCGGCGAAACCGTTGTGCAACTGGGGCGTATCGTCCCGGGCGAGGGCGTCATCTACACCGGCAAACTCCTGTGACCAAGGCCGAAGGCCGCGTGAGCTTCAAACGCGTGGCCATCCTCATCTCCGGGAGCGGCTCCAACATGCGGGCGCTGGTGGAATCGATGGTGGGCGACCACCCCGCCCGCCCGGTTCTGGTGGCTTCCAACGACCCGGCGGCCGCTGGTCTGATCTGGGCGGCAGGGCAGGGGATCGCCACCGCTGCCATCGACCACCGCCCCTTCGGCCGCGACCGCGCCGCCTTCGAGGACGCGCTCCTGACCCCTCTCCTTGAAGCCACCCCACACCTGATCTGCCTCGCGGGCTTCATGCGCATCCTGACCCCCGACTTCATCCGCTCCTTCGACGGCCGGATGCTCAACATCCATCCCTCGCTCTTGCCGAAGTACCCCGGCCTGCACACCCACCAGCGCGCTCTCGATGCAGGGGACGCGGAAGCCGGATGCACAGTCCACGAGGTCACCGCCGACCTCGATGCCGGCCCGATCCTCGGCCAGACCCGCGTCCCGATCGTGGCGGGCGATACCTCGTCTAGCCTCGCCGCCCGCGTCCTGGCCCAGGAGCACCGCCTCTACCCCGCCACCCTGCGCCGTTTTGCCTCCGGCGACCGCAGCAGAATTGACCCGGCCTGAGGTGGCACCGCTTCCACCCCCCCTTTCATTCTGGCACAAAGATCCCACGGGGTGCGGGGGTGTGAAACCCCCGCTTTTGATCGACAGGTGCAATTTACGGGCCCCCCAGTCGACTGGCGGCAAGCGGCAGCGTCCGACCCGCTGCCCGGGAATGACGCTATGATCGCGAGTTTCGTCAGAAAGCCGCGCATCTCGCAGCAGTGAGCGCCCATTTCCTGCACCGAAGGGCGAAAGTTTGCTCAATTATGGGGCAAATTCCCGTTCACGATCGCGTTAACGGCACCGCAATTTTCGCGGTGGTTGCGCGCCTGTCAGCGATGTCGCCATCTAGCCCTTGCTCGGGGGAGATCTTCGAGAGGGAATTGTGCGGTGGCGACAAGTGTGGAAGCCAGCCACCACCGCACGGGTGCAACAAAAGCTGCCTGCCCAGTATGGGCGGTTCGTGCCCGCTTGGGAAGAGCCTGAGGCAGCCCTGACAGGGGACTTACCATGAAACTTACACGTCGCTCGCTTTTGGCCGGTGGTGTGGCTGCCTTTGCCGCTCCGCTGATGACCACCCGGGTTTTTGCTTCTGATGACACGATCAAGATCGGCGTCCTGCATTCGCTGTCCGGCACGATGGCGATTTCGGAAACCACGCTGAAAGACACGATGCTGATGCTGATCGAGGCGCAAAACGCCAAGGGCGGCGTGTTGGGCAAGAAGCTGGAAGCCGTGGTGGTCGACCCCGCCTCCGACTGGCCGCTTTTTGCCGAGAAGGCCCGCGAACTTCTGACCGTCGACAAGGTCGCCGTCATGTTCGGCTGCTGGACCTCGGTGTCGCGCAAATCCGTGTTGCCGGTCATCGAAGAACTCAACGGCCTGCTGTTCTACCCCGTCCAGTACGAGGGCGAGGAGAGCTCCAAGAACGTCATCTACACCGGCGCCGCGCCCAACCAGCAGGCGATCCCGGCGACGGACTACTACCTCAAGGAACTGGGTATCCAGAAGTTCGCGCTGCTCGGCACCGATTACGTGTACCCGCGCACCACCAACAAGATCCTCGAGGCCTACCTGATCTCCAAGGGCATCCCGAAGGAAGACATCTTCGTCAACTACACGCCCTTCGGCCAGTCCGACTGGGCCAAGATCGTGTCTGACGTCGTGGCCTTGGGCGCGGATGGCAAGAAGGTCGGCGTTCTGTCCACCATCAACGGCGACGCCAACATCGGCTTCTACAAGGAACTGGCCGCCGCAGGTGTCACAGCCGACAAGCTGCCCGTCTGCGCCTTCTCGGTCGGCGAAGAGGAACTTTCGGGTCTGGATACGTCGAACCTCGTCGGCCACCTCGCCGCGTGGAACTACTTCGAGTCCGCCGATACCCCGGCGAACGCGGATTGGATCAAGCAGTGGCACGCCTTCACCAAGAACGACAAGCGCACCACCAATGACCCGATGGAGGCCCACTATATCGGCTTCAACATGTGGGTGAATGC
>CANGHD010000191.1 GCA_947453525.1 Paracoccaceae bacterium | reverse complement strand
TAGGCCCCCGTGCCATAGGCCGCAGCCCGGTGGTTGCGGATGACGCGCAGCATATGCGGCGCGTTGCGGTCATAGGACGGGAAAGCGCCCAGTTCCTTGGCCATCTCAGCCGAGGTCGCATAGGAGATCCCGGTCATCAGCGCGGTCAAAGCGCCGCACAGCGCCCGGCCCTCCTTGGAGTCGTAGCCCAGCCCCATGTTCATCAACAGGCCGCCGATGTTGGCATATCCCAGACCAAGGGTCCGGAAGTCATAGGACAGTTGCGCGATTTCCTTCGACGGGAACTGCGCCATCATCACCGAGATTTCCAGCGTGATCGTCCACAGACGGGTCGCGTGGATATAGGCCTCGGCGTCGAACTTGGAATTCTTCTGGAAGGTCAGCAGGTTCATCGAGGCCAGATTGCAGGCCGTATCGTCAAGGAACATGTATTCCGAGCAGGGGTTTGATCCGCGGATCGGGCCATCCTCCGGGCAGGTGTGCCAGGCGTTGACGGTGTCGTGGAATTGAATCCCCGGGTCAGCGCAGGCCCAGGCGGCGTGGCCGATCTGGTCCCAAAGCTCGCGGGCGGAAATCGTCTTGGCCACCTTGCCATCGGTGCGGCGGATCAACTCCCACGGCAGGTCTTCCTTGACCGCCCGCAGGAAGGCATCCGTCACCCGGACAGAGTTGTTCGAGTTCTGGCCCGAGACGGTCATATAGGCTTCGGAATCCCAATCCGTGTCGTAGGTCGGGAATTCAATGCTCGTGAAGCCCTGTTTCGCATATTGCAGGATGCGGAACGTATAGGTGTCCGGGATCATCGCCTTCTTGGCCGACTTGATCGCCGCCTTCAGAGCCGCGTTCTTCGCCGGATCGACCGAATCCTCAGACGAGCCATCCCAAAGCCGGATCGCCGTGAAAATCTCGTTCAGCCGCGCCTCATGCGCCTTGGAGCCTGCGACCAGCGAAGCAACCTTCTGCTCCTCGATGACCTTCCAGTTGATGAAGGCCTCCACATCGGGGTGATCCATGTCGCAAATCACCATCTTGGCCGCCCGCCGCGTCGTACCGCCCGACTTGATCGCCCCTGCCGCCCGGTCACCGATCTTCAGGAACCCCATCAGGCCCGAGGACTTGCCGCCACCCGAGAGCTTCTCGCCCTCGCCGCGCAAGCTGGAGAAGTTGGTGCCCGTGCCCGAACCATATTTGAACAGCCGAGCCTCACGCACCCACAGGTCCATGATGCCGCCATCACCCACCAGATCATCGCGCACCGACTGGATGAAGCAGGCATGCGGCTGCGGATGCTCGTAAGCGGACTCAGACTTGGTCAGCACTTTGGTCTCGTAGTCGACGTAGTAGTGACCCTGTGACGGACCATCGATGCCGTAGGCCCAATGCAGCCCGGTGTTGAACCACTGCGGGCTGTTAGGTGCCGCCATCTGGCGCGCCAGCATGAATCGCATCTCATCGTGATAGGCCTTGGCGTCGGCCTCGGTGGTGAAATAGCCGCCCTTCCAGCCCCAATAGGTCCAGGCTCCCGCCAGCCGGTCAAACACCTGCCTGGCCGAGGTCTCTCCGCCATAGCGCTTGTCGGCGGGCAACTGCTCCAGCGCTTCAAGGTCAGGCACATGGCGCCACAGGAAGCGCGGCACGCCCTTTTCCGACACGCGCTTGGTCACAGCCGGAACCTGCGCCCGACGGAAATACTTCTGGGCGAGCACGTCGGCCGCAACTTGGCTCCAGCCCTCGGGCACTTCCACGGCTTCGTTGCGGAACACGACCTTGCCATCGGGATTTCGAATTTCCGATGTGGTCAGTTGAAACGCCAAAGCGCCGTATGCGCCCTTGTCCGCGGTCGTAAGTTTGCGCTCTATCTTCATGTGCCCCAAATTCCTTTGTGTCTCATTCCCCAGGGAAAGGGCACAACTGAACACCCGCATTCCCTCGCCGGGCGCGTCCCTCGTCAGAGGTTCTGCATTCTGTCAGACCTGTCCCCGCCAAGGCGCTGCCCGTTATCTGGCTTGGCCCCAACGTCATCAAATTGACGCAAGTTCCGGTCGCCAGCAACGAATTTTTTGCACATCACCCCCAGATTTTGTGCTTGACGTATAGGCGGTGTCTAGGTGTGGCGTTTTTGCATGGGTCGCACCTGTGTGGATAACACAGGGGATGACGGTGGGACATCTATGGACAAATGAAAGTTTTGCCTGACAGGCGTGGTCCTTGGCGGCACTGGATAAGTTTCCGTGCGAAGTCCGCCGCGCAAGGCAGCGTTGATTCTGCCGATCTAACTCGCCTTCCGGTTGATCAGGATGATACCCAACGAAACCAGAGCGGCGGCCCCCAGCAGGGTGAGGGACAGCGACTCACCAAAGATCAGATGACCCAGCAGGATCGACAGGATCGGCGTCAGGAACGAAAAGGAGGCGACGGTCGAGGCCGGATAGACAGACAAAAGCCAGAGCCATGTCACAAATCCTCCCGCCACCACGACCGAGGCCTGAAACAAAAGCCAGACCCAGTCCATTGGGCCGACGTCGCGGATCAAGGGTCCGAACAAAGGCGAGACGGCCAGCAGAAGCGGGGCCGAGACCAGCACCATCCAGAACAATTGCGCCTCCGGTCCCGCATCCTTCAGCCTTGTGGTGCGGGCGATCATCGCCGTGCCCGCCCAGCCCCAGGCCGCGATCAGCGCGCAGAAATCGCCAAGCCAGGTGACCTGCCCCGACCCCCCGCGTGACGAAATCGCCCAAGCCGTGCCCGCAAAGGCCAGAACCAGCCCCAAAGTCTTGATCGGCGTGGCGCGCTCGCCCGGCAGCAGGAAATGCGCGGCAATCCCCAGCCAGACCGGCATCGAATACATGATCAGCGCAGCATGGCCCACGGTGGTCAGGTCCAGTGCCAGAAAAAGGCCGATGAACTCGACCGCAAAGACAGTGCCGATCAGCAGACCCGGTGCCAGATCCGCCCGCTTGACCCGGCCCAGAAGCCCGCGATACCACAGCCACGCACCGACAAAGACAATCGCCAAGGCCGAGCGCGCGCCGGCGAAGAAGACCGGCTGCAGGCCCTTGTCGACCAGTTTGATCACGATCTGGTTGACGGCCAGAATTCCCGCGACCCCCAGAAGCGCGGCAGTCCCCAAACCGTCCAGCCTGTCCTTGCGCATCTTGACCCCCATTTTGCGTCGCAACCCATACGCCACAACCCCGCCGGGTCAACCCACGCCGTCGTTGATTTTCGCGGGTTTCGGGCTCACACTGAAAGCTTTCGCGGCAGATGCGCGGCCCGGTTTCGCTTTCACCCCCCTCTTTGATCTGAAAGGAATAGCCATGACATTCGACTACCTGATCTGTGCCCGCAAACGCGCTGGCACTGCCTTTATCGCGGAACCCGGCCCTTTACAGTTCATCAAGGTCGCCAGCGGTGCGGCCACCTATACCCCCGCCGAGGTCATCCCGCCCAAACAATGGGCTGCCGAAGTGCAGGGTCTGGCTGATGGCGACGAGAACCCGAACTCCATCTCGCCCTCGGGCGATGTGCTGATCTTCGTGCATGGCTTCAACAACGACATCGCCTCGGTCATCGCCCGCACCGGGGAGCTGCGCACCACGCTGAAATCGCAGGGATGGCATGGCACGGTGGTGGCCTTCGACTGGCCCTCGGGCAACAACGTGTTGAATTATGTCGAGGACCGGATGGATGCGACCGGGGTGGCGGGCCAACTGGTCGGGTCAGGCCTGAAGCTGTTGATGGCAGGGCAGAAGGCGGGCTGCGTGACCAATGTGCATCTCCTGGGCCATTCCACCGGCGCCTATGTGATTCTCGAGGCCTTTGCCCAGGCCCAGAAGGATGGCACCTCTTTCTCCAGCCCTTGGCGGATCGGTCAGGTGGCGCTGATTGCGGGCGACGTCTCGGTCGACAGTTTGCGCGCCTCGGCCAGCTGGTCGCAGCCGATGTTCCAGCGTATCAACCGGCTGACCAACTATTCCAACGGCCATGACGCCGTGCTGGCGGTGTCGAACGCCAAACGGGTGGGCGTTTCGCCAAGGGTTGGCCGCAAGGGGCTGCCCGCCGATGCCGATGCCAAGGCCGTCAACGTCGACTGCACCGCCCATTTCGGCACGCTGAAACCCGGCGCCGGAGCCGATTTCGCCTATACCCATTCGTGGCACTTCCGCGATCCGCGCTTTTGCCTCGACCTCGCCCTGACGCTGGAGGGCGCGATCGACCGCGCTGCGATCCCGACCCGCACGCTTGGCGCGCATGGCCTCTGGCTGAACGAGGATGGCACACGTCCGGCCCATCAGGCCGACTGGGGCATCAAGGAAGCGGCGCGCTACCTGCAACCGCGCGCCTGATTTCCCCCAAGTGATCTCGGCTCCGCCCGCTGCCCCCACGTGAACTCCGCACGTCTGACGTCCCCGCGCCCCTTCCCAACACCGCCCGCACTCGCTAAAGCGCAGAGCAGGAGGACCGCCATGGCCGACATCATCTCTCGCAGCGTGGCCAAGGGCCTGCGCATGACCGACCAGCGCCGCATCGTGGCCCGCGTGGTGGGTGAGGCGGAAGATCACCCCGATGTCGAGGAACTCCACGCCCGCGCCCTGAAGCTGGACCCGCGCATCTCTCTGGCCACCGTCTACCGCACGGTGAAGCTGTTCGAGGAGGCGGGGATACTGGAGCGTCTGGAGTTTGGTGACGGCAGGTCGCGCTATGAGGATGCAGAGCGCGACCACCACGACCACCTGATCGACGTGAACTCAGGGCAAGTGATAGAATTCGTCGACCCCGAGATCGAGGCCCTGCAGGAAAAGATCGCCGCCCGGCTCGGCTATCGGCTGATCGGCCACCGGCTGGAACTTCTGGGCGTGCCGTCCAAGAAATGAGCACAACATGACCCCGGCCAACAACCTGCGCGGCATTCTTCTGATGGTGGCTTCGATGGCCGCCTTCGCACTTGAGGACATGTTCATCAAATTCGCCGCAGCCGACCTGCCCACGGGTGAGATCGTGCTGATCTCGGGCATCTTCGGCGTGCCGTTCTTTGGCTGGCTGGCCGCACGGGGCGGTCGCGGCATCTGGATCAGGGGCGCGTTGCATCCGGCGGTGCTGGTGCGCGCGGCCGGAGAGATGGTCGGGTCGCTGGCTTATATCACCGCCCTGGCCTCGGTGCCACTGCCCACCGTCTCGGCCGTATTGCAGGTGATGCCGCTGGCCGTGACGCTGGGCGCAGCGCTGTTCCTGAAAGCGCCGGTCGGCTGGCGGCGCTGGACGGCTATTGCCGTGGGGCTGGCGGGGGTCATGCTGGTGATCCGTCCGGGCTTTGATGGCTTCCGACCGGAGGCGCTTTGGGTGCTGGTCACGGTCGCGGGGCTTGCCGCCCGCGACCTGGCTACGCGGGTCATCCCGCCGCACTACAGCGATGCGCAAATCTCGGCCTGGGGTCTGATGGCGGTGACGGCCCTCGGCGCCGGCATGATGATCTTTACCGGCCAGCATGCGGTGCCGGATGCGTGGCAGACGGCAGGCCTTGCCGGCATGGTCGTGGTGGGGGCCGTCGGCTACTGGGCCATCACCGCCGCCAGCCGCACCGGCGAGGTCTCTGTCGTGGCCCCCTTCCGCTACACCCGTCTGGTCTTCGCCATCGTCTTGGGCTTCACCGTCTTCGCCGAACCGGTCGACCTGATCACCGCCCTCGGTGCCTGCCTGATCATCGGTTCGGGCCTTTACTCCTTCGCCCGCGAACGCGCCCGCACCAGATCGCGCGCCGCCCTGCATCCGACCCCTCAGCCTGCGTCATAACCCGCTCAAAACGCCACCGCAGCCGCACCCCTCTTCCCCTTGTTACAAACCCCGGCTAAAGCAGGGTCGAGAGCACCCCTTTTGCCATTGGAGCCTTCCATGAGCACGATCGTCGACATTCACGCCCGCGAAATCCTTGACAGCCGCGGCAATCCCACCATCGAGGTGGATGTGGTTCTGGAAAGCGGCGCCTCAGGCCGCGCCGCCGTGCCCTCGGGCGCCTCGACCGGCGCGCATGAGGCGGTGGAACGCCGTGACGGCGACAAGTCCCGCTACATGGGCAAGGGCGTGCTGGAGGCTGTGGAGGCCGTGAACGGCGAGATTGCCGAGACGATCATCGGCTTTGACGCGACCGAGCAGGTCGGCATCGACCTGACCATGATCGAACTGGACGGCACCCCCAACAAGGGCCGCCTCGGCGCCAACGCCATCCTCGGCGTGTCGCTCGCCGTGGCCAAGGCCGCCGCCGAATTCACCGGCCAGCCGCTCTACCGCTATGTCGGCGGGACTTCCTCGCGCATCCTGCCCGTGCCGATGATGAACATCATCAACGGTGGCGAACATGCCGACAACCCGATCGACATTCAGGAATTCATGATCATGCCGGTCGGCGCGGAAAACGTCCGCGAAGCCATCCGCATGGGCTCGGAAGTCTTCCACACGCTGAAGAAAGAGCTGCAAGCCGCAGGCCACAACACCGCCGTGGGCGACGAGGGCGGCTTCGCGCCGAACCTGAACTCCGCCCGCGATGCACTGGATTTCATTCTGAAATCCATCGAAAAGGCCGGCTACCGGCCGGGTGAGGATATCTTCCTCGCCCTCGACTGCGCCGCGACCGAATACTTCAAAGGCGGCCGCTACGAGATGAAGGGCGAGGGCAAGTCCCTCTCCATCGAAGAAAACGTCGCCTTCCTCGCCGGCCTCGCCGCCG
>CANGHD010000190.1 GCA_947453525.1 Paracoccaceae bacterium | reverse complement strand
CGGCCTCGGCCAGCGCCAGATCGGGGCTGACTGCGGCAAAGCATTCCAGCTTCGGGCCAAACCTTGCAATCCGCGCCAGATAGATCTGTGTCAACCGGCGGCTGCTCAGCGCGCCAATTTTGATCCAGGCCGACAGATGCGTGACCGGCGCAAAGGCAATATCCTCGTCCTTGGCGGGCAGGTCAGCCGTCACCTGCGACAGACGCACTGCATCGGCCCCGTGCGGCATGACAAACCCCGGCAAGCGCGGGTCGAACCGCATCGCCATCGGCACCGGATTGGCCATGGGCACGGCACGGCGCTGCAGGGCAGAGGTGATCTGACCTTCCAGATTGTCCAGCATCTGCAGACGCTCTGCCGCGCTGTAGCTGACGCCCATCAGCCGTTCGGCGGCTGCGATGGTGTCGAGTGTGATCTCGGTCTGTGTCACGTCAGGCTCCACATTCTAGGTTCAGAAGTCGCTTGAGGTTGCCGTAAAGGGTTGTCAGATGCTGCCGCATCGCGTCTTCCGCACCCTGTGCATGGCCTGCCTCGATCTGGAGGATGATCGCATGATGTTCGCCGTCACTGATCCGAAGCGTCTCCTGCGAGCGCGCCTTTTGTCGCGTCCCCATCCAGCCCGCGTTGCTGCGGATTTCGTCGATCATGGAAAAGGCCGTCAAAAGAGGTCGGTTGTTCGCGGTCCGCGCGATCAACCGATGCAGCGCCCCGTCCCATAGCTCGATCGACTGGGGATCGGTCGCCTCAAACGTCCGGCGGGCCAGATTGCGCATCCGTTCGATATCTGCCGGAAGCGCATGTTTTGCAGCCATCGCCGCCAAGACCGGCTCGATGCAGAGCCTGGCTTCCATCACTTCGGTGAAATTCGTCTCACCGGCAATTTCCGCGGCCAGGACTTGGGTTCTGTCCGGCGCCTGACCGGCGAAAGTGCCCTTGCCTTGCTGGCGCCAGATCAGCCCCCCGCTGACCAGAATGTCGAAAGCGCTGCGAACAGCACGCCGGCTGACCCCCATGCTTTCGCTCAACTCGCGCTCGGTCGGAAGGCGCCCGTCCGCCGGAAAACTGCCACTTTCAATGATGGCAAGCAGCCGGGCGCTCACGACGTTGATGTCGTCCCTTGCGGTCATCTTGCGGCGGGGTGGCATCATTGCGCGAACCAATCTGTATTTGGTTCAAGTGGCGATCCGCACGGCGATTCTGTCAACCTGAAAAACTGCAAGCCACTGGACTCGGCATGAGCTGGTCAATCCGAGGCAAGGGATCGATGAAACAGGCCGCAGCAGGCGATTGGATCGATGAAATGATATGCGGACTGTCGATGCCAGGCGGCCCGGCAACCATCCACAACCGGCCAGAATGACGCGGATGTGTTGCGGCACCTTGGATCAATTCCAGATTGGAGCGTCCGTTCACCGCGCGTGAAGCCGCACAGCGGCGTGTCCTCGTTGTAAAAGCAGCTCGACGCGCCGGGCGACGACAGAATCTCGCCCGGTGCCAAAGCCCTGCACCGCCGCCCTGACCGCTGCCCCGAGGCCGTCGCGATCCAGCGGAAGCACGCATTCCTTGGGCGGGTCGTAGTCCAACATCATTGCGCCAGCCCCCTCTGGGTACTGGAAGGCGTCCTTGGTCCGAGCCGTGGCATCGACCCGCGCTCCGCGACTCCCTTCGCCCGCCATTATGCTATGGACCCCTTGGCCCAGACGAGTGCAGGGAAGGCCAGGGCCAAAGAACTTGAACACGGGGTGCGCGAACTCCGGCAGGCGAACGAGATCCTGAGGAAGGCGTCGGCATATTTTGTTCAGGCGGAGCTCGACCGCCCGTTTCGCAAATGACTGCTTTCATTGAGGAAAGCGTGGGTTCTTTTGGAGTCTGGCCGATCTGCAAGGCGCTGCAGATTGCCCCATCTACCTATTCTGAAAGGCGCGCTATTGCACGTGATCCTGACCGGGCGTCTGCCCGTGCCAAGTCCGACGCCGCCATGAGCCTCAAGATCGACGAGGCCTGGGAGGACGACCGCAAGCTCTATGGTGCAAGCAAGATCTGGCATGTCCTGCGGCGCGACGGTGAAGAGGTCGCCCGCTGCACGGTAGAGAGGTGGGGCGCACTTTGGAGATCAGAGGAAGGCGCGCTGGCTTGGCAAGGATCGGGCGGTGCGGGGTTGGCGGCGGGGGCACAGGGGGGCCAAAGATGGCAGGACGCCGCCGCAGATTCCCCCTTTTCATCCGTGCTGTCACCCGCTAAGAACCCCCCACCTGAGCCGGATCGATGCGGATGTGGCGGAATTGGTAGACGCGCAGCGTTGAGGTCGCTGTTCTTTAATCGGAGTGAAAGTTCGAGTCTTTTCATCCGCACCAATCCGGCCAGGTTATCCCCCCACCTCATACGATCAGCCACGGTTGAAACCCAATGGTCATTGGATGTGAAGCCGGTACGGTTCTTCCTGTTGTGGTTTCAGAGCGGGTGTTTGCGCGCCGCGTGACTGCCGGCCAGTCGGTTGTGGCCAGTGTGGCCAGCCCTATCCACGGCCTGCGCGGTTCCGTCTAAAATCCGTCAAATCCGTCGTTTAACCCGGCCTTAGGGGCTCGGCTCCATGGTTGCAAGGCCGGGAAGATTTTCCGGCCTTGGGAAGGGCGCGATGGTGGGGCAAAGGGCAAGTGGCGCAGGCTGGACGCCAGGTCGGAGAGGTCAGCGCAGCGCGTTGGTTCGCCGTTCTGCCACATTGCTGCGGGAGGGCTGAGGCATGGCGTCCGGGTCGGGACTCACGGCCACCACGTTCAACTGGATTTACCTTGGCACCTCCGCGATCCAGATCGACCCGATCGAGGGCAACCAGACGGCGGAGGATGCCGGAAAGCTGGTCGGCACCACCTTCGGGTCCAAGGACGACCCCTTGGCGCATCACGTCACCTCGGCCACCATGATTGACGTGGGCGGCTTGGCCGGCGTGCTGGACATGAACAACATGGGGTCCAAAACCAGTGTCGGGTCGAACGATCAGTTCACCACCGACTTGGGGGCGGGCAAGGCGACCTATACCTTCGACGGCACCATGATATACGACGCGACCGTCACCTACAGCGACGGCAGCACGGCCACGGTCACCGCGGTCCTCGCGCAGGATACGACGGGCAAGCTGTTTCTGGCGCCGGAGCTCTCAAACAACAATGACACTGCGGCTTACGAAGCCAAGCCGATCCGGTCCTTGACCCTGACCGGGATGAGCGGCGGCGCCGACTATACCGGGATGAGCGCCAGCCGCTCTGTCACGGGTTTTGACGATGGTTATATCGACGGCACGGCCTCTGGCGATCTGATCAACGGCACTTATGTCGAGCCGATTGCCGGGGGCAGCGATCTGGTCGATGCCAACGATGCCGGACCGGGGGCAGTTGGCAATGACGACGTGATCCGTGCGGGGGCGGGCAATGACAGCGTCTATGCCGACAAGGGCAATGACACGGTTTATGGCGGCGATGGCAACGATCTGGCTTACGGCGGCGATGACAACGATCAGCTTCAGGGCGAGGCGGGCGATGACACCTTGGGCGGCGACAAGGGCAATGACCTGCTGTACGGCGGCGCAGGCAACGATTCCCTCTCGGGGGGCGACAACAACGATCTGCTTTCTGGCGATGACGGCAATGACACACTGAGCGGCGATGGCGGCAATGACACGCTGTTTGGCGGCTTGGGCAATGACCTGGGCTATGGCGGCGATGGGGTCGACAGTGTCAGCGGCGATGATGGCAACGACACCCTCTATGGCGACGCCGGAAAGGACACGGTCCTTGGCGGCGCGGGCAATGATCTGCTCTATGGCGGGGCCGATGATGACACGGCGCAGGGCGGGGCCGAGGCGGATCAGGTTTTTGGCGATGCTGGCAATGACAGCCTGACCGGCGACGCGGGCAATGACAGCCTGTGGGGCGGCACCGGCAACGACAGCCTTTATGGCGGGTCCGAGAATGACACGCTGGCGGGCGGCAGCGGTGCCGACAGCCTTGACGGCGGGGCGGGCACGGATATGGCGGATTATTCGGCCTCGGGGTCGGCTGTTGCTGTCACGGTCAACGGGTCGGCCAACACCGGAGGCGATGCGCAGGGCGACACGCTGACCGGGATCGAGAACCTGACAGGCTCGGCCTTTGCCGACACCTTGACCGGCGATACCGGCAACAATGCGCTTTATGGCGGGGCTGGCGGCGACCAGTTGACGGGCGGCGGTGGGAACGACACCGTGTACGGCGGGGCGGACGGCGATGCGATCTACGGCGGGGCCAATGACGACCAGCTTTATGGAGATGCCGGCAATGACACGCTGTTGTTCGGCGACGGTGCTGACACCGTCTATGGCGGCGACGGTGCCGACTATATGGATGACAGCTATGGCGCGCAAAATTCCGGGGCCAATCTGATCGATGCTGGGGCGGGCAATGATCAGGTCTGGTCCGGCGACGGCGCGGATACCGTGCTGGGCGGGTCGGGCGACGATGTCCTGTCAGGGGAATCGGGCAATGACAGCCTTGACGGGGGCGATGGCATCGACTCGGTCTCTGGCGGCGATGGCAATGACAGCTTGTCAGGTGGATTGGGCAGTGACTCTGTCTTCGGCGGCAGCGGAAATGACTGGGTCACCGACGAGGCGGCGGGCAATCTTTCCGGCGGCGGCGCGGATTATATCGATCTGGGTGATGGCAACGACGTCTTCACGGGCTCCGGTCAGGGGGCGGGCGACACTGATCTGGTGTTCGGCGGAACTGGCGACGATACGATCACGGTCGAGCAGTCGTTCGACACGGTCTATGGCGGCGATGGCAATGACCTGATCGCCAGCACGGATGAAAGCCCGTCCTACGGCGACCAACTCTTCGGCGGGGCTGGGAACGACACGGTTCAAGGGGCCAATACCAATGATGCGCTCTATGGCGGAACCGGGGACGATCGGCTTTACGGTGCCGGCAACACCGACACCCTGTACGGCGGCGATGGCAATGACCTGATCTATGGCGGCACGGCGGATGACTCGGTGTCGGGTGATCTGGGCGATGACAGCGGCTATGGTGGCGACGGGGATGACCAGATCGCGGGCGGCGCGGGCAATGACCTTGTCTTTGGCGAGGCAGGCAATGACACGTTGACCGGCGATGCCGGGGCGGACTCGCTGTTCGGCGGGGATGGCAATGATGTGGCCGGCGGGGGCGAGGGCAATGACCTCCTGTCTGGCGAGGCGGGCGATGACAGACTGCGGGGTGGGGCGGGCAATGACACGCTGAGCGGTGGTAGCGGCCATGATCTGTTCGGCATGGGGACGGGCGATGGGGCCGACCGGATCACGGACTTCGGCATGGCGGTGCAGGACAGCCTTACGGTTGACCAGTTGGATGTCTCGGCCCTGCGCAATGCCGACGGCTCGCAGGTCAGAAGCTTTGACGTCGCGGTGTCGGATGATGGCCATGGCAACGCGCTGCTCGGGTTTCCCGGCGGCGAAAGCATCGTCCTGGTCGGCGTCTCCCCGGCGGAGGTCTGTCTGCCCGGCAAGCTGCATCAGATGGGCGTGGTCTGCTTTGCGCACGGCACCCGGATCGCCACGCCGCAGGGGCTGCGGGCGGTGGAAAGTCTGGCCCGCGGAGATCGGGTGCTGACGCCCGAGGGGGCGGCGCCGGTCCTGTGGCATGGTGTGCGCCATCTGGACACGGCGGCCTTGACGGACCGTCCGGATCTGCGCCCGGTTCGGCTGCGTGCCGGGCACTATGGGCTGTGGGAGGATATCACCGTCTCGCCGCAGCATGGCATCAGGGTCGGCGAGGCGTTGATCCGGGCGCGGCATCTGGCGCTGTGGGGGCGGGGCGCGCAGGTTGTCACGGCGATCAGGCCGATGACCTATCACCATCTGATGCTGCCGCGGCATGGTCTGGTGCAGGCGGGTGGCGGCTGGGCGGAAAGCTTCTTTCCAGGCCCCGAGGCTTTGCGGGCGCTGGGCTGGCAAGACCGGATCGCCGTCTTCCGGCTGATCGGGCCGGGCAGCCGAATCGAGGCGGCGGCGCTGGCACAGGCCTACGGTTCGCGATGCCTGCCGCTGTTGTCGGGGCGCGAGGCGCAGCAGGTGCTGGACAGGTTGCGCCGAAATCTGCGGCAGATTCGGGTCGGGGCCGGCGGCTGATCGGATGATTTGGCCTCGCTTGGCTTCCAGAGTGCCATATTTATAGCCGCTTTGCCGTTCTTGTGGACAAATCCGGCGCAAAAGGCCCGATTGCACCGGGTTCTTCTTGGCTAGGCTTGCCCGTGAAGAAGCCAATTGCAATCAGCTTCGGCAATGGCTTACCTTTTGAGCAACAAGGCCGGAAAACGGCTGTGAAGGGAGAACGGCGTGGCAGCACTCGGCGCCAACGATGCTTTTGTCGTATTTGACCATGTGCAGAAAAGTTACGACGGCGTTTCGCTGGTCGTGAAAGATCTGAATCTGGCGATCGGCAAGGGCGAGTTTCTGACGATGCTGGGGCCGTCGGGGTCTGGCAAGACCACCTGCCTGATGATGCTGGCCGGGTTTGAAACCGCGACGCATGGCGAGATCACGCTGGATGGGGTTCCGATCAATCAGGTGCCGCCGCACAAGCGCGGCATCGGCATGGTGTTTCAGAACTATGCCCTGTTTCCGCATATGACGGTGGGCGAGAACCTGTCCTTCCCCTTGGAAGTGCGTGGCATGGGCAAGGACCAGCGCGAGGTGAAGGT
>CANGHD010000189.1 GCA_947453525.1 Paracoccaceae bacterium | reverse complement strand
GGTCATCGAGCCCGACTGCATTGCGCCGATTGCCGTGGTCGACAGATCGCCCAGCGACGCGGTCAGCGGGAAGAGAACGTTCATCAGCGACGCCGGCAGGTCACGACCCATGACGTTGGTGCCGATCGAGCTCAGCGAGCCGAACGGAACATCGCCCGAGCCATTCAGCGCATCGATGCCATTGGCGATGCCGGCATAGTCACGACCGGTGACCACGTTGATCGAGCCGTCGACCGAGTTCAAGTTCTGCGCCACGTTGGACAGGCTGGCCGACAGATCGCTTGCGTTTGCCAGCAGGCTGGACAGAAGCGAGGCGGTGGGCTGTTGGGCAGCCGGTGCCGGGTGGTTGGTCGCCGGAGTGGTGGTCTGAGCGAAGGCGCCACCGGTCAGAGCGACGAGCATGGCGGTGGAAATGAGCAGCTTTTTCATTTTGGACTCGATTGTTGCGGTGTTGCGGAAATCCATTGCCCCCAACGGCGCTGGACGGAATGCGGGCGATTGAAGGGGCCCGTAGTTACCTGCCGACAGGTCACATCGGCAGGAATTGGAAACTGGCTTGGGTCAAGCGCAGCGATTGTCACTTCAACGCTCCCGGTTTTTGCTGATCCGACAGGCTGCCGGGTTCGGGAGCGGCTTGGGTTGCTCTGGGACCAGATGCCGTCCCAGTGCTGGCAGCGGGGGCTGATCCGGTGGTTGGTCCGGTTGTGGCGGGCGCGGTCGGGGCGGTCCCGGTCGCCGGAGCCAACACGCCCGCTTTCGCCTGATCATCCGTCACCCGCTTGGCGGCGGCGGTTCCGGCTTCTCGGGCGGCTTGCATCGCCTGCTGAATGACCACGGCCGCCACTTCACCTTGATCGCCGCCAAAGCCCTCGGATGCGGCCTCTTTCAGCAAGAGCAGCGCGAAGTTCGACAGTTTCAGCGCCTCGGCCGCCTTTTGCACGGCCGTCGTGGTGTCGGTGGCATTCATCGAATCCTGCGCGGCGTGAATTGCCATGGTCGCGGCCTGCGTGGCCTTCTGACCCTTGAACGCACCCGGCGCGGCATTGGCCGGTGGCTCGGAAGGCGTGCCCTGGCCGGGTGCCGCGGGCGCTGCGCCGGCCTCTGCCGGACCGGGCGCCGTCGCCCGTTCGACCCGCACCGTCAGCGGCTTGATCGAATTGTCGTTGGCCGCCTCGTTCATGGCGGAAATCGCATCGCTCAGCGCACGCGGATCAGCGGTGCCCGAATTGGTGATCCCGCCATAGGTGCTGGCAATCAGCGCTTTGCACGGCGCATAGGCGCCCTGATCCATGACCTGCCCAAGTATCTCGAAGGTCGCAAGGCTCAGCATCTGGCGCAGGGCGAAGTTGATCGCCTCGCGCTGCATGCCGCCGGCGTCCATCTGGACAAGCGTATCGCCGAAGAAATTGTTGACGCTGCCACCGGCTTCGCTGCTGAAGATCTGCTTTTGCAACGGAATATTCGCGACGATCCGGCCGGTGTAGGCATCGGTCAGGGTCAGGTCCAGCGCGACCAGGATCCGGCTTTGCCGGTAGCGCGGACCAACGCCCGCGACCTGGACCGAGAAGCCGCCGCCGGGGATGAAGTCGAGACTGTTGATGCTGCCCGAGACGTAAAAGTTCACCGGCACCTGACGCTTGATGTCGCGGATGCCCCAGTTGGTTTCCGTGATGGTGATCGCATCGTCGCGGCGGTTCACCACCGAAACGCCGGCTTTGAACAGCGCGGATTGCACCATTTCCCCGGCGCCTTGCGTCACGAACTTGCCCGCATTGCCGTCGGCGTAGCTTTCCTTGCCGGTCGAGTCGACGACCGTGCCCACGCCGAAGACGACGTTGTGCGGAACCCGCCCCTTGAGGCAGAACAAGGCGGCGTCAAAGCCGGTCACGACGTCCTGGATCGGGGGGCCCTGCACAAGGGCGGCATTTTGCCCGCGCGGTGTTGTCATCGCCGGGATGGACGAGCATCCCGTAGCGACCGACAACGTCGCTATCGCAAACCAGCGTGTGATGTTACTTTTCATTTTTACAACCTATTACGGACATTTGACCGTCTTGCTCATACCAAGTGCGGAAAGATCAAGCGGTCCCGAAGGGAAAGAGTTCATGCCGTTCACTGTGGCAGTGGACAGGCTTCCGTCGACGCAGCCGGTGTTGTCGGCGCCGTTTGGCGCTGTAACCGTGTTTTGATCGCCGGTGACGGTGACCGTCGTTGTGCCGGTGTTCATAGAACCGACCGAACTGGTGGTGTTCGTCGTATTGTAGGTATTGACGACGGACGTGGGAGAGCCCGCATGCTGGGCTTGAATGGCCTGCGCGGTGGCGACGCCGATGCTCCTGTCGGTGGCTGTGGCATAACCCCAGGTCGAAGACCAGCTGCTTCCGGTCGAGGAATAGGCCTGCGCATGGCAGGGCGAGCCGGTCGCCATTGCAACCAGTGTCAAGATCACCCAGACGTCTGTTCTTGCCGCTATTGCCATAGTTCCCGCACTCCACACATCAAACACAAGGCTTTGTTGCCGCCGTTCATCTCAGTCGATCTCCGAAATACTCACGCCGTTCGGTCCGGCCGACACGCTGTAGGACTTGCCATTCGCCGTTCCAGACGCGCTTGTCCCGCCGTTGCCGTTCGCCGAAGCGGCAGACGCTTGTCCGCCACCGGCCGAAGCGACGTTGGCACCGTAAGAGCCCGCAGACGCCGCTGCGGCGCTTCCGCCGCCGCTGGTTGAGGCAGATGTTCCACCCGCGCCCGCAGAGGCGGCCGAAGCGACACCGCCAGACGTCGATGTCGCTGAGGTGCCTGTGGCACCCGCTGAAGCCGAAGACGCGCCGGTATGGGAACTGCCCTGCTGGGTGTTGGCGGGAGGGGCTGCAGGAACTTGCGGCGTGACGGGTGCAGGCGGCGCGGTACCGCCTCCGGCACCACCGGCAGCGCCAGCCGCTTTGGCCGGTGGCGGGCGCATTGCCAGGCAGTTTTCAGGAGGTGCCAGCGTCGGAATGAGCTTACCTTGCGCAATCGTCAGACGATCGGTGTTTGCCCAGCACAAATCCGGATGCGTCGGCTGGGACTCCACCTCGACGCACGCCATGAGCAGACACGGCAAGTGAAACATCACAACCCAACTGGATAAGCGTAAGCGCACGTAAATTCCCCGAACCTGAAGCACAAGGGCCGGGTTACCCTGCAAATCGCTCTCGCTCAAATGACCTCAAGTTGCCATGATGTGTCTTCCGATCCGCAATTATCTTTAGTGCATCGTTCGGCTATCATAGGATGATGGGCGTGCCGGAAGGGCGTCGATGAGGTCGCGCTTTGTCCGGTAGTGCAGAAAAATTACACGAATCTCTGGCACGGGGCTGGTCCGTCCGGTTTAGGCTTTGGGAATCCTCCAGCGCAACTCAGAGGAGCCCTGTCGGGTTGCGCCATTGGTGCGGTGCCCTGGGCATTGTGCCCCTGAGGTTGTGTCCTTGCGTTCTACGGGCAAGGTGCATCGGATGACACTGGGATTGGCGACGGCACCGAAGGCTGACAGGTTGCCCGCCACACAAGCGTATCCAATATCGGGTCATGGACTGACAATTTTACCGATCGGGTCGGGACGACGTCTTTGGCACCCTGCTGAGGTGGAGCCCGATCCTGCGCATTGGTGGAGTGATTGACCTAGCGTCAATCGCCGGTGCCGGTGCTGGCTTTGACGGCCAGACGCACGGCGCTGCGCTGTCCGGTGTGCGGAGTTTCACGTTGCGACCTGTGGCTGCTGCTAAGGATCATTTGGTCCGCAACTTACCCCGCTCTTATAACGAAACGACGCGTATCGGGCAGACCTTTATGCAAGCGATTGATGTCGTGAGGTAAAATTTTGATGGATGCTGCCGAACTCGGTTTTGCGCTTATAATTCAGATTTTGTGTCCGAGGCAATGTTCCGTTAGGTAATGCACGCGGCGTGCTTGAGGTAAATATCTGATTTTGCTTCCAAAACGGAACGGTTCTGGAGACGGCTCTGCTTGACCTTCGGCACGAAGAAGCTTCGCAAATCCAAGGATTCCACATGACACAGACAGTGAAACGCTCCGGTATGGCTTTGGGCCTGACCACGGTGGCGACGATTGCCCTTCTCGCCGGTTCGGCTTGGGCGGCAGATGGCGCGGGTGCGCTCGACCCCAGCTTTGGCGCGGGCGCCGAAGACGGAACTCCGGCGGGCGTTGTTGCTGCGTCGCTGGGCAATGGCGACGATGTGGCCAATGATCTGGCGGTTGGTGCCGATGGCTCGGTTTTGGTGCTGGGCAACCGCACGGCGGACACCGGCAATGACATTGTTCTGGTGCGCTACACGGCCGATGGCAGCTTTGACGCAAGCTTTGGTGTCGGCAAGGATGACGGCACGCCGGACGGCGTTGTCGATATCTCGTTGGGTGCCGGGGATGATTTTGGTACGGCGACTGCGGTGCAGGCCGATGGCAAGGTGCTGGTTGCCGGCTACCATGTCGACGGCACCTCGACCAACATCTTCGTTTTGCGCGTGAATGCGGACGGCACTCTGGACCAAAGCTTCGGTGCAGCCGACGACGGCACCCCGAACGGCATCGTCAACCTGTCGTTCGGGGACGGCAATGACGTTGCCCGCGATATTGCCGTGCAGGCGGATGGCAAGATCGTCGTCGTGGGCGACAGCGTGGTGGCCGATGGTTCGACCAATATCATCGTGGCACGCCTGAACGCCGATGGCACCCCGGACGCCAGCTTTGGCAAGGCCGAGGATGGCACCCCGGACGGTTCGGTGGAAACCTCGCTGGGCAAGGGCGACGACAAGGCCAGTGCGGTTGCATTGCAGGCCGATGGCAAGATCGTCGTCGCAGGCACCCATGTCGCCGAGGACGGGTCGTCCAACATCCTGGTGGCGCGCTATGACGCGACGGGCGCGCCGGATGCGACCTTCGGAACTGCCAAGGACGACAGCCCGGACGGTTTCGTGAACATCTCGCTGGGTGCTGGCAATGACGTGGCCGTTGACGTGGCGCTGCAAGCCGATGGCAAGATCGACGTGGCCGGCAATACGGTGGCAGCCGATGGGTCGTCCAACATCGTTCTGGCGCGGCTGGGAACCGATGGCACGCCGGACGGCACGTTTGGCAAGGGCGATGACGGTACGCCGGATGGTTTCGTGCAAACCTCGCTCGGCAAGGGCAATGACTTCGCCACCGGGCTGGCCGTTCAGGCGGATGGCAAGGCCGTCGTCGTCGGATATCATCAGGACACGACCGGCACCAACATCGCCGTGGCGCGCTATGACGCCGACGGTGTGCTGGATCAGAGCTTTGGCACGGCGGATGACGGCACCGAAAACGGGATCGTGAACCTGTCGCTGGGCCAAGGCGATGACACGGCAAGCCGCGTGGCCCTGCAGGGCGACAAGCTGATCGTCGTTGCCGGCACCACCACCGCCGCCGACGGCTCCAAGAACATCGCTGTGCTGCGCCTGACGGCTCAATAAGACCCGTCACGTCGGCCGACCAAACCGGGCAGGGGATGCGTCTCGCACCCCCTGCCCACGCCTGTTCGATCATTAGTGTTCGGCGGTGCACCCGAGACCTATACCAAAGCTCGGTCACTCCCCTTTGCGAAACCGGATAGGCGGGCCACGAAGTCACCGTGAGCCCACGCATGTCCGAGCCAGTCCATCCTTTTTCCGCCGAATTGCGCGGGTGGCGCAAAGCCATCGGCTTGAAGCAAGATGCCCTGGCCTATCTGCTGGGGGTCTCGCAGCCCGCCGTGTCGCGCTGGGAGGCCGGTCTTGATCTGCCCTCACGACCGCTCATGCTGCGCTTGCGCGACATGATGTGTGCCTCCGGCGAAGCGCGCCGAAAGGTTGACGCCTTCGTTCTGTCGCAACAGGTCGCGCTGCGGGCTGATTTTGACCTGGATGGGGTAAGGCTTTTGTCGGCGTCGCGCGGGTTGCAGCGGGCTTGGCCCCAGTTTGCGGCGCTGTCGGACCTGCGCCTGATGGACCGTCTGATTGGCGAAGCCGGTGCCTTGATGCATGACGATGATTTCGTGCGGCTCGTCCGGCGTGGCGAGGTGGCGCTGGTCACGGCCGTCAGCGATCAGCACGTGTCCCTCGATCTTGATCGCCCCTTCCGCCACCGCTGGCTCGCGGCCTTTCGCAGTTATGGCACCCGGATGGTGGTCACGATGACGTACGAGCCATGTGAGGCCGAGGCGGCGCTGGGGATCGAGCGGATTGTGCGTCTGGATGACCTTGTGGTCTGACCCCGGTTTGCCGTGCTGATATCCTGTCGGCTTGGCAGCTTGCCAGCCGGCGCAAGGGTAGGCGCGTGCTACTTGCCCGAGCCCGCCAGCAGCCCCGAGATCAGGTAGCGGTTGAGGAAGATCACCAGCAGGCAGGGCACCACGATGGCAATCGACCCGCCCGCCATGATCAGCCCATAATCGACGAAGTTCTTGCCGGCAAATTCGGGGATCAGCACGGTCAGCGGCTTGGCCTGCTTGGGCGAGAAGATCAGCGGCACGACATATTGGCCCCATGCCCCCAGAAAGGTCAGGATCGCGGTGGCGGTCAGGCCGGGGGCAGAGATCGGGGCGATGATCCAGAACAGGATGCGCAGGTGCCCCGCGCCATCCATCCTTGCCGCTTCCTCCAAGGATCGGGGCAGCGCATCCAGCACACCTTTCATCAGCCAAAGCGACAGGGGCAGGAAGGCCGAGACATAGATCAGCGTCACACCCAGATAGCTGTCGATCTGACCGGTGGCGACCATCAGGCG
>CANGHD010000188.1 GCA_947453525.1 Paracoccaceae bacterium | reverse complement strand
CTGACCACGCTTGCCATGATGGGCATCGCCAAGGGCGTTGCCATGTGGATTTCCGCCACCGCCGCCGTGCCGATCCTGTCACCCCGCTACGCTTGGGCCTTTGGCGGAGGTTCTTTGGGCCCGATCCCGGTTCTGTTGTTCTGGATGCTGGCTGCGGGCGCCCTGGGCCAGTTCGTGTTACGCCGCACCAGCTTTGGCCGCCGGGTTCTGGCCACCGGCGGGGGGGAAACGGCAGCGCGCTACTCTGGCATAGACACCGCCAGCATCAAGTTCAAGGTTCTGGTGCTGTCCTCCTTGGCGGCGGCCATCGCCGGCATGCTCTATGCTGGCCGGTTGCAATCGGGCCGCTTCCAACTGGGCGAGGGTGACGAGCTGTCGGTCATCGCCGCAGCCGTCCTTGGCGGGACCAGCCTGTTCGGCGGCATGGGGACTGTCATCGGCACCATCGTCGGCGCCCTGATGATCGGTCTGATCAACAACGGCCTGATCCTGATGGGGCTGGAGTTCAGCCAACAACTGATCGCGCGCGGTGCGATCATCATCCTCGCCGTCGCCCTCAGCCAAAAGAAGGCCTGATATGTACACCATCATTGGCACCGTCACCGCCCGATCTGAGACCCGCGAAGAACTTGCTTCGCTTCTGGCCGCCCAAGTCAGCCCCACCCGCGCAGAACCCGGCTGCATCAACTACGACTTCCACGTCGATGCCGCCGACCCCTGTGTCTTCGTCTTCTACGAAAACTGGACGAGCCGCGCCGCACTGGACGCGCACCTCGCCATGCCGCACCTGCAACCGCTGTTCTCACAGCTTGACCGGCTTCTCGCCCGACCGGTGGACATCCGGCCCCTGGCGATGATCAGCACGCCTACGTGAAAGCTGTCCGGTCGATCGCTTGGCGCCTCAGGGGGCCGGCAAGACAGATCCATTGATGGCCTGCCAAACCGAGCCTGTGCGCCGTTTCAGTGTCAGTGCGGACGCAGCCCGATGAAATGCAGTTTGGTCAAGACGCCGGGTCCTCAAACGGATCATCCGGGCCGATCTGGCGCTGACCGCGTCAGTGGACGCCGGGCTGCAAGTCCCAGTAAGTCTTCGATGGCGTTCCGGCGACAAGCCGACGGCGGTATTCATTGAACTTTCACTTGTCTGTCGATACATTTCCTATATTCTGGAAGCATGGAACAGATTGATGCCGTCCTTGCCTTCTCGACCCTTGGGCATCCCGGACGGCTGTCGGTGTTCAGGCTGCTGATGCGGTTCGCTCCCAACGGTGTGCGGCCGACCGAGATTGCCGAGGCGCTTGGTCTGAAGCAGAATACCCTGTCGCACCATCTGTCGGACCTTGAGACAGCCGGGCTGATCCAAGGCGAACGTCAAGGACGCTCGCTGTTCTACAGTGTCCGGTTTGATCGCATGACAAGCCTGGTCCGCTATCTGGTTGACGATTGCTGCCGGGGTCGCCCGGACATTTGTGCGTCGGCTTCCTCCCCGCAATGGCAGGTCGCGGGCCAGCGCCCCATGAACGTGCTTTTCGTCTGTTCGGGAAATTCGGCGCGGTCGATCATGGCGGAGGCGATCCTGCGCGATCTGGGTCCTGATCGATTTGCGGCCCATTCCGCCGGAACCCATCCCGCGGCAACGGTCAACTCGGCCGCGTTGGACCTACTGGGCCGCGCAGGCCATGAAATTGCCGAGTTGCGACCCAAGCCCTTATGGTCCTTCGAGGGGCCTGCGGCGCCAAGGATGGATTTTGTGTTCACGGTCTGCGACCGCGCCGCGGCCGAAGATTGCCCGCCCTGGCCGGGCTTGCCGATGGCGGCCTATTGGGGCGTGCCGGATCCCGCCAAGAATGATGGTGAAGACGAACGGGCGCGGGCTTTTGTCGAGACCTATGCCGCGCTCGACCATCGCATCCGGCGCTTTGCAGCCCTGCCAATGGCCGAACTCGACAAGGGTGCCTTGCAGCACCAGTTGGACCTCATCGGGGCTGGATGAAACATGACGCCAGCCGCAGCAAGAACACACCGCGTGACCTGCAGTCAGACCAGCATGATGTTTGTCCTTCCTTCAACCCCTTGCAAACGAGGTGCCACATGACCGAACCCCTCAACGTGCTGTTCCTTTGCACGGGCAATTCTGCCCGATCCATCTTGGCCGAAGCCATCATGAACCGGGAAGGCCTGGGGCGCTTTCGCGGCTACTCCGCAGGATCGCACCCCAAGGGCGAGCCGCATCCCTACACCATCGACCTGCTGAAGCGCCTGAACTACGACACGTCGCCGTTTCGCTCGAAAAGCTGGGACGAATTCGCCGCACCCGGGGCCCCGAAGATGAACTTCGTCTTTACCGTCTGCGATCAGGCGGCGGCAGAGACCTGCCCGTTCTGGCCCGGCCAGCCGATGACTGCGCATTGGGGCCTGCCGGACCCAGCGGCGGTGGAAGGCAACGAGGCGGAACGCCGGCTTGCCTTCTCGGAAACGTACCGGATGCTGCGCAACCGCATCGCGATCTTCGTCAACCTTCCCATGGGAACATTGAGCGGATTGGCTTTGCAAAAACACTTGGATTCCATCGGCAAGACCGATGCAAAGGCGGTTGAACAATGACCTTCGACAACAATCGCCGCCTTGCGGCCGAGGCGCTCGGCACGATGCTGCTGGTGGCCACCGTGGTGGGCTCCGGCATCATGGCGGACACGCTGACGAAAGACACGGCTCTGGCGCTTTTGGGAAATACCTTGCCGACGGGCGCCATCCTCGTCGTGTTGATCACCATTTTCGGTCCGATCTCGGGTGCGCATTTCAATCCTGTGGTCACCCTGATCTTTGCGCTGCGGCGCGATCTGACGCTGGGACTGGCGCTGGCTTATGTTGCCGCGCAGGTTCTGGGCGGCATCGCGGGCAGCCTTCTGGCCCATGCCATGTTCAACCTGCCGATCTTCGAAATATCGCAGAAAGTCCGCAGCGGAACCGGGCAGTGGGTGGCCGAGGTGGTGGCGACCTTCGGGCTTCTGGCCACGATCTTGGGCGGGGTCCGGTTCAAGGCAGAGGGCGTGGCATGGCTCGTCGGGCTGTACATTACCGCCGCCTACTGGTTCACCGCGTCGACCAGTTTTGCCAACCCGGCCGTCGCCATCGCGCGGGCCTTTACCGACACATTCTCTGGCATCCGGCCCGTCGACGTGCCCGCCTTCATCGTGGCGCAGATCGTTGGGGCTCTGCTGGGGGCGGCGCTGTTTGGCTGGCTGTTGTCGCCGCACGGAACGGACCAGAAGGCATGACCATCGTCATTCATCACAATCCCGATTGCGAAACCTCTCGCAATGTCCTGTCGATCATCGAGGCCAGCGGCGAAACTCCGGTGGTGATCGCGTACCTGTCAACCGGCTGGACCCGCCCGCAGCTTCTTGGCCTTTTCGCGGCGGCCAGTCTGACGCCAAGGACGGCCTTGCGGACCACCAAATCACCGGCGGAGGCGCTCGGGCTGCTTGATCCGGCCGTGCCGGACGAGATGATCCTTGCCGCCATGCTGGAGCATCCCATTCTGGTGAACCGGCCCATCGTTTGCAGCCCGAAAGGCGTTCGCCTGTGCCGACCCAGCGAGACGGTGCTGGATATGTTGGACCGCCTGCCTCCGGATCAACTCTTCAAGGAAGATGGCACGGCGATAGAACCAAGGCCTGCGCATCGCAAGCCCGAGTGATCACGCCCCGCCGTCCTGACGGGAATGGTGCTGGTCTGCGCCTGCTTTTCACGAACCGCAGAGTTCCGACCGCGGCGATCTGCGGCAGCACAGGAGTTCCCGTCGGCCTCATGCAATGGCCCCAGACTTTTGCGATCAGGTAAGCGGGCGCAATTGAGCCGCAGAGGTCGCCCGCTGAACGGCGCGGGCGGCGTCTTGCAACGTTTCGAAGGCGGCGAAGCGCAGGTCGTGCAGGTCTTGCAAGGCTCCGCCCGCCGGCGTGAAGCTGCCGCGGGCCCGCGTCATGGCGGACATGGCGTCCCTAACGTCCAAGAAATGACCTCCCGCAACCGCGCCGAGTATGGCAGAGCCGAGCAGAACCGGCTCCTCTGCTTCGGTGGTGACGAAGGCAATGCCGGTCGCATCAGCGAGGATCTGGCGGACAAGGTCGTGGCTGCCCGCGCCGCCGCTGATCAGAATCCGCTGGACCGGCGCGCCATGGGCGGTTTGGGTGGCGAGGATCTGGCGCAGGCCATAGCCCAACCCGCAGAGCCCCGCGATGTAGAGCGCCTGCAGACTGTCGATATCGGTTTCCATGCCGATGCCCGCGATCAAGGCGCGCGCGTGCGGGTCGGCAAAGGGGGCGCGGTTGCCAAGGAATTCCGGAACCACATGAAGGCCATCCAACCGAAGAACCGCGTCCGACAGGTTCGCGGCCATCGCCCGGTTGGCCAGCCAGACCGGCAGCGGCAGGCCCTCGGCCTTGGCCAGCGCCGCGGCCTGACCATGCGCCGGATGCAGCGTCAACAGGTGGTCGATGGCGGCACCCGCCGAAGATTGCCCGCCTTCGTTCAACCAGGTGTCGGGCACCATGGCTGAGTAATACGGGCCCCAGACCCCCGGAACGAAGACCGGCTCTCGCGTTGTCGTCATGGTGCAGGACGAGGTGCCGAAGACGTAAGCCATGTTCTGCGTCGCATCTGAGCCCTCGGCTCCCACGGTGCCAAGACCGCCGGCGTGGGCGTCGATCAGGCCTGCTGCAACGGGGGTGCCCTCGCGCAGCCCGAACTCGGCTGCCGCACGCGCCGTCAGACCTGCGCCGAGCGATGTTCCTGGCTCTACCACTTCGGTGCCAATGCGGGCAAAGCCCTCTTCGGCCAGAATGCCGAGGCCTATGGCCTGGAAGTAGCTGGCATCCCAGCGATTCTCATGGGCGAGATAGGTCCACTTGCAGGTCAGCGTACAGGTCGAGCGGGCAAGGGAGCCCGTTGCCCGCCATGTCAGGAAATCGGCCAGATCGAAGAATTGCCACGCTGCATCAAACACCTGCGGGCGGTTCTCTTTCAGCCACAGGAGTTTCGGTGTCTCCATCTCGGGCGAAATCACCCCGCCCACATAGCGCAGAACGGGATGTCCGGTGGTATTGATCCGCTCGGCCTGAGCCACGGCGCGGTGGTCCATCCAGACGATGACATTGCGTTGCGGATCGGTCGAGGAAACGGGCAGAGGGACCGCTTCGGCCCCCAGCACCACCAAGGAACAGGTGGCATCAACGCCGATGCCCGACACCAGCGCCGGATCGACGCCCGAGGCGGCCACGGCGCCGCGCACGGCTTGCGTGACGGCCTCCCAGATCTGATCGCTGGACTGTTCAACGATGGACCCCGTCTCGCGCCAGATGGTGACTTCGGCCTTGGCCGAGCCCAGCATGTGCCCCGCCAGATCGAAGAGCCCTGCGCGGGCGCTGCCGGTGCCGACGTCGATGCCGATCAGATACATGTCAAAGGTCCACCGAGTTCGGCAAAATCACCAGATCGCGGATGGTGACGTTGCGCGGGCGGGTCAACATGAACAGAACCGCTTCGGCCACCTCGACCGGCTGCATCAGGCTGCCATTGGCCAAGGCTTCCTCCAGCTTGGCCTTGGGCCAGTCGTCGAGCAAGGCGGTGACCACCGGGCCGGGGCAGACAGCGCCAACGCGGATGCCATGCTTGGAAACCTGACGGCGGACAGTATGCACGAAGGCCTGCACAGCGAATTTGGAGGCGGTGTAGATCGGCTCCCAGACCACCGGAACGATGCCGGCAATCGAACTGGTCACGATGATGTCGCCGGTTTTCCGGTCCACCATATGCGGCAGCACGGCATGGATGGACCGGAAAGCGGCGTTGACGTTCAGGTTCAGGACGCGGTCCCAGACATCGGGGTCGCCCTCCACGACGTCGCCGCCGATATAGGCACCGGCATTGGCGTGGAAGATGTCCAACTGGCCGGCTTGGGCCAGAATGGCGGGCAACATCGCCGCAACCGAGGCCGGATTCAGCAAGTCAACCACCAGGGGGATCGCCTTCGGCCCCAGATCGGCACAAAGGGCGCGCAGCTTGTCCTCGGCGCGGTCGACCAGAAACACGGTCGCCCCGGCGTTCAGAAAGGTCTTGGCGCATTCGAGGCCGATGCCCGAGGCGGCACCGGTGACAGCCGCGACCTTGCCGCTGAGTTCATTTGACATTGTCTTCTCCTTCGGCCGCTTCAGGCGCGGCCATGCGAGACGCGGCTTTGCCGGGCCAGGCTGTCAACGATGACGGCAATCGCAAGGACGCCGCCGGTGATCATGTAACGCAGGCTTGAGGACAGGTTCAGCAGGGTCAAGCCATTGGCGATGGACTGGATCACGATGATCCCCAGAAGTGCGGAAAATGCCGTCCCGCGCCCGCCGAATAGGGAGGTGCCCCCGATGACCGCCGCCGCGATGGCGTTGAGATTGACGTCTCCGGTGCCGGCCTGCTGGCTGGCAGAGGCCAGACGGGCCGAGGACAGGACCCCGCCAAGCGCCGCGAAGGTGGAACACAGCATGAAGGCGCTGATATAGATGCCGCGCACATTGATGCCGGCCCGCCGCGCCGCCTCGGCATTGCCGCCGACGGCTTTCATCGAGCGGCCCCATTTGGTGCGGGTGAAAGCGTAATTCATCCCAAGAACCAGCGCCACGAACAGCGCGAACATCCAAGGCACGCCCCGGCCGAGGTTGAGGTAGAAGATCACCGCCAGAAGGCCAATCGTGGTCAGACCAGCCTTCAACGCCAACCCGGTGGAAGACCCCGCCGACAGATTGGCGGCACGGCGTTTGGCATTGGTCTGCAATCCCACCACCAGCATCACCAGGCCCG
>CANGHD010000187.1 GCA_947453525.1 Paracoccaceae bacterium | reverse complement strand
GGAGGGTTTTGCACCCTCCAGACCTCCCGCAGGATATTTGAGCCCATGTGAAAGGGCAAAGGTAGGATGGGCCGTTGGCCCATGTTACCCTATTGCGCCGCAATGTCCCTTTGCACCGACAGCGCCTTTTCCGTCACCGCCGAAAGGGCGAGGGCTGCAGCGCCGTGGGCCCAGAGGAGATCACCCCAAGCGTGGATCTCGATGGGCGGGCGGGGGCGGCCGGAGTTGATCACCAGATCCTGCATCTCGGCCAGGGTTTCGGCGGCGTAGAGATAGTCGTATTTCATGCGCTCACCCGACAGGATGATCAGCGCGGGGTCGAACAGGTTGACGACATTGGCGAGGCCCATCGCCAGATAGCGGCCTGCGCGGCGGAAGATGCTGCGGGCGGTGGCGTTGCCGGCCTTGGCGTGCTGGTACAGGCTTTCGAGCAGCACCGGCATTGACAGGGTCTGGTTGTGGTTCAGGTTCAGGGCGGTCACCGCCTCGCGCGCCAGGGCATAGTCGGCAACATAGGCCTCAAGACAGCCTCGCTGGCCGCAGCGGCAGAGCGCACCGTCCAGTTGCACCTTGGTGTGGCCGAGTTCCAGCCCCAGGCGCTGCGCGCCGCGGTAGATGCGGTGGTTCATCACGAAGCCCATGCCGACGCCGTGCTCGATGGTGACCACGGCGAAATCGGCGAGCGTACGCCCCGCCCCGAACCACAACTCCGCCAGCGCCACCAGATTGGCATCGTTGTCGATGGTCACCGGCAAGCCGATCCGCGCCTGCGCCGCCGCAGCCAAAGGCACTGCGCGCTCGGTCAGGGTCGAGGACCAGTGCACCATCCCCTCGGCATGGTCGACAAAGCCCGGCACACCGATCCCCACGGCAGAGAGATCGTGCCGCGCGAGGCCCGCTTTTGCGCAGACCTGATCGAGAAGATGCTCCACCGCGTCCAGCAGGTCGGACAGCGAACAGGGCCCGGGCTCGCGGGCGACGACCTCATCGGCCAGCATGTTGCCCGCCAGATCGACCACCACAGCCGTATGCTCGCGGTCCGACAGCTTCATGCCGACCACGCAATGCGCGGCCCCCCGCACGCCCAAAGCCACCGCCGGTCGGCCGCGCCCTGAATCCGTCTCGCGCGGGACAGCCACCTCTTCGATCAGCCCGGCCTCAATCAACTCGGACGTCATGGTGGTGACCGAGGCCGGGCTGACCCCCAGATCCTTGGCCAGTTGCACCCGCGCCACCAGACCCGAGGCGCGCACCCGGTCAAAGACCTGCTGGCGCAGCGGGCGCATCTGTTCGGACCATGGCGCAATCAGCGGGCCACAACCCACGCGGATGTCGTCGTCGGAGGATCCGGGCAAGGCCCTGCGCATTTATTCACATCCCGAACGAAAGCCCGGCTCCCCTGCCCCAGCGGCAACAGCACCTTCGGCTTTCGGTCACCTTTCCTGCCATATCTTCTGCATTGCGGCGTAAGAACTGCCCGCATTCTGACCACTTCCAGTTTCGCTCATCACTTTTATTTTGACAACTGAATTTATTCGCGGCAACTTCCGCGCAGTCCCGGCGAATCTGCGGGGACGGCCATACGCTGGCCGCATCCATGGGAGGATTTAAATGCGTAAGGTACTTTTGGTCGCGCTGCTCGCGGCTACCAGCCTTTCTACTGCTGCTTATGCCAAGGGTCACAAGATCGGCGTGTCGTGGGCGCAGTTCCAGGAAGAGCGTTGGAAAATCGACGAAGCTGCCATGAAGGCCGCGATCGAAGCCAACGGCGACACCTATATTTCGGCTGACGCCCAAGGCTCGTCCGAAAAGCAGTTGAACGACATCGACGCGCTGATCGCACAGGGCGTCAACGCTCTGGTCATCAACGCCTGGGACAAGGACGCGATCCTTCCGGCGGTTGACAAAGCCGCTGCGGAAGGCATCCCGGTTCTGGGTTACGACCGTCTGATCGAAGACAAGCGCGCCTTCTACCTGACCTTCGACAACGTCGGCGTTGGCAAGATCATCGCGACCGAAGTCATGAAGGCCAAGCCCGATGGCAACTATGCCATCATCAAGGGTGACCCGGGCGATCCGAACGCCAACTTCCTGCGCGCTGGCATGGAGTCGGTCATCGGTGACGCCGTGAAGGCCGGCACCATCAAGATCGTCGGCGAAGTCTACACCGACGGTTGGAAGCCCGACAACGCTCAGAAGAACATGGAGCAGATCCTGACCGCGAACAACAACGCGGTCGACGCTGTTCTGGCTGAAAACGACGGCATGGCTGGCGGTGCGTCCGCTGCCCTCGCTGCGCAAGGCCTGACCGTTCCGCTGGGCGGCCAAGACGGCGACCTCGCCGCCATCAACCGTGTGGCCCGTGGCCTGCAGACCGTTTCGGTCTGGAAGGACGCGCGTCAACTGGGCGACGCTGCGGGCAAGATCGCCGGCGCTTTGGCCGACGGCACGGCGCTGGACAAGATCGAAGGCGCAACCAAGTTCGCCGACGGCGAGAAGAAAGTCGAGATGAACGCGATCCTGATGACGCCGACGGCGATCACCAAGGACACGATCAATCTCGCGATCGACGGTGGCCACATCACCAAGGCTCAGGCTTGCGAAGGCGCTCTGCCCGACGTGGCAGCCTGCAAGTAAGCGGCTCTGGGCCTGCGAGCATCGCTCGCAGGCCCTTTTCTATTTGTGCGGCCCTGCGGCATCGCGCAGCAGGCCCGATCCCTGGCGCTGATGTGCCTTCACCATATATTCCAGAGGGTTGGACAGAATGACCACAGCCCCCCATTCCCGACCCGCGTCCAATGACGTGAAAGGGAGCCTCTTTTCCCGTTTCGCCGCCGCAACCGAGATTGACACCCGCCTTCTGGGCATGGCCGGTGCGCTTTTGCTGATCTGGTTCGGCTTCCATTTTTACGGCGTGCTCGTCCGGGGCGAGGGTTTCTTTTTGACCCCGCGAAACCTTTGGAACCTGTCGGTGCAGATGTGCTCCATCGGGGTCATGGCAACAGGCATGGTGCTGGTGATCGTCACCCGCAACATCGACCTGTCTGTCGGGTCGGTGCTCGGCTTTGTCGGCATGGTCATGGGCCTGTTGCAGGTCGAGTGGCTGCCGCCCTATCTGGGTCTTGGCCATCCGGCGATCTGGATCATCACGGTTGCCGTGGGCCTTAGCCTCGGCGTGCTGATCGGCGCGCTCAATGGCGTGCTCATTGCGTATCTTGCCATCCCGTCCTTCATCGTCACCCTCGGCGGGTTGATGGCCTGGCGCGGGGCGGCCTTCCTGATGGCCAGCGGGCGCACAATTTCACCGGTCGATTCGAACTTCGCGCTGCTGGGCGGCGGGCCTTACGGCTCGGTCGGCTCGACCGGGTCGTGGATCATCGGCGCGGTCGCCTGTGCCGCCATCATCTACGGCCTCTTCGCCAGTCGCGCCAACCGCCGCAAGCATGACTTCCCGCAGCGCCCGGTCTGGGCCGAGGCTTTCATGGGTGCCTTCGGCTGCGCCCTCGTCCTCGGTTCGGTTCTGGTGGTGGACAACTACTTCTGGCCCAAGGGCATCGTCAAGAAGTACATCGAAGACAACCACCTGACCGTGGCCCCCGAGGATCTGTTCATCGCGCAGGGCTTTGCCTATCCGGTGCTGATCCTCGTGGTGGTCGCGATGCTGATGACGGTCCTGATGACCCGCACCCGCTTTGGCCGCTATGTGTTCGCCATCGGTGGCAACCCGGAAGCCGCCGCCCTGTCGGGCATCAACGTGCGCTGGATGACCGTGAAGATCTACGCCCTGATGGGCATGCTGGCGGCCCTCTCCGCCGTGATCTCCTCGGCCCGCCTGACCTCGGCCACCAACGCCTTGGGGCAAACGGACGAGCTTTACGTCATCGCCGCCGCCGTCATCGGCGGCACCTCGCTGGCCGGCGGCGTCGGCACCATCTACGGCGCGGTTCTGGGTGCCCTCGTGACGGAATCCCTGCGCACCGGCATGGTGCTGATCGGCTTTGACACCGCCGTGCAGAACATCGTCGTGGGCCTTGTGCTCATCGTTGCCGTCTACCTCGACATCATCTACCGCAAGCGCACGAAATAAGGGGCCATAAAGATGGGGACTTCCATGAACACGGGAACACCTCTGGTCGAGATGCGCGACATCTCGATCGCCTTCGGAGGCATCAAGGCCGTCGATCACGTCACGATCGACCTGTATCCGGGCGAAGTCGTGGGCTTGCTGGGCCACAACGGCGCCGGCAAATCCACCCTGATCAAATGCCTGTCCGGCGCCTATAATGCCGACAGCGGACAGGTCCTGATCAACGGCAATGAGGTCGAGATCAAGAACCCCCGCGACGCCCGCTCGCAGAACATCGAGACGATCTATCAGACCTTGGCACTTGCCGACAACCTGACCGCCGCTGGCAATCTGTTCCTGGGCCGCGAACTGGTGTCCTCGCGCGGTTTTCTCGACGAAAGTGCCATGGAGGCCGAGACGCGCAAGATCATGGGGCGTCTCAACCCCAACTTCCGCAAGTTCAATGTGCCGGTGTCCGCCCTGTCGGGTGGTCAGCGCCAGTCCGTCGCCATCGCCCGCGCGGTCTATTTCAACGCGAAAATCCTGATCATGGACGAGCCGACCGCCGCCCTTGGTCCGCATGAAACCCAAATGGTGTCCGAGCTCATTCAGGAGCTGAAGACCCAAGGCCTCGGCATCTTCCTGATCGAGCATGACATCCACAACGTCATGAAACTCTGCGACCGCGCCTCGGTGATGAAGAACGGCCAACTGGTCGGCACCGTGAATGTCAACGAAGTCACCGACGAGGATATCCTGTCGATGATCATCCTTGGGAAGAAACCGGCGAAGGCTGCGTGATGTATGTAGGTCTTGATCTTGGCACTTCGGGTCTGAAGGGCATTCTGATCGACGAGGCACAGAAGGTGGTGGCGGAAGCCACCGCACCGCTGACCGTCCAGCGCCCGCATGAGGGCTGGAGCGAGCAGGCCCCGGAAAGCTGGATCACAGCCGCCGAGGCCGTGTTCGACAAGCTGTCGGCCTTCGGGCTGGGTTCCGTCAAGGGCATCGGCCTGTCAGGCCACATGCATGGCGCGACCCTCCTCGACAAGGCCAACGATGTGCTACGGCCCTGCATCCTGTGGAACGACACCCGCAGCCATGAAGAGGCGGCGGACCTTGACGGCGACCCGATGTTCCGGCGGATCACCGGCAACATCGTCTTCCCGGGCTTCACCGCCCCGAAACTGGTCTGGGTGAAGAAGCACGAACCCGCCCTCTGGGACAAGGTCGCCAAGGTCCTGCTGCCGAAAGACTACCTGCGCCTCTGGCTGACCGGAGAGCATGTCGGCGAGATGTCCGACGCCGCCGGCACCGCATGGTTCGACACCGGCGCGCGGGACTGGTCGGAGGACCTGCTGCAAGCCACTGGCCTGACCCGCGCCCAGATGCCGCGTCTGGTCGAGGGCTCAGAGGTTTCCGGCCATGTCCGCAGCGAACTCTCCGGCCGCTGGGGCCTGCCCTCGGGCGTGGTCGTGGCGGGAGGGGCGGGCGACAATGCGGCGGCTGGCGTTGGCGTTGGCGTGGTGAAGGCCGGACAGGCCTTCGTCTCCTTGGGCACCTCGGGTGTCTTGTTTGCCGCCAATGACGGATACCAACCTGACCCGGCCACCGCCGTACACACCTTCTGCCATGCCTTGCCGAACACCTGGCACCAGATGGGCGTCGTCTTGGCCGCCACCGATGCGCTGAACTGGTATGCGAGCCTCGTGGGCCAGACCGCCGCCACGCTGACCGGCGAACTCGGCGCCTTGCAAGCTCCGGCCAAGACCCTGTTCCTGCCCTACCTCGGCGGCGAGCGCACGCCCCTGAACGACGCTGCGATCCGCGGTGCCTTCTTGGGCCTTGAACACCAGACCGACCGAGCCGCAGGCACCCGCGCCGTCCTTGAAGGCGTCACCTTCGCCTTCCGCGACAGCCGCGACGCTTTGGCCGCCACCGGCACCAAGCTGGAAAGCCTGCTGGCCGTCGGCGGCGGTTCCAAATCCGACTATTGGCTGAAAGCCATCGCCACCGCCCTTGATTGCCCCGTGCAAGTTCCTGCCGCCGGTGACTTTGGCGGCGCCTTGGGCGCTGCGCGTCTTGGGCTGATGGCCGCGACCGGGGCCGGGGCCGAGATTGCCACGATGCCCCCTATCGCCCGCACCATCGACCCCGACAGCCGCCTGACCGCCGCCTTTGACGCCGGTCACGCCCGCTATAAGGCGGCCGCTGCCGCCATCCAGAAACTCAGCCACTGAGGGCTAACATGACCGATTTCTTCAAAGACATCCCGGCGATCACTTACGAAGGCCCGAATTCCGCCAATGAATTCGCCTTCCGCCACTACAACCCAGATGAAGTCGTCATGGGCAAGCGGATGGAGGACCATCTTCGCTTCGCCGTGGCCTACTGGCACTCCTTCGCCTATCAGGGCCACGACCCCTTCGGCGGTCAGACCCTGCTGCGTCCGTGGTTCGGCGAGACGATGGCGCTGGCCAAACTGAAAGCCGACGCGGCGTTCGAGATGTTCGACATCCTCGGCGCGCCGTTCTACTGCTTCCACGACGCCGATGTGCGCCCCGAGGGTGCGACCTTCGCAGAAAGCACGAAGAACCTTGAGGAAATTGTTGATTACCTTGGGGAAAAGCAATCCACCCACAAGACCAAGCTCTTGTGGGGCACCGCCAACATGTTCTCCAACCGCCGCTGGATGAGTGGTGCTGCCACCAACCCCGACCCCGATGTCTACGCCTATGCCGCCGCCACCGTGAAGGCCAACATGGACGCGACCCACAAGCTGGGTGGTGCCAACTACGTCCTCTGGGGCGGGC
>CANGHD010000186.1 GCA_947453525.1 Paracoccaceae bacterium | reverse complement strand
GCCCGACGCGTCCTCGGTCTACATGGACCCCTTCTACGCCGAAAAGACGCTTTGCGTGCATTGCAACGTGGTCGAGCCGGACACCGGCGAAGCCTATGACCGTTGCCCGCGCCAGATCGCGATCAAGGCGGAAGCTTACCTCAAATCCTCCGGGATCGGCGACGTGGCCTATTTCGGGCCGGAAGCTGAATTCTTCATCTTCGACGACGTGCGCTATCAGGTCAGCCCGAACAAGGTGTCCTACCAGATCGACTCGGAAGACGCGGCCTGGAACACGGATGCCGCGTTCGAGGGCGGCAACCTTGCGCACCGTGCCGGCTTCAAGGGCGGGTATTTCCCGGTCAACCCGATTGACGCGGCGCAGGACCTGCGGTCGGAAATGCTGTCGACCATGAAGCGCATGGGCATCCGTGTGGACAAGCACCACCACGAGGTCGCCACCGCGCAGCACGAGCTTGGCATGATCTTCGGCGGTCTGGTCGAACAGGCCGACAACATCCAGAAGTACAAGTACGTCATCCACAACGTCGCGGCCGCTTACGGCAAGACCGTGACCTTCATGCCCAAGCCCATGAAGGGCGACAACGGCTCGGGGATGCACGTCAACATGTCGATCTGGAAGGACGGCAAGCCGCTCTTCGCAGGCGACAAGTATGCCGACCTGAGCCAAGAGGCGCTGTATTTCATCGGCGGCATCCTGTTGCACGCCAAGGCGCTGAACGCGATCACCAACCCGGCGACCAACAGCTACAAGCGCCTGATCCCCGGCTTCGAAGCCCCGGTTCTGCGCGCGTTCTCGGCCCGCAACCGTTCGGGTTGCGTCCGGATTCCGTGGACGGAATCGCCCAAAGCCAAGCGCGTCGAAGCCCGCTTCCCCGATCCGGCAGCGAACCCCTATTTGGCCTTCGCCGCCCTGCTGATGGCCGGCCTTGACGGCATCAAGAACAAGATCGACCCGGGTCCGGCTTCGGACAAGGACCTCTACGATCTGCCGCCGGAAGAACTGGCGGAAATCCCGACCGTTTGCGGCAGCTTGCGTGAAGCTCTGCAAGAGCTTGAGAAGGACATGGACTTCCTTCTGGCTGGTGGCGTCTTCAGCCGCGAGCAACTGGAAGCCTACATGGGTCTGAAGTGGGAAGAGGTTTACGCCTTTGAACACACCCCGCACCCGATCGAGTATCAGATGTACTATTCCTGCTGAGCCCTTAGGCCAGGCAGACGGAAAGGGCACCCCTTGGGGTGCCCTTTTGCATTGCCGAGCGGGATTGGGCGCGGAATGTTTCCCGACCGGCATCAGCCCTGCCGGGCTGTTTCCAGGCGGTCTGGGTTTTTCGCTGGACGGAGGCACTGCCTTGGTCTCAACATGAAAAAGACACCGGAACCCCCTGCATTCCTTGATCATTCACAAATTGGCATCACATCTTGCGACGGAACCCGCCATGACCCGCACCGCCCTGCGCCGCAATGCCGCCCAATCCAATACCTCACAGACCGCACGCCCGCCGATCTGGGTTGGTGGCCGCCAGCAGCCGAAGTTTGCGGTTCTGCCCTGGGTGACAGTGGGCCATGCGATGGCACGGCTTTGGCTGGTGCCGCATCTTGCGGCGGGGTCCGAGCGCCTTGTCCGTCTCGGCAGCCAGATCGACACCGGCCGATTTGCGGTGAACCTGTCACGGCTGGGCAAGGTCGCGCACCACTTCCCGTCACGGCGGGCCGTTGCGGAAACGGTGACAGGTCTTGCCATGCGGATTGCCGATGCCCGCATGATCCTTGATCCAGTGCCACAAATGCCCCAAGCTCTCCCCGATCCAGGGATGATTCGCACCGCAAACACCGCAGATTCTGGCGCCAGTGCTGCCACAGTTTCGCCATGTCCCGCAGCCCCCTCGGCCTTGCGTTCTGACGCCACCCATCTTGAGCCGACCCTGTCTGCAATCCGCGCCATCATGCGCTCCCAATCGCCCGCAGAGCCGGCCACAGCACCGCATCCAAGAACGCACGGTGCTGATCTGCGCAAGAAAGAGGCGGAAAAAGGCCGTCTTGGCCAGTTTCTTGCGCGTGGATTGTCTCATGTCATCGCCTGGAGCACGCTGGCCTTGGCCATGCCGGTCGGGTTGGTACGGGCGGCGCTGTTCCACCTCAATGGCGGCGATCTGGCTGACTGGGATTAAGGCAGCCGCAACACGGGTGCGCAGAGGCCAAATCCGTGCGCTTTGTGGCAAAATTCGTCCAGCGCAATGGTTAAAATTCTTCTAATTACCTAACTTGTTTCCCTTTCCGATCACATTCGCAGCGCAAGTTCGCAAGGGTGAAGACGGGAGACACATCATGACCATGCTGATGCGCAGCACGATTGCCCAGCTCTTGTACGCGACCGAAGAGGCTGCCGACTTTGCCAGAACGGTGGTGGAATTGGAAACGGTCCTGACCAAATTGTGCGGCGAAGCGTTGAAAGTCGAGTGGGATTGCGACGACGTGGTCTGTTTCGACACCGCCGAGACGCGGATCCTTTTGGCTCGCGCCCAATATGGCCGCGCCGGGCAGGAAGCCTGTCTGACCATCGCCGTGGGCCCCCTGCATCCGGGCCCGGCCCAGAAGGACCTGATGAACCATCAGGCCATGTGCGCGCGCATGGTCGAGCGCATACGGCACCGCAATCCGCCGAATGCGGTTCTGTGGCGTGAGGTCGAGGGCCGGGTGGATGCGAATGTGGCGGATGCCTGTGTCGACATGCTGCCGCAGGCTTCGCCCTATTTGCCGCCGGTCGAAAGCATCCTTGACCATGTGACGCAGACGGATCTGTTCAAGACATCGCCCCTGCACGGCGCCGATGCCGGACCGGCCCATCAGCGCCGCATTCTGGTGGCGCGGCGGCGACAGATGGCGGGCCAGGTCTATCGGCGCGAGGAAATCCAAGGCCGGTTGCGCGAAAGCTTTGCCCGTGCCAAGCCAGCGCCGCGCCCGGTCCAGTCGCTCCCCCAGCGCCTGACCGCCCATTGCCTGAATGCAGCCCTTCTCATGGTCTATCCGCCGATGGGTGCAGCCGTGATGGCCTATGCGATGATCAAGGGCGAGGATCTGACCTTGTCGGCGCGTCTGGTGTCGGTGGTGGGCACGCTTTTTGCCGTGTCCCAGACCCCGTTCGTCCAAACCCTCGCGACAATGGCAGGGTCCATGGTCCGCCTCGCCTGACGACGCGGTTCTGGGGCCTGCATTCGCCCAGTGCGGCGTCCGTAGCCTTTTCAATGGCCGCCCGACACCAGCGCCGCTCGCTCTTGCGGCGAAAGCGTCGAGGCCGGCACCACCCAGGTGTGGATCGAGAACACCACCGCCCCGGTTTCCGGCAAACGCAGCAGGCTTTGCTTTTCCGCCCGCAGGAAGTGCCGCTCGCCGATGCGAGGGCGCGTGTCATGTTCGGATTTGGGCTGATATAACGTGGGGTCGCCATAAAGCAAGGCATTCATCCGGAACAGGGGTTGGCCGGGACGGATCATGTCGAACAGCCGCTGCACGCGCCGCGCCATCTGGTCGTCATAGGGTTTGACCGGCCTGTGGATCGCGGTCAGCGGTCGCCCGATCTTCTCGGCAAGCGTCCAGCTGCCGGGAAAAGCCAGCAGCCCCGCCGTCAGGACATGTTCCTCGCCCTGCTTTTGCAACAGGCAGAAATCCTCCTGCACCAGATGGCCCAGCGTCAGCAAAGGCGCGTCAAGGTCAAGCGGCACCTGCACGCCGTCCGGTCGCGTCACCCGGTCATCGCAGACCGCGTAGCCCGGCTTGCGCGACAGATGCGCCAGAACGCAGCGCAGCAATTCGTCTGCCGCCAGGCGGGCCGCTTCGGTCATGACAAGCACATCATCCCGCCGCGTTGCCATCAGCCACGCCTTTTCGGCCAGTTGGGCGGCAAAGGCGTCATCCACCTCCAGCCAGATGTCCGGATCCAGCGGCTGAATGCCGGGCAGGCGCCAGAGGGCGGGCACCATCCACGGCAGAATGGGCAGGTGTGATTGCAGGATCGGGGTGGCGCAGGGCTCGGTCATGCAGCGGTCCTACAACCGCCAAGGCCGGCGGAACAGCCCCCCGCACCATTTCCGACATCCTCTGTCGCGGCAGGCAATGAAGCCTGCGTGCCCTGCTTCACATTGGAGAAAAGCACGAGGACAGCATGGCAGACCATTATTCCGACCGCCGCAAGATCGACCCCTCGCGCGGGGCCACGTTGGGCGACGGTACCCCCAACGACAACGACCGGATCGAGATCGGCCCGACCCAACTGGCATTTCGGGAGTGGGAGGCGGCGGGCTTGCAGTTGCCCAACCTCGCCACCATGCGCGAATACCGCTGGCGCCGGATGGTCGATGCCGTGGTGGCGCGCGGCTATGGCGGCGTGCTGATGTATGATCCCATGAACATCCGCTATGCGACCGACACGACCAACATGCAGCTCTGGAACAGCCACAACCCGTTCCGTGCCTGCCTGATCTGTGCGGATGGCCATATGGTCATGTGGGAATACAAGAACTCGCCGTTTCTGGTGACCTTCAACCCCTTGGTCAAGGAACTGCGCTCGGGGGCGTCGTTCTTCTATTCGGTGACGGGGGACACTTCGGCCAATGATGCGAAGAACTTTGCCGCTCAGGTGGATGAGGTGATGCGCGCCCATGCCGGGTCGAACCGGCGTCTAGCGGTCGACAAGATCATGGTCCACGGACTTCGCGCGCTGGAACGCGCAGGCTTCGAGGTGATGGAGGGTGAAGAGGTCACTGAACGCGCCCGCTCGATCAAGGGCCCCGATGACATTCTGGCGATGCGCTGCGCCCACCACGCCTGCGAGGCTGCAATGGCCGAGATGGAAGCCGCGACGCGGGAAGGTGTGCCGCAGGGCGACATGTCCGAAGATGCGATCTGGGCCGAACTGCACAAGGGCAACATCAAGCGCGGCGGTGAGTGGATCGAGACCCGGCTTCTGGCCTCGGGCAAGCGCACCAACCCTTGGTTTCAGGAATGCGGGCCAAGGATCGTGCAGAACAACGAGATCGTGGCCTTTGATACCGACCTGATCGGCTGCTACGGCATGTGCATCGACATCTCCCGCACCTGGTGGATCGGCGACGCCCGCCCGACCAATGCGATGGTGTCAGCCATGCACCACGCGCTGGACCATATCCGCGTCAACATGGACCTCTTGAAACCCGGCGCCCGCATCCGCGATATCGTGCACGGCGGGCATCAGTTGGACGGGCAGTACTGGAAGGGCAAATACTCCTGCAAGATGCATGGTGTGGGGCTTTGCGACGAATGGCCCTATGTGCCCTATCCGGACAGTTGGGTGGAGGGCAGCTTCGACCACGTGCTGGAACCCGGCATGACCCTGTGTGTCGAGGCCCTCGTCTCCCCCGAAGGCGGTGAATTCTCGATCAAGCTGGAGGATCAGGTGCTGATCACCGAAACGGGGTTCGAGAACCTGACGAACTACCCCTTCGACCCGCGCCTTTTGGGGTAGGATGGGCCATTGGCCCATGCTGCGCTGGAGCCATGGGCCAATGGCCCATTCCAACCTTGGCCGGACGGTCGTCTACCTTGCGCAGCAAGCAGGGATGCCGCTGAAACGGCGGCCCCTTTGCGTGGCGGCACCTGTTTCTCGCAGGTGTCACGCTCGATGCAGACGATCACGCTGTCTCTGCGATGCGTGTGAATGGCAAGGCGACGCAGTTGCTGTCTTGCACGCAAGACATTGCCGGCATGAAAGCCGGGCCTCCGACCAAGCGTAGGATGGGACATTTGCCCATGGCATCGGGAAGATGGGCAGATTGCCCATCCTACCAAATGCCAAAATCACTCCGCCACAAATCCCACGGCATTGTGGCTTCCGTCGCAATAAGGCTTGCTGGATGACTGCCCGCAACGGCACAGGAAGGCCTGCGTGACCCGGTTCACCGTATGCCCGGTGCCAGAGACGACCTCGAGATTGCCCACCACCTTCAGCGGACCATCGGGCAAAGGCTTAACCTCAACCACCCCATCCCGCACTTCCAGCGCCACCGACTCCTTCACCGCCACCTCACCCGAGGCCGCAAAGCCCGCCGCCGCATGGCTGCCGTCGCAATAGGGCTTGTTGGCCGAAGCGCCGCAGCGGCAAAGCGTGGCACGTGGCGTGGGTTCCGCCTTGCCGCGCACGAGCAGCGGTGCCTCAAAGGCCAGCGGCCCGTTCTCGCGCAGACGCAAGAGGTTGACCACCGGTGCCTCGTCCGAACTGACCGTGGCATCATTGCGCGCCACCCGGATCGCACCCGAGGGGCAGTTGACTCCCAAGGCCAGCACCACATCGGCCCGCGCCGCATCGGGATAGATCCAATCGCCCTTCACATTCGGCACAAAGACCTCCGGATGGCTCAGCACGCAGTTGCGCGAATGTACGCAACGGCTGCCGTCGAAGGTGATGGTAACCTCACGTCCCTTGACCACTTCCATCGTCAATCTCCTTTCGCCCGCTCAAGGGGCATAATGTCCGGAACTGATACTGCCATCATCCGCGACAAAGTCCACCGTCGCGCCGTCTTGCGTCACATCATAACAGGCCCAATGATCCGACGGCGGCCAGACCGAGCAATAGCGCCCAGCCTGCACCCGCCAATGGCCGATGCTCTGCTTGCCGTCCTTGGAGAAGAAGATGGTCTCGCCATCCGCCTTGAAGCTCTGCGAGGTGGCGTCATCATATCCCAGCACACGCCCCGTCAAGGCCGCCACAATCCCCGCATCATCCATCGACTTTCCGGCCCAGACCGGAGAGGCCATCAAGCCCAGAACCAATAACCACCGCATGAAACCCTCCGTTTTGCCAAAGCCTATCCACACCGCCGCAGGCGAGGGATGACAACCCCGTGATCCGCGCATCTTGCACCCCGTCCCCCTGCGGATTAAGGGGGCGCAACCCCATCGAAAGGCCGCCCCATGATCCCGCGCTATTCCCGCCCCGAAATGGTCGCCCTCTGGTCGGCTGAGTCCCGCTTCGACATCTGGTTCCAGATCGAGGCGCATGCCTGCGACGCCATGGC
>CANGHD010000185.1 GCA_947453525.1 Paracoccaceae bacterium | reverse complement strand
TCCCACAGGCGTGCCGAATTGATGCGCAGGTTTTCACCGGGTGCGGCCATGATCGTCTCCCTTGGCCGCAGGGTATCTTGATGCCCCTTGCGGCAAAACTTGTCCTGACCCTATGGTCAGGGCCAAACGCATCATAGCCTGACCAAGTGGTCAAGAAAATTCTCTCAACACGCTCATGAGTGAACCCCTACGCCCCCTGCGACGCAATGAAATCCGGCAGCAGAACGAGGCGCTGATTTGCCAGGCCGCCGAGAAGGTCTTTGCCGAGGCGGGGTTTGGCGGGGCGACGATGCAGTTGATTGCCGATCTGGCGGGGCTGCCGAAGGCCAATCTACACTACTATTTCCCAACGAAAGAGGACCTTTACCGAAGGGTCGTGCAGGATATCTTCGAAATCTGGCTGCACGCCGCAGAAGCGATGGACAGCGCCCCCGGCCCGGTCGAAGGCATTGGCGCCTATATCGAGGCCAAGATGGAAATCTCGCGCCGGCACCCGGACGGGTCCAAGGTCTGGGCCTATGAGGTGATGCATGGCGCGCCGGTCATTCAGGATTATCTGGAGACGACGCTGCGCGACTGGACCTCGGGGCGGGTCAGGCTGATCGAGCGCTGGATTGCCGAAGGCAAGATGGCGCGGGTCGATCCGGAGCACCTGCTATATATGCTGTGGGCCGCCACACAGCATTACGCCGATTTCGGCCACCAGATCGCCACGCTGAACGGCCAGCCGCTGACCGATGCGGATTGGCAAAGGGCGACAGACAGCGTCAAGACCATGATCCTGCGCGGGATTGGCGCGGTGTAGCCGTGGTGTATCGGTCGCTAGCCCATTTCCAAAGCCGGACTGGCGGCCTAATGTGTCGGCCAAAGCCCCGTTTGACCGCTACAGGAAAGACCCGACCATGACCGCCCCCACCCTGCCCGATCTGGAAGCCGAAGAGACCAGCCTGATCCTGACGCATTTCGATGAAACCGTGGCTTGCCAGTTGGGGGCCACATTGGTTGGTCTGGCGCAGGCCCGCGCCCTGCCGGTGGTCATCAACATCCGCAGCGCCAACCGGACCTATTTCCATGCCGCCCTGCCGGGGTCATCGGGCAACAATGACGCTTGGGCGCGGCGCAAGTCCAACCTTGCGCTGATCATGGACCGGGCCTCGCTGATCGTGGCCATGAAACTGGCCGAGCGTGGCCGGACCCTTGCGACCGAGGGCCTGCCGGAGGCCGACTATGCGGACAGCGGCGGCGCCGTGCCGCTTCGCGTGGCCGGGGCTGGGGTTGTGGCCGTTGCCACGGTCTCGGGCCTGCCGCAAGTCGAGGACCACCAGCTGGTGGTTGAAGGCATAAGGGCGTTGCTGGGCTGACCTTACGGAAAGGAGTTGCGATGCGCGCTGTGATTGTGCTGGCCACCATGCTGCTGTCGGCCTGTGTTCTTCACTCCAAGACGCCGATCTTCAGCGGGTCCGAGGCGGTTTCTGTCTTGGGTAACCTTCCCCTCAGCTTCACCGTCAGCACCTTTGACAAGGGTGCCTGGGTGGCCGGTGACGAACCGGTTCTGGATGCCCGACCCGAGGGGCGCCATTACATCGTGCCGGACGCCGCGGACCCGGCGGACCTGACCAAGGCTGACCGGTATTACTTCATCCCGCTCGATTCCGGTCGCTATGTGGTGCAGGCGGTGACGGGTGGCGAGGCGGATTATGCCATCGCCACCTGGGATGGCAAAACGCTGTTGGCCAGCGCGCTGGACTGCGATGCCTTGAAGACCAGCCTTGCGACCAACGATCTGGTGATGTTCCTGAACGACGCCTGCAGCCTAAGGCCAAGCGACCAACCGCCTTTGGTGCAGTTTGGCAGGTTGGCGCAGCGGGCGGGTCCGCCTTCGTTGCGGCTGGTGCGGCAGTAGTCAGGCCAGTTCAACTTCGACAAAGCTCATGGGCACGGTGCCATCGTTGACGACGTTATGTTCAACCCCGGCATCGCGACGATAGGCGGTGCCGGCCGGTACCAGAACCCGGCGCTGGCCGCCGCCGGGCTCCTCGATCAGCATGGGGCAATCGGTCACGGCGGTGATGACATAGTCATGGCCATGGCGGTGCCAGCCGGTCTGGTCGCCGGGCGCAAAGTCAAAGCGGGTGACGATGACGCGGTCGTCGTGAACAAGCAGAGTTGCGGTGCAGGTCGGGCGCATAGAGGCTTGCCTTTCTTGTCCCGCACCATGGCGGACGGGCTGGGTCAGAGCCTGTCATATCACAAAGCCATTTGCATCTGCCATGATTTTGCGAAAGTTTGGACCGACGCGTGACGCGTGCAAGGGACCCAGATGCTCAAGCCCAAGACCCGCATTCAGGAACGCAACTCCCGCGCCATTCTCGAAGCCGGGCTCGAGGTGTTTTCGTCCCATGGCTTTCGGGGGGCCACGCTGGACCAGATCGCCGAGGTGGCAGGCCTGTCGAAGCCCAATCTCCTGTATTATTTCCCCTCCAAAGATTCGGTCTATCTGGCCCTGCTGGAACAGTTGCTGGAGACGTGGCTCGACCCCTTGGCCCATATGAACCCCGAGGGCGACCCGATCGAAGAGGTGCTGTCCTATGTGCGACGGAAGCTGGAACTGTCGCGCGACTTCCCGCGCGAAAGCCGGCTCTTCGCCAACGAGATCCTGCAGGGCGCGCCCCGGATGATGCCCGACATCGCGGGGCCACTAAAAACGCTGGTTGACGAAAAGGTGGTGGTTTTGACGCGCTGGATGGCGGAAGGCCGCATGGCGCAGGTCAATCCCGTGCATCTGATCTTTTCGATCTGGTCGCTGACCCAGCATTACGCCGACTTTGACGCGCAGGTCCGCACTGTTCTTGGCCCCGGACATGACCCCTATGCCGAGGCGGACCCATTTCTCGACCATCTGTTTCGCAGGATGCTACAGCCCGGCTGAACGGGGTGATTTGGTTCTTCGTCAGCCGGGCTGAAATAGGATTGCTGGACGTGGCGGATGCGACGGTGTAGCTAGCCGTCAAAATGGGTCCACGGCCACAGGTCATGAACGAACACAGCACCTCCGACGCACCGTCAACGACACCTGCCGAACCTCAGTCAACCTCGTCTCCCGCCGCACCCGCCCAAGCAAATCCTCACGCTCACCCGGAGAATTTGTGGAAGCTTGTGCTGGGCAGCATCGGGGTCGTCTATGGCGACATCGGCACCAGCCCGCTTTACGCCCTGCGGGAATCACTGCATGGCGCGGGGTGGGATGGCAGGGATGGGTCCGAGGTGGTGGGCATCGTCTCGTTGCTTTTGTGGACGCTGGTGCTGATCGTCACGGTGAAATACGTGCTGCTGATCATGCGCGCCGACAACCGGGGCGAGGGCGGCACGCTGTCGCTGGTGGCACTGGTGCAGCAGGCGCTGAAGCGGCGTCCGGGCTGGCTGATTGCCATCGGTGTGGTCGGGATTTCGCTGTTCTTCGGCGATGCAATGATCACCCCGGCCATGTCGGTTCTGTCCGCCGTGGAAGGCATGGCCATCGTGGCCCCAAGCTTTGCCCCCTATGTCGTCCCCGCCACCTTGGGAATCATCATCGGCCTATTCCTGTTTCAGGCGCAGGGGACCGAGCGTGTCTCGATCCTGTTCGGGCCGATCATGGTCGTCTGGTTCCTGACCATGGCGGCCTTGGGCCTGTACCATCTGGGCGACAATTCCGAGATTCTGATCGCCCTGAACCCGCTGCACGCCTTCCAGTTTCTCGGGCGGCACGGGCTCGGGTCCTTCCTTGTGCTCGGCTCGGTCTTTCTGGCCGTCACCGGAGGCGAGGCCTTGTATGCGGACATGGGCCACTTCGGTCGCCGTCCGATCCGCATCGCTTGGGCCATTCTGGTGTTTCCGGCGCTGGCGATCAGCTATCTGGGTCAGGGCGCCTTCGTGCTGAACCACCCCGAGGCGGTGACGGACCCGTTCTTCCTCATGGCGCCGCCCAGCCTCTTGTTGCCGCTGGTCGTGCTGGCCACCGCAGCCACCGTGATCGCGAGCCAAGCGGTGATCTCGGGCGCCTTCTCGATGATGCAGCAGGCCGTGCAGATGGGCCTTTTGCCAAGGCTGGAGATCCGCCACACTTCGGAGACCCAGCACGGGCAGATCTACATGCCCAAGGTCAATGCGATCCTGCTGACGGCGGTGATCTGTCTGGTGATTGCCTTCGGGTCCTCGACCCGGCTCGCCTCGGCCTACGGCATCGCGGTGACTGGAGATATGGTGATCACCTCGATCCTGGCCTTCGTGCTGTTCAGCCGGGCGTGGAAATGGCCGCTGCCGGTGGTGATTGCCGTTATTGTACCAATTCTGACGGTAGAACTGATGTTCCTTGCCGCAAACATGATGAAGCTGCACGATGGAGGCTATGTCCCCGTGGCGATTGCAACCTCGATGTGCATTCTGATCTGGTCCTGGGTGCGGGGCACCCGGCACGTCAAGAAGAAGGCCGCAGATTCGGCCATTTCGCTGGTCAAGCTGATCGCCATGCTGACCAAGTCGCAGCCGATGTCGGTGCCCGGCACAGCCGTATTCCTGACCCAGGACCCGGACACGGCCCCTTCGGCGCTGCTGCACAACATCAAACACAACCGCGTGCTGCACAGCCAGAATTTTATCGTGACGGTGATGGTGGCGAACACGCCCACCGTCTCGGATGAGAAGAAGATCACGATGGAGCGGCTGTCCGATCGCTTCATCCGCATCATCATGACCTTCGGCTATATGGAAACGCCCAACGTGCCAAAGGCCCTGTCGCTGGCGCGCAAACGCGGCGAGAAGTTCGACATCATGACGACCTCGTTCTTCCTGAACCGGCGCACCTTCCGCTCGGCCCGCAATCAAGGGTTGCCCTTCTGGCAGGAGCGGCTGTTCATCGGCCTGTCGAAATCGGCGGCGGATGCCACGGCCTTCTATTGCCTGCCGTCAAACCGGGTGGTTGAGATGGGCCAGCAGATGGCGATCTGAACGGGTGGGCGCGCGGCGGCCCCGGCAGCGGGGGCTGCCGCCCCCGCACCCCCGCTTCAAGGGGAGGCACGCCTCCCCTTGAAAATCCCCGGTGGATATTTGGGCCAAGGTGAATGGGAAAGGGAAAGGGCGCGGGTTTCATCCTCGCGCCCTTGTCTCATGCGGTCGGGTTATCGCGCTTGTAGATCCAGTCGTGGTCAGGGTCATTCGCAAAGCGCCATTTGCGGATCGGGCCGGCCATGACGTTGAGATAGTACAGCTCATACCCATAAGGCGCACCGCAGGGGTGGTGGCCTTTGGGCACGAGGACGACATCATGGTTCTTGACCGCCATGGTTTCGTCAAGTGCCCCGTCCTCGGTATAGACGCGCTGGACGGCGAAGCCCTGCGCGGGGTTGAGGCGGTGATAGTAGGTTTCCTCCAGATAGGTCATGCGAGGGAAATCGTCCTCGTCATGCCGATGGCTGGGATAGGACGACCAGTTGCCCTGCGGCGTGAAAACCTCGGTGACCAGCAAAGACCCGGCCACATCACGGCCCTCCATCGCGATGTTGTTGATGAAGCGGGTGTTGGCACCGGTGCCGCGCGGCAGCATGGAAATGCCTTCTGGACCCAATTTCCGCGCCGGGTAACTGCCTTGCGCCGGTGCGGTGCAAACGGCGAGCGTGCAGGCAGTGGTGGCCTCGGCCCGCCACTCCACGCCGCTGGGCAGGTAGAGGCAATGCGGCGGGGTCTTCTCGAAGACATTCATCCGGTCGCCCATCTCGCCGAAATCCTGACCGGCACCGGTGATCGCAGCCTTGCCCTCGACCAGCACCAGAATGACCTCACGGTCGCCGGTGGCCTCAGACGCGGTTTCGCCCGGCAACAGTCGGTAGAGACCGAAACCCACATACCCCCAGCCTGCGCTTTCGGCGGTGATGTCATGCACCTTGCCTTGGGTGCCGTTTGGTTTGCGTAGCAGATCAACCATCTCTTTCCCTTTCACATTGGGAAAATATCCCGGGGGGTCCGGGGGGCTGGCCCCCCGGCTTTCCTTCGTCGCACGGGCTCCGATCAGCTTACCAGAGCCTGTCGCTTGACCGCCGCCTCATAGCTTTCGCGGGCCACCCGCACATCGGCCCGGACCGAAACCTCCGGCACGGCGACCTCCCACCAGCTGCCGCCCGCTCCGGTGCCCGGCATCGGGTCGGTGTCGATCACGATCACCGTCGGGATCGTCGCAGACTTCGCGGCCTGCATCGCGGCTTCCAGATCGGCGATCGTTCCCGCCTTCACGACATTGGCCCCCATCGACCCGGCATGGGCCGCGAAGTCGATATTGGCCGCGTTCACGTGATAACTGTCGCGCAGCAGGTTGTTGAACGGCGCGCCGCCGGTGGCCTTCTGCAACCGGTTGATGCAACCGAAACCCCGGTTGTCGGTCAGGACCACGGTGAAGGGCACCCCCATCATGACAGCCGTAGCGAGCTCCGAGTTCGCCATCATGTAGGAGCCATCGCCCAGCATGCAGACCACATCCGCCTCGGGCCGCGCCATCTTGACCCCCATCGCCCCGGCAATCTCGTATCCCATGCAGGAGAAGCCGTATTCCATGTGATAGCCGCCCTTGGCATTGCGCAGGATCGTGTGGAGCGCACCCGGCATCGTCCCCGCAGCGCTCATCACGATGGAGGTCTTGCCGGTGTTGCGCTGCACGGCGCCGATCACCTGCACGTCGCTGGGCAGTTCGTTGCCCGTAGGAGGGGCGATCAGCCCATCGACCGCTGCATACCACGCTTCGCGGGCGGCGAAGTCGGGATCGGCGAAGCGCTGGCCGCCCAAGGCTGCGCTGATCTTCTCCAGCGCCACCTTGGCGTCTGACACCAGTCCCATGGCACCGCGCTTGGTCGCATCATAGCCATGCACGTTGATCGACAGGATATTGCGACCGGGGGCGGAGAAGACCGTCCACGACCCGGTGGTGAAATCGGCAAAGCGGGTGCCGATGCCAATCACGAGATCCGCCTCGGCGGCCAGCTTGTTGCCACAGGCGGTACCGGTGACGCCCGGTGTGCCGAAGTGCAACGGCTCC
>CANGHD010000184.1 GCA_947453525.1 Paracoccaceae bacterium | reverse complement strand
TGCCCGAGGTTCAGGAGAAGCTGACCGGCCCGCAGCGCGTGCGTCTGTTGTGGGATGTCTGCCGGGTGCCCGATTTTCGCAGCGCGTCAGACAACGAACACCTCAGCCTGCTGACCCGAATCTTCGAATTCCTGACCGGCCGTGGCCTCAGTCAGACGCGTATCCCCACCGATTGGCTTAAAAAAGCCATCGAACGCATCGACAAACCGGGCGGCGACATTGACACGATCTCCAAACGTCTGGCCTATATCCGCACTTGGACCTACATTGCGCAGCGCAAAGGCTGGGTCGAAGACGAAAGCCATTGGCGCGACGAGACGCGTGCAGTAGAAGACCGCCTGTCAGATGGCCTCCATCTGGCGCTGACGCAAAGATTTGTTGACCGGCGCACATCCGTGCTGCTGCGGCGGTTGAAGCAGAAGGAGACCCTCGTGGCCGAGGTGAATGACAAGGGCGAAGTCACAGTCAGTGGCGAATTCGTGGGCAAGCTGGACGGGTTCCGCTTCCGGCAGGATGCGACCAAGTCGCCGGAAGAGGCGCAGACCCTGCGCACGGCGGCGCTGGCAGCGTTGAAGCCGGAATTCCACCTGCGGGCGGATCGCTTCTACAACGCACCCGACACTGAGATGGATTACACCACTCAGGGCGGGTTGATGTGGGGCAGTTCTGCCGTGGGCAAGCTGGTCAAAGGGGCGGAAGCCCTGCGCCCGCAGGTCGAGGTCTTCGTCGACGAGGAAGCCGGCCCCGACGTGGCCGACAAGGTGCGCCGCCGCGCCCAGCACTTCATCGACCGCAAGATCGCCGCTTTGTTTGAACCCCTCGCGGCCATGAGCCGGGATGAGGCGCTGACCGGGCTGGCCCGTGGCTTCGCCTTCCGTCTGGTGGAAGCGATGGGGGTCATCCAGCGCGATGACGTTGCCAATGACGTGAAGGCGCTGGATCAGGAAAGCCGTGCGGCCCTGCGCAAGCATGGCGTGCGCTTCGGTCAGTTCACCATCTTCCTGCCTTTGCTGCTGAAGCCTGCCGCGACCCGCCTGCGTTTGGTGTTGTGGAGCCTTTGGTCCGGCCTGCAAGAGTTCCCCGAAAGCCCGCCTCCGGGTCTGGTGACGATCCCTAACCTGCCCGAAGTGCCGCGCAGCCATTACACGCTGTCGGGCTATCACCCCTCTGGCGTGCGGGCGATCCGCATCGACATGCTGGAACGTCTGGCCGATATCCTGCGCACCAAAGACAGCCGTGTTGGATTTGAAGCGACACCCGACATGCTGTCGATCACCGGCATGACGCTGGAACAGTTCGTCGATCTGATGTCCGGCCTTGGGTACAAGGGCGAGAAGGCCGAACGCGTCAAGGTCAAGGCTGCGCCCGTGGTAGACGTGAAGACCGAAGAGCCGGTTTCCTTGAACCCGGTGCCAGAAGAGGTCTCGCTGATCAACCCGGTCGTCGAAGAACCGGCGGAAGAGGTTGTCGCGGTCGCGGTCGAGATGGAGTCTTTCGTCACATTCACTTGGGCCCCCAAACCGCGGCCGCGCCCGGAACGCCCCGCGCGTCCGGAACGCACCGGCGAACCGCGTGGTGAGCGTACGGGCGAGCCACGCGGCGATCGTGCCCCGCGCTCTGGGGCTCTGCGCCAAGACCGCAACGCCGAACGTGGCCCGCGTCGGGAAGCGGCACCAGTTGACGTCTCTGCTGCGGCCACCACGGCACCTTCGGAGACGACGACTGTTGAAACCGCACCCGTTGCTGCTGCCGAAATCAAGCCGCGCCGTGAGGGCGATCGTGGTGGCTACAAGGGCAACAAGCCGCGTGAAGGTGGCGGCGAGAACCGGGGCGACCGCTCTGACCGCAAGCCGCGACCGAAGGAGGGCGACCGCGACGGCGGCCGCGAGCCTGGCCGTCACGACGCCAAGCCCGATGCCAAGCCGCAGCGCAGCTTTGAGGCCCGCCCGCCGCGTGTTGAAAAGCCGATAGACCCGGACAATCCCTTCGCCGTCCTGGCCGCCTTGAAGCTGAACAAGTAATTGGCCGGGCCAGGGGTAAAGACGACCGCCGATGACCGTCCGAAGATGCGGCTGGACAAATGGTTGGCTCAGGCGCGCTTCTTTAAACGGCGCGAACTGGCCTCCGAGATGGTCAGCGAGGGCCATCTGCGCTTGAACGGTCAACACTGCGCCAAGCCCGGGCATGGCGTCTCGACGGGCGACGTGCTGACCTTTCCGCAGGCGGATCGGATACGTGTGATTCGCATCTTGTCCTTGGGGACAAGGCGCGGCCCCGCGCCCGAAGCACAAATGCTTTATGCGGACCTCAATGGCGTGACGCCACCGGATGCTGCATCGACACTTGAATGATCCTGACACCTCGTCTAGTCAGACCTCGCTGCTTTTGAAGGATGGAAATGCCATGACCTATGTGGTGATCGACAACTGCATCGCCTGCAAATACACGGACTGCGTCGAAGTCTGTCCGGTGGACTGCTTTTACGAAGGCGAGAACATGCTGGTCATCCATCCCGATGAATGCATCGACTGCGGCGTGTGCGAACCCGAATGCCCGGCGGATGCGATCCGCCCCGACACCGAGCCCGATCTGGACCATTGGGTGACCTTCAACCGGAAATATGCCGAGCTTTGGCCGGTCATCGTGACCAAGAAAGACGCGTTGCCAGACGCCACTGAACGCGATGGCGAAAAGGACAAGGTCAAGAAGTACTTCTCTGAGGCGGCTGGTCTCGGCGGTTGAGCGGCACGTGTGACGATGATTCGGTTAAATCCGCTATGTTGTGGAGACTATCGAGAAATAAATCTTTTGAGATCAACCTCCAAGGATAGGAAAGCGCATAACGCTGTTGTTGGTTTTTGGCTTTTTTTGTGTTATACAATCGTCACAATGAACGAAGGATGCCTGACGCCCTTCCAGAGCTGCTCGCCTGGAACGGTTTCTCCGACGAATGTGAGCCTTGAAAACGGGGGTACTTCGGTATCGCCGGGGAATTTTTCGTCTTTTCGGGCTGTGCCCCATAGGAAGTGACTGAATGACCAAGACCAAGAAGCCTGACTTTCACCCGAACGATTTCGTGGTGTATCCTGCACATGGCGTCGGCAAAATCATCTCCATCGAGGAACAGGAAATCGCCGGATACCGGCTGGAGCTGTTCGTCATCTCGTTTGAAAAAGACAAGATGACCCTGCGGGTTCCGACCCACAAGGCAACCGAGATCGGCATGCGTTCGCTTTCGTCTCCCGATGTCGTCACCAAGGCGCTTGATACGCTCAAGGGCAAGGCCCGCGTGAAGCGCGCCATGTGGTCGCGCCGCGCGCAGGAGTATGAACAGAAGATCAATTCCGGCGACCTGATGGCGATTGCCGAGGTCGTGCGCGACCTCCACCGCAGCGATGACCAGCGCGAGCAAAGCTATTCCGAGCGTCAGCTGTATGAAGCCGCGCTCGAACGCCTGACCCGCGAAGTGGCAGCTGTCGCGGGCGTCGATGAGGCCGGTGCGCAGAAGAAGGTTGGCGAAGTTCTGGTCGGCCGCGCCGCCTGATCTGACCCTGAGAAACGGCGTGCAGGGCGGTCCGCTGGGGCCGCCCTTTTCGCATGTCGGGAATGGCGTCCAAAGGGTCCGGTGCGTCTGGCCATTTCCTGCCCCAAGGTCTAGGCCTCCGTCACCCAGCATGGAGATGCAAGTGACCCAAACCCCCGTCAGCCTGTCGGATTTCCGATCCCTGCTCGCCAACCTGCCCATGCCAGATGCTGTTGCCATCGCAGGTGCGGTGGCGCGCAACGGTCAGTTGACCAAGCCGCCGGGCGCGCTTGGTCGGCTGGAGGATGTGGCGATCTGGCTGGCCGGCTGGCAGGGTACCGACCAGCCGCGCATCACAGCACCGCAGGTCGCGATCTTTGCGGGCAATCACGGCGTCGTGGTCAAGGGCGTCTCGGCCTTCCCGCCCGAGGTGACCGCGCAGATGGTGGCCAACTTCCAGCATGGCGGTGCCGCCGTCAACCAACTGGCCCGCACCTTTGGCGCGACGATGACCGTGAACGCCATCGACCTTGACCGCCCGACCCATGATTTCACCGAAATGGATGCGATGTCCGAGGCTGATCTTCTGACTGCCCTGCTGATCGGCTGGAACGCCGTCGACCCCAAGGCCGACCTTCTGGTGCCCGGAGAAATGGGCATCGGCAATACCACTTCAGCAGCAGCCCTCGCCTGCGCTCTCTTCGGCGGCGCGCCTGAGGATTGGGTCGGCCGTGGCACCGGCGTCGATGATGCTGGCCTGACCCGCAAGGCCAATGCCATACGCGCCGGCGTCGCTCGCCTCACCTCCGGCGATCCGCTGTCTGTGCTGGCGGCCTTGGGAGGGCGCGAAATCGCCGCTATGGCCGGTGCCATGCTCTGCGCCCGCGCCCACTGCGTCCCCGTCATCCTTGACGGCTTCATCGCCTGCTCCGCCGCCGCCGTCCTGCACGCCACCAACTCCGCAGCCCTTGACCACTGCATTGCAGGCCACACCAGCGCCGAGGCCGCCCATACGCGCCTGCTGGCCGCCCTGAACAAGACCGCCCTCCTGTCGCTCGGCCTGCGCCTTGGTGAAGGCTCTGGCGCAGCACTTGCCATCGGCATCGTCAGGGCCGCTGCCGAATGCCACTCCGGCATGGCCACCTTCGCCGAGGCTGGCGTAGCGGCCGGCTGACCCCTTTCACATTTGCCCAAATATCCACTGGGGTTTCTCAAGGGGAGGCGTGCCTCCCCTGAGGCAGGGGGTTCGGGGGTGATGAGAACCCGAAAAAGCCTCCAGTGGAGGGTTTTCAGCGAAGAACGCCGCGCAAAGCCTTGCGCGGCTGGGGCCCCCCGCTTCCGGGTCCGCCGAGCGGCGGGCGCGGGGAACCCGCGCCCGCGTCAATCCTTGGCACCCTCCATCGGGCGCAGTTCATAAATTTCGTGGATCAGCGCCGATTCCAGATCACGGTCCAGCTGCTTGGCGCGTTCGACATAGGCCGGGTTGCGGTCGACCGGCAGGCCCGGCACCCACAATTGCGCCAGATCGCGCATCGCCGCCCGGTCAAGCCTGAAGAAGGCCTTCGACACATTCGAGGCTTCGTATTCCGAAAAACCCATATTCTCAAGCACATAGCGGCCTGCGCGCACCGAGCTATCAAAGGTCTCCCGCACGATGTCGTCCGCGCCTGCCTGAAAGAGTTCATAGACATGAACCCGGTCGAAGGCCCGGGCGACGATGTGGATATCGGGCCGCCGCGCCCGCACGAATTTCACGATCTGTACGGCCTTGGCCGGTTCATCCACGGCGATCACCATGACCTGCGCATCCGCGAGCCCCGCCGCCTCCAGCAATTCCGGGCGGGCCGGGTCGCCGAAATAGCCCTTCACGCCAAACCGCCGCAACGTGTCGATCATGGGCATGTCGGAATCCAGAACCACGGTCGGAATGCCAGAGTTGCGCACCAGCCGGTTGACCACCTGACCAAAGCGCCCCATGCCGGCAATGATCACGGCACCCTTTTCGTCGATCACATCGGCGGGACGCTCGGGGTTGCGCGCGCTCAAACGGCGGGACAACGCCTCGTAGCCAAGGAACAACAAGGGCGTCAGCAGCATCGACAGCGAAATCACCAGTTGCGCCATCTGCCCCGCCACCACAGGCAAAGACCCCTCGCTGCGGGCGATCGAGATGATCAGGAAGCCGAACTCGCCGCCCTGTGCCAGCCCCAGCGCAAACAGCGTCCGGTCGCGCAGGCGCAGGCGGAACAGCGTGCCTATGCCGAACAGCACCACGGTCTTGACGGCAATCAGCCCCAGCACAAGTGCGAGCACAAGCAAAGGTTCGCGCAACAGCAGGGCGAAGTTGATGCCAACCCCGACCGTCATGAAGAACAGCCCCATCAGCAACCCTTTGAACGGCTGCAAATCGGCCTCCAACTGATGCCTGAACTCCGAGTTGGCCAGAACCACCCCGGCCACGAAGGTGCCAAGGGCTGGCGACAGACCCACCAGCATCATCAGGAAGGCAATTCCAAGGACCAGCAGCAGCGAGATGAAGGTCGACATTTCGGGCAAGCGAGCGGCGTGCACAAAGCGGAAGATCGGACGAGTCAGATAGTGGCCCGCCAGCACGATCAGCGCCACAATCGCCAGCGTCAGCGCGGTCACCTGCCAGGCGGGCAGGTTGTGGATCAGCGTCAGGATCGGCTCTGCCACGCCCTCGCTGTGGCTGGTGTCCGGCACGGCGGGGTTGGTGACACCGAAGGTCTCGGCACTCAGGCCCGTCACCGTCGGCATCGCCAGCAGCGGCAATACGGACAGGATCGGCACCACGGCCAAGTCTTGGGTCAAAAGCACCGCGAAGCTGGCCCGGCCCCCCGCCGTTCCCATCAGGTTCTTCTCTGCCAATGTCTGCAGGACTATGGCGGTCGAAGACATGGCCCCGATCATCCCGGCGATCAGCGCCACCTGGGTCTGCGCGCCGAAGGCATATAGAATGCCACCCACGGCCCCCATCGTCAGCAAGACCTGCAAGCCGCCCATGCCCAGAAGCTTGGTCCGCATGTCCCACAGCGCCTTCGGCTCCAGCTCCAGCCCGATCAGGAACAGCATCAGCACCACGCCGAACTCGGCAAAATGCTGCAGATCGGTGGTGCCCGCGCCCGCAAGCCCCATGACCGGGCCCATCAGGATGCCTGCGGCAAGATAGCCCAGCACAGACCCAAGGCCAAGGCGCACGGACAAAGGCACGACCAACACGGCGGCACCAAGATAAATCGAGGCTTGCAGCAGAAAGCTTTCCATCCTGTTCCTTCAGGTCAATGGGGGCAGGTCCAATGGACAACGGCACAGCTGCCAAAATAGGGTGACGCTGGAATCACATCCGACACTCAACTTAGGAAGTCTTGACGACGGAATAAACCGCGTCTGTGCGGAAATCTGTGTGGTGGTGGCGCTTTGTTCAGCCGGTGGGCAGGGACAGGGTCACGATGCGCCCGCCCTTCTGGTACTGCACCGAGTTTTCCGTGATGGCCGCCACGCTGCCACCGTCGACCGTATCGCCAACCTTGATCTTCTTGATCGCGCCATTTCCCTGCCGGACCATGGCGAACCGGGTCGAGGGC
>CANGHD010000183.1 GCA_947453525.1 Paracoccaceae bacterium | reverse complement strand
CCGGTCATGCCCATGTCGAACTGGCCTTCCGACACCGCCGGGATCATCGCATCCCACGAGATGTTTTCGTACTTCACTTTGAAGTTCAGCCGTTTCGCCATCTCGGCAATCGCGTCATATTCCCAGCCGATCGCCTTGCCGTCCTTGTCGAGGAACTGCAGCGGCGGATAGGCGTTCTCGGTCACGATGCTGATCTCTTTGCCTTTGAGGTCGGGCAAAGCGTCGGCAACGGCAGCGGTCGCACAGGCGGCAAGGGTCAGACCTGCCAAAGTCATTCTTGCCAAAGCGGATGTAATCCTCATATGTGAACTCCCTGTCACGCATTGATGCGCTGGACTATCCGTCGAGACGCGGGCGGGGGCAAGAGGGGGTTCACGCCGGTTGCAGTGCGGCCCGATCCCCCGCATTGTCGCGGGCAGGGAGGACTGGTGGCGGCAGATTGATCGGCCAAAACCCGTGTGGCCGCCCCAAACGCGATCCGGTCCGGACGCATGTCAAGAAAGGAAGACACATGCCCATTGTCCTGACCGTTGGAAGCCTGCACTATGACATCATGGTCGAAGCCGACCATCTGCCGCGCAAGGACGAGACGGCGATAGGGTCCCGCTGGTATCCGAAATTCGGCGGCAAGGGCGGCAATCAGGCGGTGGCTGCGTCCAAGGCCGGGGCAACAAGCCGGATGATCGGGGCGGTCGGCGATGATGACTTTGGTCGCTTCCTGCGCCAGAACCTGATGGCGGGCGGTGTCGATGACCGCTTCATCGCCACCGTGCCCGGCGTGGGCTCGGGAATGAGCGTGGCCATTCAGGATGCCGATGGCGACTATGCCGCGACGATCGTCTCGGGCGCAAACCTGCACATATCACCCGCAGCCCTGGCAGATGACGTGGCATGGGACGGGGTCAAAGTCCTGATCCTGCAGAACGAAGTGCCGGAGGCGATCAACCTTGCCGCTTTGGCCGAGGCCCGCCGGCGAGGCATCTGTACCCTGCTGAATGGCGCCCCTTTCCGTGCGCTTGGAGCCGGCTGCGCCCGGCTGGTCGATGTCTTGGTGGTGAACGCGGTCGAGGCCGAGATGATGGGCACCGCCCCGGTTGACAGTCTGGATGCAGCGGCCGAAGCGGCGACGGTTCTGGCCTTGCAGTTTGAAACGGTGATCGTCACGGCGGGTGCTAAGGGTCTGGCAGCAAAACGCGCGGGCGCGACGGCCTTGCAACTGCTTGCGCAAAAGATTGACGTGGTCAGCAGCCACGGCGCGGGCGACGCGTTCATCGGCACCCTTGCCCGACAACTGGCCTGTGGCGCCCGTCTTGAAGCTTCCTGCCACGCGGCATCTGTCGCTGCGGCCCGGCACGTGGCGGGGCTGTAGACGAACCTCTGGCTTGCACCGCCGACCCGGACCCAAAGCGCGTTGCATAGGGTCTGACTTTCCCGACAACGATGCAACTCAAGGATGTATTTTGTCACTCCTATTCACTTAAAAGTCTGGTCTTTGAAAGCGATCCGTATAAAGCTTGAGTTTCGGTGTGCTTCTGCATCTTTTTGCGAACAAGCTGAGGCTGGTTTATTTGAACAAGGCTCCGGATAGGAAACGCCCCGCCAGCCGACGGACGCTGGCGCTGACCATTGCCGAGGTGGAGGTCTTTCGCGACAGCCGCTTTCCGGTTTGGGTGTTCGACATTGATCGCTCCCGCGTGATCTGGGCCAACGACCCCGCGCAAGAGGTCTGGGCCGCCGCCTCGCCAGAGGAACTTCGGGCCCGCGACATGTCGGCGGATATGTCGACGTCAGTCCGGGCGCGGTTGCAGCAATATCAGGTGGGTTTCAGCAATGGGATGCATTTTGACGAACAATGGACGATCTTTCCGCATGGCACGCCAAGATCCCTGCTGTGCCGGTTTCGCGGTTGCCTGATGGAGGATGGCCGGATGGCCATGCTGTGCGAGGCGCAGGCCGTCAACCCGGATGACGTCAACTTGCTGCGCAGTTCTCAGGCGCTGTTGTACACTGCGGTCATGGTGACGACCTATTCGGCCACCGGCGAATGCACCTACGCCAACCCGGCCGCCCGCCGCGCCTTTCCCGTGGCCGAACAAGCCGCCTTGACCCGGTTCAGGAACGCCGCCCTGCGCGAGCTTCTGAGCAGCACCCCCGACGCAGCATCCGAAGGCACCTATCTCAGCGATGTGGTCACCTCGCGCGGAGTGCGCAGGCACGCGGTCGAGATCCGGCAAAGCTACGATCCGCTGGAAGGTCGCATGAATTTCCTTGTGACTGAAGTCGATGTGACCGAACAGGAAGCCGCCAAACGCGAGATGGCGATCCTTGCCACCAGCGACGCGCTGACCGGGTTGCGCAACCGGACCTATCTGGCCAGTGCCGCCCCTGCGTTCCTCGCCTCGGCCGCGCGCAACGGCAAAATCGCGGCCTTGCTTCTTTTGGACATCGACCGCTTCAAATTCGTCAATGACAGCCTCGGCCATGCCGCCGGGGACACGCTGCTGCAAGAAATCACCCGCAGGCTCAGCCATGCCCTGCCGGAAACCGCCTTGCTGTCCCGGTTGGGTGGGGATGAATTCTGCTGCCTGCTGACCGAGGCCGAGGGCGTGAGCGAGCGGGCTTTCCTGCGGGTTGGCACGGGCATTCTGCGGCAGCTGCGCCGCCCCATGCTGGTCGACAACAACGACCTGAGCGTGTCCGCCAGCATCGGGCTGGCGATGTCGGAAAAGGGCATGACGACCTTCGATGACCTGCTGCGCAAGGCCGACCTTGCATTGTTTGACGCGAAGGGCAGCGGCGGCAACGCCGTGCGCGCCTTCCGCCCCGAACTGGCCGAGCGCAGCCACCGCTTCCTGATGGTCGACACCGAACTGCGCGAGGCCTTGAGCCGCAACCGGCTGGAACTGTTTTATCAGCCACGCGTTTCCCTCAAGACCGGCAAGATCGTCGCGGCCGAAGCTCTGATCCGGCTGAACTCTCCCACCGGATCACTGGTCCTGCCCGGCGAGTTCATCCCGATTGCCGAGGCGACGGGTCGAATCGCCTCCATCGGGCGCTGGGTCCTGCGCGAGGCGGTGCGCCATCTGGTGACGCTGCGCGAAACCGGAGCGGGGATGAACCTGTCCGTCAACGTCTCGCCCAAGCAATTCGAAGATCCCTCGTTTCTGGCGCTGCTGCGGCAGGTCAGGCCGACGATCGACGGGGTGGAGGGTGATATCGAACTGGAGATCACCGAGAATGTGCTGGTCGAAACCGACCGCCGATTGCAGCGTGTGCTGAAGCAGATCTCGGACCTCGGTTACAAGCTGGCGATAGATGACTTCGGCACGGCCTATTCCAACCTCGCCAGCCTGACACGCTATCCGATTTCCTGCATCAAGATCGATCGCAGCCTGATCGCCCACAAGGATTTCCGCCTGCTGGTGACCGGGGTCATGACCATCGCCCGCACCTTCGGGGCCCGGATCGTCGCCGAAGGGGTAGAGACGGAAACCCAGCGCCACTGGCTGGAAAAGCACCTTTGCGACGAGTTTCAGGGCTTTCTGTTCTCCAGACCCGTGCCCTTTGCCGACTTGCAGCGGATGGTGGCTGCCGAGCGCTGACGCCGGGCGTCAATGTTGTTTCGCAGATTATTTTGGCCGGGTCAGGCGGCCTGCTGGCGGGCCAGAAAGGCCTGCGCGGCGGCAATGCCTTCGGGCGTGATGGTATGGGGCACGCCGGGCAGGATGACGACCTTGGCATCGACACCAGCCGCCGACAACCGGTCACCCGCCTCGGCGCTCAGGTGGTGCGAGATGACCTGATCCGCCGTGCCGCCGACCAGAAGCGCACGGGCCTGCGGTAGCGGGGTCGGAGTGCCTGTAAAGGCAAGCCGACCGGCGAAGGCCACAACTTCGGCCACCTTGCCCCGCGCCAAGGCGTCCAGCGCCATGATCGAGCCCTGGCTGAAGCCGATCAGGACCACGCGATCGGCCTTGGCCTGCGCCTGGCCCGCATCAATCAGCGCATCCAAACCCGGCCGCGCCGCCTCGATGCGCCAAGGCCGGTTCGCCTCGGTCACGCCCGCGACCGAGAACCACTGACGGGCTCTGCCGCCGCCATCGAAAGGTTGCGGTCCATCCGGTAGCAGAAAAACCGCCCCTGGCAGGCTTTGCGCGAAGGGGTGCGACAAGGGCCGCAGGTCCGCTCCGTTCGAGCCGACGCCGTGCAGCAGAAGAACAAGCGTCGTCATCGCGAACCCTTCGCCCAGGGCAGGTCGGGGCCTGCGGGAACAATGCCGTTGGGGTTCAACGTCTTGATCGAGTAATACCCTTGCTTGATATGGTCGATGTTGACCGTCTCCGCCACGCCGGGCAGGGCATAGATCCGCTCCAGATAGTCTTGCAGGTGCGGATAGTCGGTGATCCGGCGCAGGTTGCATTTGAAAATGCCATGATAGGCAGCGTCAAAACGCACCAGCGAGACGAAGGCGCGGATGTCGGTTTCGGTGAAGCGGTCGCCATGCAGATAGGGGCGGCCATCCGACAGCCGCGCCTCCAGCATGTCGAGCGTGGCGAAGACGGTGGCGAAGGCCTGGTCATAGGCGATCTGCGTTGTGGCAAAGCCCGCCCGATAGACGCCGTTGTTCAGGCCGGGATAGATGACGTCGTTCAAGGCGTCGATCTGGGCGGCAAGGTCAGCAGGATACAGGTCCTCTCCCGAGGCCAGCGCGCCGAAGCCCGAATTGAACATCCGGACGATATCGGCGGATTCGTTGGACACGATGGTTTGGGTCTTCTTGTCCCACAAAGCCGGCACCGTCGCACGACCGGTGAAATCCGGATCAGCGGCCGTGTAAAGTTCGTGCATGTGGGTGGCGCCGTTGACCTCGTCCAAGGTTGCCCCCGGATAGGTGCCAAAGCGCCAGCCTTGCGGGGTCAACGCGGGCTCGACCACCGAGATCGAGACGACCTCCTCAAGCCTCTTCAGCTTGCGAGCCATCAGCGTGCGGCTCGCCCAAGGGCAGATCAGCGCGACATAAAGATGATACCGCCCCGCCTCAGCCGGGAAGGCACTGCTGCCATCCGAGGTGACCCAGTTGCGAAAGCTGGAGACCTGGCGGACAAAGCCGCCTTTCTCGTCCTTGGCCTGCACGGGTTGCCAGTCTTCCTGCCACTTGCCGTTGATCAGCATGTCACTTCCTCACCACGTTGATCGGCGTGCCCCACGGATCGGTCAAACTGTCAGACCCGCCCCGCTTCACGATCGCCTCATAATCCGGCGCATCGGCGCGCAGGGTCAGTTCCGCAAGCCCCGTGGCCGGGAAAGACCGCGCCTTGGCGTTGCGGCTGTTCCAGACATTGGTCGCGATATGGTGGTGATAGCCGCCCGAGCCATAAAACGCAGCCCCCGGATACTGCGAGGTCACCGGCATCCCGATGATATCACGGTAGAACTTCTCGGCCTCGCCGACATGGCCGACCTGCAGATGCACGTGGCCGATCGTCATACCATCCGGCGCGCCGCCGAAGGGGGCCTTGGCCGACCGGGCCACATCGTTCAGATCCAAGCCCTCGGTCGCCATCTTGATGCTGCCATCGGGGTTGTACCAGGCCAGACGCGGGCGGTCGGCATAGACTTCAATGCCATTGCCTTCCGGGTCAGCCAGATAGATCGCCTCGGACACCAGATGGTCGGAGGCACCCTGCAGAGGGATGCGGCTTTCGGAAGAGTGGATCAGCCACGCCCCCAAAGCCGCGCGGGAGGGCATCAGGAAGGCCGTGTGAAACAACCCCGCATCGCGCGGATCGCTTTTGCGGGCGGATTTATCGCCGCGCAATTCGATCAGCACGTCATGGCCCAGACCCAGCCGCACGACGGCGCCATCGCTGCTGAGCCGATGCAGACCCAGAAGCTTTTCGTAAAACGCGGCCACTTTGGGCAGGTCATGCACGGTCAGCGTGACCGAGGCGATTTCGACAGGGGCGGAAGCGGTGGACATGGCAGTCTCCATAGGGGGGGCGATTGCCGCCCGGGGTCAGATTAACGGTTATCGAGCGACCAGGCACCAGCACCCAGCAGTGCCTGCGCCGCCATCACGACAGCCCAGAACGCCGGATATTCCCAGCCGCCATTGGCGTTCGAGAAGACAAATCCATTGCCGCCATGCCCGAAGTAAGCGGCCCCCAGCAGCACCGGTATCAGCACAACCGAGACGATGCGGGTCTTGTAGCCCGCCAGCAGCGCCAACCCACCCAGCACTTCGAGAACGATGGTCACATAGCCCAGAAAGCCGGGCAGGCCGATGGATTCAAAATACCCTGCAGTGCCTGCAAAGGTGAAGACAACGGCCTTGAACAGGCCATGGAACGTAAACAGCCCGCCATTGACGACACGCAGCAGGGCGGCGGCAGTGTCGGCATTCTGGCCGGTGGGATTGGTGGAAACGGTGGTCATGGAACAGGTCCTTCCGGTGATCTTGATGCCGGAAAGATGCGCCCTTCCAATCCATCTAGCAATCCGGGCGCACGGAAGGTCATTCCTTCCAAAATGGAATCTATTTCAAAACCCGCGCCATGAAATCCACCAGCACCCGCAGCTTGGCAGGCAGATGCCGCCCGGACGGGTAAAGCGCATAGACCCCCAGCAGCGGCGGGTCGTACTCGGTCAGGATCGGCACCACGCGCCCCTCGGCCAAGGCCGCATCGGCCACGAAATCCGGCACCGAGGCCACGCCCAACCCCGCCTCTGCCGCCGCAAGGCAGGCCGAGGCGTTCGAGAAGGCAAGTCGCCCATGGACCGCGACCTTGCCGGTTGAAAACGGCCATCGGTGCGGCTCGCGGAAGTTCAGGTCGATGATGCAGGGGTGGCGGGATAGATCATCGGGCACCTGCGGCGTGCCATGCGTGTCCAGATAGGCCGGAGAGGCCAATGTCAGCACCCGCGCCGTGCACAGCTTGCGGCCGGTCAGCCCAGCGTCGGTGGGATTTCCGACCCGGATGGCCGCGTCAAACCCCTCCTCAACCAGATTCACGATCCGGTCAGCGAAATGGACCTCAAGCCCGATGTCAGGATATTCCACTGCAAACCGCGCCAACAACGGCGCCAACCGCGTGGTGCCAAAGCTGAGCGGAGCGGTCAGCCGGATCAGCCCGCGCGGCGAGACGGCGGCATTCTGCACT
>CANGHD010000182.1 GCA_947453525.1 Paracoccaceae bacterium | reverse complement strand
CAAGAAGCGTCACAAGATCGAGAACATGTTCGGGCGTCTGAAGGATTGGCGAAGGGTGGCCATGCGCTTTGACAGGCGCGCTGACATCTTCCTGTCGGCCTGCGCCCTCGCCGCAATCGTCATGTTCTGGCTATGAGTCCTGAGCCTAGATTACGAAGTTCAAGCCATTTCGCTGCCTGATGACCGTCTGCCAGATAAGTTAGCAAAAAAATATCTCCCGCAAGAGCACTCACGGGAGATTACATCTAGTTGTAGCAGTAGTCTAGGGCACCAGTACTGGTGCGGTAACGGAACTCACAGCCTCGCGCACTTCTTCTTTAGTGCTTCGATTGTCGTGCGTAGCGTTACCATAAGCAAAGCTGACCCGTTGCTCAGCAACTTCGTTTGCGGTCATCTTGTGCTTTCGCAAACTCTCCACCAGCGGGAGCAATCTATCAATTTTGTTCATTTGCGGTCTCCCAAAGCACGAATCATGTTACCAGCAAAAGCATGATATTTCAATAGGTTAGGCGCGAAGTGTTGATAATAGGTTAACTGACTCAATTCATTGGGAAAAAGTCACTTGACACGGATTCGTGAGGACTCACCGTTTTGTGGGCAGTTCGCTCGGTCCACTCACTCGTCGACTACTAGGTGTAGGGTGCGTGATCTAACGTACCTAGTGTGGATAGTGCTAGGCGCAGCGACGAGTAGGTCGGGGCGTGCCCCGACTCTCAACCTTACCCCCGCCGATGCGCCTCCACATAGGCCTTCAGCACCGCCTGCATCCGGGTCAAATGCCCCTTGCCGCCGGTCACCTGCACGAAATACTCAAACACCTCCGGGTCCAGCTTCAGATGCACCGAGCGGACGCGCTTCGTCCCCTCGATCTGCGCCTTGGCCCAGAACTCCGGCCCCAAATCCTCGCCCTCGGGCGCGGCAGGGTCGCGGTGCAGTTCACCCGCTTCCTTCATCCGGCGCATATTCGCCAAAGAGGCCCGCTTCATACCGTCTTCGGTCATTCCCACCCCGTTCCAGCCAAGTATGATGCGAAAACGGGTGCCAAGTTCAAACTTGATCCCCGCCGCCAATTCCCGACATGACAAAAGGCAATTAGCGCCCTCACGTTTCCTTGCAAGGGCTTGTCAAGCAGTCGGTTCCATCATCATCGGCATAAAATACACAAAAAGTGTACACTTACAACCCCCCATTTCACACCCCCAAATCCTAACAAACCCTTAACACCAAACCACATAATAAAACAAAATCAACACCTTACCTCACATTGCACGCGTGCAATCGTCCCGATTGCACGGCTGGGAGTCCATAGACTCCGCTGACCCCTCCCCTCACCTGCCGCCCCATGCTACCCTCCCCCCATCATGCCCTCCTTATGCCGCGACTGCCTCACCCTCTTCCCTGCCGGCCCGCGCTGCCCCGCCTGCCGCAGCCCCCGCCTGATTGCCCACGCCGAGCTTGAAACCCTCTCCATCGCCCACATGGACTGCGACGCCTTCTATGCCAGCGTTGAAAAGCGCGACCATCCCGAATACCGCGACCACCCCCTCATCGTCGGCGGCGGCACTCGCGGCGTCGTCTCCACCTGCTGCTACCTCGCCCGCATCCACGGCGTCCGCTCCGCCATGCCGATGTTCCAGGCCCTGAAACTCTGCCCCGACGCCGTGGTCGTCAAACCGAGAATGTCCGTCTACGTGGAAACCTCCCGCCAGATCCGCGCCCTGATGGAACAACTCACCCCCGCCATCCAACCCCTCTCCCTCGACGAGGCCTTCCTGGACCTCACCGGCACCACCCGCCTCCACGGCCACCCCCCCGCGGTCATGCTGGCCAAACTGACCCGCGACATGGAGACGCAAATCGGCGTCACCGGCTCCATCGGCCTGTCCCACAACAAGTTCCTCGCCAAGATCGCCTCCGACCTCGACAAACCCCGCGGCTTCTCGATCGTCGGCCGCGAGGAAACCCAAGCCTTCCTGAAACCCAAACCCGTCCGTATCATCTGGGGCGTCGGCACCGCCACCCAAGCGGCACTCGAAGCCGCCGGAATCCGCACCATCGCAGACCTCCTCCGCTGGGACCATTCCGACCTGCAGGCCCGCTTCGGCCAGATGGGCGACCGCCTTTATCACCTCGCCCGCGGCGAAGACCACCGCCGCGTCACCCGCGACGAAAAGCTGAAGTCGATCTCCAAGGAAACCACCTTCAACGAAGACACCTCCGACCCCGACCTGCTGGATGGCCATATCTGGCGCCTGTCCGAGCAGGTGGCCGACCGCGCCAAGGCCAAGCAGCTGTCAGGTCGTACCGTCACCCTGAAACTGAAGCGCGGCGATTTCCAGACCGTCACGCGCCGCCACTCCCTGACTGACCCCACCCAGCTAACTGACCGCATCTACCGCGCCGCCAAGGACCTGTATGACCACGCCGGCACCAAGGGCCCCTTTCGGCTGATCGGCGTGGGGGTTAGCGATCTCGCGCCAGAGGATCAAGCCGACCTCTCCCCCGACCTCCTCGACCCCGACGCCGCCAAGCGGGCCAAGGCGGAGCGGGCGGCGGATGCGATCCGCGCCCGTTTTGGCCACGAGGCGATCATCAAGGGAAGGGCGCTACGCTGAGGGCGGCAGGTAGCGGGTTTTCAGATGGGAAGGGGCGGCCGCTTCCAGCCTTTCAAGCGTCATGCGCACCTGAGCCGGGCCATGCAGGGCTGCCGCCTCGAACGGCCCACGCGGGAAGTTGAGGCCGAGTTTTAGGGCCTTGTCGATGCCCTCAGCGGTGACACCACCTTCTGAGAGCAGCCACGCAGCCTCATTCGCCAAAGTCGCTTCGATGCGGAGGGCGATGTCGGCGGCATCTTTTGGGGCCGCCTCCGGCACGTCTGGGAACACGAAGCCCTGACCGGACTTGCGGCCCAGACGGCCCGCAGCGACCTGCGACTTCAGCGCGGTAAAGACGTGATAGCGCGGGTGATGCATCGCGGTTTGCATGCTTTCAGTGGCGGCAAGGTTGATGTCAGCACCGATCAGGTCGATCAGGCTCAACGGCCCGATGCGGTAGCCTGCCGCCAGCATGGCGGCGTCGATGTCAGACGCGCTTCGGCCTTCGTCCAGCAGTGCCAAAGCCTCGCCATAAAACGGACGGGCGCAGCGGTTGACGATGAAGCCGGGGCGGTCGGGGCAAGCGATGACGATCTTGCCTGCTGTCTCGGTGACGTCACGGGTCAGGGTCAGGGCGGTTTTCGTGGTGTCAGGATGGGCGATCAGTTCCACCAGTTTCATCACCGGGGCGGGGTTGAAGAAGTGCAGTCCCACAACGCGCTCGGGATGCTTCAACCCACCCGCAATGGCAGTGACCGAAAGCGAGGAGGTGTTCGTAGCAAGCACCGTCTCTGGTGAAACCACCGCTTCCAGTGCGGCGAACAAGCTTTGCTTTGCCGGCAGGGTTTCGAGGATGGCCTCTATGATGAGGTTGGCAGCACCAAGGGCCTCGGGAGAGCCAACAATGTGCAGGTTGGCAACGATCGCCTCCAGCGCGGCAGCGGTCATGGCGCCCTTTACCACACGAGGCTCCAGTGCGGCACGAAGGCGCGCGAGGGCATTCAGACGGGCAGGTTCATGGGCATCGGTCGCCAGCACCTTGAAGCCGGCAGCGGCGTAAACCTGCGCGATGCCAAGGCCCATTGTGCCAAGGCCGACGACTCCGATGATCGGTGCGGGCATCATTCCCCCCGGTAGTCAGGTTTGCGTTTCTCGCGGAAGGCGCGGATGCCTTCCGCCTTGTCGGCCGTATCCAGCAGCGCCTCAAACGCGTCGCGTTCGGTTTGCAAGGCAAGGGCGGCTTCACTGGCAACCATGGCGCGCTTGGCGGCCATCAGGGCGAGGGGTGCACGCAAGGCAAGGCGGGTGGCCAGAGCCTCGGCGTCGGCCAAGGCGCTTTCGGCCTTGTAGGCGGCGATGCCCCAAGCCACCGCAGTATCGGCGTCGATGATCTCGCCCGTCAGCACCATTCGCGTGGCGCGGGCGCGGCCTGCCATGGCCAGCAGGCGTTGTCCGCCGCCGGCGCCGGGGATCAGGCCCAGGTTCGTCTCGGGCAGGCCCAGCTTTGCCGTCGGCCCAAGCACGATCAAGTCAGCCATCAGCGCCAGTTCAAACCCGCCGCCCAAGGCAAATCCCTCAACCGCCGCAATGATTGGCTTGGGGAAGGCGCGGATGGCCGCCCAATGCGCTTTGCGCGGGTCTGCGGCCCCTTCGGTCGAGGTCTTGTGTTCGATCTCGCCAATGTCTGCCCCGGCGGCGAAATGGCCACTCGCCCCGGTCAGCACGACCGCGCGAATGGCCGCATCGGCGGCAAACCCGGCCAAAGCCTCGGCGATCCGCCCCAGAAGGGCGGTGTTCAGCGCATTCCGCGCCTCTGGCCGGTTCAGGGTCAGGCGGGCCCAGCCGGGGAAGGTCTCGATGATCAGGTCCATACCGCATCATCGCCGGGTGCGACAAAATTTCAAGCTGGAAAATTTTAAGCTTGAAATTATTTCCCTGTGGTGCATCCTGTCTGCAATCCTTGAAAGGAACGACCATGAAGGTTCTGTGCCTTGGCGGCGGCCCCGCCGGTTTGTATTTCGCCATCTCGATGAAGCTGCGCGATCCCTCGCATCAGGTCACTGTGCTGGAGCGGAACCGCGCCAATGACACCTTCGGTTGGGGTGTCGTGCTGTCGGATGACGCGCTGGGGCGGATGCAGAAGAATGACCCGGTGTCGACCGAGGCGATCCGCAGCCAGTTCGCCTATTGGGACGATATCGCTGTTGTACATGCAGGCCAGCGCACCGTGTCAGGCGGGCATGGCTTTGCCGGGATCGGGCGCAAGGCGATGCTGATCCTGCTGCAGGCGCGGGCGCGAGAACTGGGCGTCGATCTGCAGTTCGAGACCGAATTCAAGACGGCGGAGGAGTACCGCAAGGAGTATGATCTGGTCGTGGCGACCGACGGGATCAACTCGGTCGTGCGGCGTGAATATGCCGAGGTGTTCCAGCCCGACATCGACACCCGCAAGTGCAAGTTCGTCTGGCTGGGCACCCATGCCAAATTCGACGATGCCTTCACCTTCATCTTCGAGAAGACCGAACATGGCTGGGTCTGGGCCCATGTCTACCAGTTCGACAAGGACACCGCGACCTTCATCGTCGAGTGCCTGCCTGACACATGGGACCGTCTGGGCTTTGCCACGATGTCGAAGGAAGAGACGATTGCCACCTGCGAGGCGACCTTTGCCGATCATCTGGGCGGAAATGCCCTGATGTCAAACGCCGCTCACCTGCGCGGCTCGGCGGTGTGGATGCAGTTCCCGCGCGTCATCTGCAACCGCTGGTATCACGAGAATGTCGTGCTGATGGGCGATGCGGCGGCGACCGGGCATTTCTCGATCGGGTCAGGGTCGCGGCTGGCCTTCGACAGTGCCATTGCGCTGGCGGAGTATCTGCATTCCGAACCCACGCTGCAGGGTGCCTTTGAACGCTATCAGGCCGAACGCCGGCTGGAGGTTCTGCGCCTGCAATCGGCGGCAAGGAACTCGCTGGAGTGGTTCGAGGAGGTTGAGCGTTACCTTGACATGCCCCCCCTGCAGTTCGCCTATTCGCTGCTGACACGCAGCCAGCGGATTTCCCATGAAAACCTGCGGGCGCGCGATCCGAAGTGGCTGCGGCAGGCCGAGGACTGGTTTCAGGAACAGGCCGGCGGCGAACCGGGCCGCTTGCCGATGTTCGCGCCATTCCGGCTGCGCGACATGGCCTTGCAGAACCGCATCGTCGTCTCGCCGATGGCGCAGTACAAGGCGGTCGATGGCATTCCGGGCGACTGGCATTTCATCCACTATGCCGAACGCGCCAAGGGTGGCGCCGGGCTGGTCTATACCGAGATGACCTGCGTCTCGGCCCACGGCCGCATCACCCCCGGCTGTCCGGGTCTGTACTCGCCCAAGCATGAGGCGGGCTGGAAGCGCATCGTCGATTTCGTCCATGCCGAAACGCAGGCCAAGATCTGCTGCCAGATCGGGCATTCGGGCCGCAAGGGTTCCACCCAAGTCGGCTGGGAGGAGGGCGACGCCCCCCTGCCCCACGGCAACTGGCCGGTGATGAGCGCTTCTGCGATCCCATGGACAGCGGCCAATCAGGTGCCGAAGGAAATGGACCGCGCCGATATGGACAAGGTCCTGTTGCAGTTCGTGAAATCGACCGAGATGGCCAAGAATTGCGGCTTCGACATGATCGAACTGCACGCGGCGCATGGGTACCTCATCTCCAGCTTCATCAGCCCTGTGTCGAACCAGCGCACGGATGACTACGGCGGCAGTCTGGAAAACCGGATGCGCTATCCGCTGGAGGTTTTCGCGGCGATGCGGGCGGAATGGCCGGGGTCCAAGCCGATGTCGGTGCGGATCTCCGCCACAGACTGGATGGGTGACGACGGCGTGACCCCTTCGGAAGCCGTGGAGATTGGCATGATGTTCGCGGCCGCAGGGGCGGATATCATCGACGTGTCGGCAGGCCAGACCTCGACCGAGGCCAAGCCGATCTATGGCCGCATGTTCCAGACCCCCTTCAGCGACCGAATCCGCAACGAAGCCGGGCTGGCGACCATGGCGGTGGGCAACATCACGGAGGCCGAGCAGGTGAACCAGATCCTGCTGGCCGGCCGGGCCGACTTGGTCGCCTTGGCGCGGCCCCACTTGGCCGATCCCTACTGGACGCTGCATCAGGCCGTGAAACTGGGCGATCCGACCGCGTGGCCCTTGCCCTATCTGGCTGGTCGCGATCAGGCGGTGCGGCTCTTGTCCAAGGCGACCGAGGTTCTTAGGGCATGAACGGCAAGCGCGTTCTGGTCACCGGCGGCGGGTCAGGCACGGGCGCGGACCTCGCCTTGGGTTTTGCAAAAGCGGGGGCCGAGGTCGTGATCTGCGGCCGCCGGGTGGAGGCCTTGGCGCAGATTGCTGCGCAACATTCTGCCATCCGGGCTCTGCCCTGCGATGTGACGGATGAGGCCTCGGTTCAGGCGCTGTTCGCGGCCGCCGGGCCCTTGGACATCGTCATCGCCAATGCCGGACAGGCGGATTCCGCGCCGTTTCACAAGACCTCGCTCGACCAGTGGAACGCCATGCTGGCCGTCAACCTGACCGGCGTGTT
>CANGHD010000181.1 GCA_947453525.1 Paracoccaceae bacterium | reverse complement strand
TCAAAAGTTCCATGTTGATCACTCCATTGCCCCCCGCGGCGCGATGCCTTGGGGGAAGGGTCACATGGGTCAATTCTCAATGGAAATTACGCGCCCAAATGGGTCACTTCTGGGTGGAACTCAACACAGCGTCTTTCAGGACCCAGTATTGCTTGGCCTGCAACTGGTGCAGACATTCGTGCAGGCTTTTGTAGGCATCGAGGCTGTTGATGGTTTCGACGATCAAGCGCAACTGCGACCCGGACTTGATCAGGTTGTCGCGCACGGCGGGGTCTTGCAAGCGGTCTTTGATGGCGGCAAGGCCCGTGACGACGGCGGCCATTTGCTGGGTGGCGGCGGGAACGGCCGTTCGGGCGTCAGGGCTGGCCCTGTCAATGGCGGCCGCAAGGGCTGCCTCGGTAGGGTAGCGGGCGAGCAGTTCCGCCAGCACGATCCGTTCGACACCGCGCTCGCTGAGGCGCTGCACCAACTCAAATGCCGTTTCTCGGTAGGGTTTGCCGGGCCCGGCCCAGGATTCATAAAGTCCTTCGCCCGTGGTCTTCAGCATGACCCGTTCAAGATCGTCGGTTGGCACCGCCCTGGCGATCTGGATGCTCAGCGGTTCCATCAGGTCTGGAGAGATGGTCATGGCGGCTCACCGACCCAACTGCGCTTCGTGACCCGCCGCCACGATCTTTTGGCGGATCAGGTCAAGCGGCACACCCTGATTGAACTTCGGGTCCCGCCACGCGGGGTCACCGTAGTGATGCAGCAGGACCAGATCCCAGTCCATGCTGAAGCATGGCGCGCCGGAAGCGCCGTTCTCGGTGTTGGTGCGGTAAAGCACCCGCGTGCCATTGGCGTTCGAGCCGATCACGGATTGCGTATCCATCGCCAGCTTCATCGGTGCCCCGTCCGGATGCTGCACAATCAACAGTGGCGCATCCCGTGCAAGCGCAAAGGGCAAATCGGGCAAGGTCTCCCAACCCCGTTGGCCGGCATCAACGGGCTGATCTCCCGCCGGTTCAGCAAGATGCAGCAATGCGAAATCCAACTCGCCGGGTTCGGGCAGCGGGTCATCGGGGTGATCTGTCAACTCGGCACGGCTGTAGGGGCAGGACGCCAAGATGGCGGGATCTGCGAGCTTTGCCACGACGCCCGGTTGCCGGGAGCCGTCCGGCAGGCGCACATAATCAAACCGGCAGCCGACGTCCGCCATTCGGCCCGCTGCTGCAACGGTCTGGACGACATGCCAATTGGTCAGCACCACCTGCGGCCCGACGAGAAATCCGGTCCCGGCGGGCTGATCGGAAATCTCGACCCGACAGACGCGGTTCCGGATCATCACCAGCCGGTCGATCCAGACCATGATATCCAACTTGGTCAAGTTCGGCCGGACGTTCTTTTGCAGGCCAGGAGCAAAGGCGTCGTCGGGCAGGCCCACCACAGGCACGCCGGCCTTTTGGGCGGACAGCCGGATGTCCTCACGTGGCGGTCGCACCAAGGCAGAGGGCAGGGCCTGCAAGATCAGACCTGACAACTCGCCGCTGGCAGGCCGCCGGGCGGCCATTTCGGCCAGAACAATCTCTGCAATCCCGGACTCATTGACCCGTTGCAGCAATTCGAAAGCAGTGCGGCGAATTGGAAGCCCTTGGCCAACCCAAACCTCATGAAGCCCGTCACCAGACACCTTGAGCATGACCGCGTTCAGTTCCCAGTCCTGAAACAGCTTGCCCAGTACGATGCTTAACGACTCGATGAATTGCGGGGGAATTTGCGCCATCACGCGATCCGCTCACCCGTTCCAGAACCGCCAGGATGGCTGAACGCCAGTTCCGCATGCGGCTCGATGCCCGTCCGCGGGCGGTTCTCTGCAAAAGCATGGGCTTCCAAAGGCATACAATCCAAATGGTCCTCCATGTTCTTCGGGTCGACAGAGCGACTTGCCAGGCGGCCCATCTACGGGCGCGTTCTGGCAAAGGGACGCGATATGTACAAAACAAGGGTGAAACGGCCGTCTTCAAATCGTACAAGCCGCGGTTGAAACCGTCTCCCGCCAAAACCTACTCTGGAGCGACCATTTCAGACAAGCCATTTTGATGCGCCAAGAAATCGGCAGCGCTTTGCCGCTTTGAAACTGGCTGGTGCAACCCGCCGGCTGCGGTATGCGGGCTCCGTCAATTCACCTCGGTGTTTTGAACTTGTCCACATCCTGCGATATTGGTTTCTTTCGTCGAGGACTTTGACGTGGTACACCCCACCAAAGCCCATGGTGCTTCTTTCCCATCCGATCCTGATCTGCCTGAAGTGCCCGGCTGCCGAGAATGGGAGCGGAGCCTGACGCCGAAAAGGCGACCCAGCTTTTGGTCGACCGGGGCGTTGCGGTGTCACGGCAGGTCTGTGACTTCGTCATCGGTTCGAAAACGAGCGGCAAGGGGCCCTGTCAGAGGATGATCAAAGCGCGTCCGGTCTGGCGGGAGTTCGCATCGGGCAGCAGGGTAGGCTGCGGGTACGACGTTGGCTGGGCCAGCTCGGCGGTTTTGACGGCGGACTGCGGTGGATGCCCGGCCTGCGGTTGCCGTCAAGCGGCCACGGGCATCCACCGCGTTCAAGAAGCACAGCGGTCTTTGGGCCGATTTCCGCTTTGCCTTGGGACCAGAAGACCGCCCGCGGCACGCTCGGGTCATACCGAAACAATGATCTGTGACGTCTGCGGTGGCATCTTACCCTCGCCTTGAGCTATGACGGGAGTTCAGATGTGAGAGGCTGGCATGACAGTGGTTATGATCCTTTTGGCGGCGCTGTGGATCTTGGGCATCGCATTGCGGGCGCCCATCCGCCAACGGCTGCTGGCGATGGCTGCCGCTTGGCTTGGCTCTGGCCTTGCGTTGGCGGTCTTGCCTGCTGGCAACGGGCTAAGCCAAGCGCTCGGCGGCGACCTGCGCGTTTGGGCGGCGCTGAGCGTGCTGGCTTTGCTGGCGGTGGGATATCTGGCGGGCCTGAAGCGGTTGAAGGTTAAAGCACCTGCCGCCTTAGCCCTTACCCCCACCGGAAAATTCTCGCCCGAGGAGTTGGACCGCTATGCCCGCCACATTCTGCTGCGCGAGATTGGCGGGCCGGGGCAGAAGTCGCTGAAGGCGGCCAAGGTGCTGGTGATTGGTGCGGGAGGGCTCGGCTCTCCGGCGCTGTTGTATCTGACGGCGGCAGGGGTTGGGGTGATTGGCGTCATGGATGCCGACACGGTCGATGCCAGTAACTTGCAACGCCAGATCATCCACAAGGATCAAAGCATCGGCCTGCCAAAGGTCCAATCCGCCCAAGAGGCGATGAAAGCGCTGAATCCTTATGTGGAGGTCCGCCCTTATCAACGCCGTTTTGATGCGGACTCGGCGGCGGTGCTGGAGGAGTACGACTTGATCCTCGACGGCTCTGACAATTTCGACACCCGCTACCTCGCCAACCGCGAGGCCGCACGGGCCGGCAAACCTCTTATCTCTGCCGCCATCACGCAGTGGGAGGGGCAGATCAGCCTTTACGACCCCGCCCATGGCACGCCCTGCTACGAATGCATTTTCCCCGAACGCCCTGCCCCCGGCATGGTGCCGACCTGTGCCGAGGCTGGGGTTGCCGCGCCTTTGCCTGGCGTCATCGGCGCGATGATGGCGATGGAAGCGGTAAAGCATCTGACTGGCGCTGGCTTGACCCTGCGCGGACGCCTGCTGATCCATGATGCCCTTTTTGCCGAAACCCGCGTGATCGCGCTTTCAAAGCGCGAGGATTGCCCGGTCTGCGGCGTGAGGCCCTGAGGGCTTTACAGACATGCGGAGGTGCCGTCTTGGCGCAGTCCAAGTCTGCGGCAGCCAAATCCGCGGGCGCATCTCGATCCTGTCATCTCAATCGCCAAGGCCATTGTGGCAAACGGCGCCTCGTAACCGGCTCAGGGCCACAGCGTCCGCAGGCAAAGCCGACTGCCCCTTGAGTGTGGTCGGGCAAATGAACCGGCTTTCAGACTTACCTGTCAGGCCAAGCCGTTCACCGCACGCCAACAAGGTGGCCGTCATGATCCATCCCGGATCGCCTGAAGCATGGTCCAGCCACCCTTGAGGGTTTGGCAAGGCCTGTCTGGCTCAAATTGACAGCGCAAAACAGATTTCTTGCGGACGTGGTCTTCGCAGACATCCTTCTGCCTGGACGCGTCGAGCGCAGGGTGCTGTCGTCGGGCAGCAGGATGGAGGGCTTTTGGCCGCGTCGCGCGACCGACGAGCCCTTGCCACCAGAAGAGGCTGCCGCCCTCAGACTGACCGTCGTCGAAGCCCTTCTTGGCAACTTTGGCAACTTCGATCGCAACAGTCGGATGATGGGTCAACAAACTGTACCCGAGGCCTTTCGGTGGCTCAATCTTTTGCCTGTCTTGGGCGCCGCCGGCCCTCTTCGAGTTGTCAGTTCGGCGGTCACCGGCAAAATCCAAGGACCGGCGGTCCCAGCCACCGAGCTGCAGGACGCCAGCCGTGCCCGGCTGATGCAGACCAAATATCGACGTCGGCAGAGAACTGGGCGAGGGCTGGAGTGCCGAACCGAAAGCGACCGCCGGTGCATCCTGGTATCGCCCCTGCCTCGATTCGCACATCAAAGGGATAGGCTTTCATGGCAAGTGTCCCTCTGACGGCCCAAAAGATCAGCCATCGCCTTCCGCGGAAGTTGCGGACCAACGATTTTACCTTGGAGTTCTCGGAGGCTATGCCTGAACCTGTCCGCTTTCGGTACGATACCTTTCGGAAGGCCTTGTCAGACCATTTGGCAGAGTTAAGATAACCTCACCTTGGCAAACGGAGACGGCAGTTCTCTGAGTCCAAAGGTGCCGTTACCTTTGGGGGGAGGTTAAAATGTCAGGTCATATCGTCCTAGACAGGCAAAAGCTTGCGGTTGCTTTCTCAGAAATAGATGTCATTCGCAAGACACTTCCGGCGTCGGCTCTGTCCGCACTCGCTCAGGAGGTCGTGAAGCGGGTGGCCGACAATCTGAATGTGACGCTTCCTTTGGAGGTCATGCCAAGTTCCGAAGATATCGACACGTTGTGCCTGGCGCTGTCGTCGCCCGACGAAGGGGCTGCCATCACGTTGATTGAAGTCGCGCAACGCAAAGGCGTGGGCTATGAGTCGCTCTACCGCTTCTACCTTGCCGAGGCGTCGCGCAGGCTTGGGACATGGTGGGACGAAGATAGGGTCTCGTTCTACAGCGTTACGATCGCCGCCGGACGGATCTATGCCATCCTGCGGACCCTGCGGCTGCAAAAACACCTGCCAACACCCGACCTGCGCCGCGCCGCGCTGTTTGCTGCCGTCCCCGGAGAGAACCATACGCTTGGCATCGCAATCGCGGCCGATCTGGCGCGGGACAGAGGCTGGGATGTCGAGCTTTTTCAAGGCCATGCGCATGACGAACTTGTCGACGTCATGTCCAGGCGCGACACGCAGTTGATTGGCCTATCGGCCAGCACCAAGCGATCCCTCCCGGCGCTCATGAAACTTATCGTGGCGCTGCGCATCAGCAAACCCAAAGCCAAGATTCTGGTGTGCGGCCAGATTGCATCCGGCGACTTCAGCTTTGATGGGCTCACAAGGGCCGATGCCGCGACGAACGACTTTGACACAGCTTTGGCGCATATGGAGACGATGGTCGCCTGCGGCTTCACTTAGGCATCTTGCCCTGCAGGCCTTTCGGGCCGCAGAATGAGGATATCCACCGCCGTCGGCGCGGCAAATGCGTCACGGCCAAATGCTGCTTTGTCGTCTGTAAAGTGCCTGTCTTGCGTAACGTGTGACGACACAGGACGTTCAGCTTCGACCAACGGGTGACCTTGCCCCGAAATGCCCAGGCCCGGCCCGCGCCATTGAACCTTTAAGCGTGCCGGAACGGGTCGCGCATTTCACCGCAGATGACCCGACGGGGTTCAGCGAACTGCCATCTGTCGCAGGATCTCGCCCTTGGACAGGCCGTGCGGGAAATCTTGTTCCCTTTGGTCGGATCCCCGATATCGGCACCAACAGCACATCATGCCGGCCGTCTTCTGGATGGCACGCCGCGAGCCTCATGGCTGTTGCCAAACCCGCGCGCGGGGGACGTGCTCGGCGCGGGGGCACACCATTCTGCGCTTGGACCAACAAATCGCAAAAAGATGAGACACCTGGCCCGCGACGAAAACATGTGCGGGCAACCGTCGACAAGCGGTCGCCCGATACATCAGGCAGCTTCGCGGCGTGCCAGCACCATGGCCATGGTTTCGCCCATGGCAGAGGGGTTGGGGGCCACGGTTATCCCGGCGGCGGCGAGGATCTCGACCTTCTCCTGCGCGCTTTCCCCGAAGGCCGAGACGATCGCCCCAGCATGGCCCATCTTTCGGCCTTTGGGCGCGGAAAGCCCCGCGATGTACGCCACGACCGGTTTGCGCATCTCGTCCCTTGCATAGGCTGCGGCTTCAGCCTCTTGCGGGCCGCCGATTTCACCGATCATCATGACGGCATCGGTTTCCGGGTCTGCCTCGAACAGTTCCAGAATGTCGCGGAAGCTTGATCCGTTGATCGGATCACCACCGATGCCGACCGAGGTGGACACCCCGATCCCCAGCGCCTTCATCTGCGCCGCAGCCTCATAGCCCAACGTGCCCGAGCGTCCCACGATGCCGATCCGGCCGGGCATGTAGATGTGGGGCGGCATGATGCCCATGAAGCCCTTGCCGGGCGAGATGATCCCCGCGCAGTTCGGCCCGATCAAGCGCATCTTGCGCGCCTCGGGATAGCGGCGGAGGAAGCGCTTGACGCGCATCATGTCTTGGCTGGGGATGCCGTCGGTGACGCAAACGGCGGTCTTGATGCCAGCATCAGCGGCCTCCATGATCGCGTCAGCCGCGAAAGGCGGCGGTACGAAAATCAGCGAGGCTTCCGCGCCGACCTGTTCTACCGCTTCGCGCACCGTGTTGAACAGCGGGCGATCGAGGATGGTCTCCCCCCCTTTGCCGGGGGTGACGCCACCAACGACATTGGTGCCGTGCTTGATCATGTCGGCGGCGTGGAAGCTGCCGATCCGGCCCGACATGCCTTGAACGATGACGCGGGTGCTTTCGGTGATGAGAATGGCCATGTTGTCCTCCTTCAGGCGGCTTTGCGGGGGCGGGCGGCCACTGCGGCGGCTGCCGCTTCGGCGAGGGTATCGGCAGAGATCAGCGGCAGACCAGAATTGTCGATGATGGCCTTGCCCTCTTCGACGTTGGTGCCCG
>CANGHD010000180.1 GCA_947453525.1 Paracoccaceae bacterium | reverse complement strand
TGCGTTGAGGATGGCCGCCGAATGATTGCCCAATCCGATCTGGACCACTGCCGCGAGGCGATCCGCACCGGGTCGCTGTCGTTCCACGCAGCCTCCAGGCTCTTGCCCGGCAAGGTGCGCGACCCTGCATTGGCGCTCTATGCCTTCTGCCGTCTGGCGGATGATGCGGTGGATGATACCGACGACAAGGCCCCGGCCGTGCTTGGCCTGCGTGACAGGCTGGATCTGGTCTATGCCGGCCGCCCAAGGAATGCCCCCGCCGACCGCGCTTTCGCCGCCGTTGTGCAGGATTTCGAGATGCCCCGCGCGCTTCCCGATGCCTTGCTGGAGGGCCTTGCTTGGGATGCCTCGGGCCGCCGCTACGAGACTTTGTCCGACCTGCGCAGCTATTGCGCCCGGGTGGCCTCAGCCGTCGGTGCCATGATGTGCGTCCTGATGCGGGTGCGCGATGCCGATGCCTTGGCGCGCGCCTGCGATCTGGGTCTGGCGATGCAACTGACCAACATCGCTCGCGATATAGGCGAGGATGCACGCGCTGGCCGTCTTTATTTGCCGCTGGACTGGATGAAGGCCGAGGGGCTTCAGCCCGAGGCCTTCCTGGCCAACCCAAAGCCTGACCCGCGTGTCAAGCGCCTGACCCGTCGTCTGCTGGATGAGGCGGGTGAGATGTACGTCCGTTCGGAATCCGGCGTCCCTGTGCTGCCATTGTCGTCTCGTCCCGGTATCTACGCGGCGCGGCATGTCTATGCGGGCATAGGCGGGGCTGTGGTGCGGCATGGCTACGACAGCGTCAACCAAAGGGCGCGCACCACGGGGCGGCAGAAGCTGGGCTGGCTTGCTCTGTCGATGCTGCGCACCGCTGCCTCGGTCGTCTGGCCGAATCCAGCGGTGCTTTACGCCCCGCCGTTGCCCGAGGTGGCTTTCCTCGTCGATGCGGCCGCGCGCAAATCCGGGCGTTTCAGCCGTTCGGACGCCCTCTTTTCGGTCTTGGCGCAGCTTGAAGCCAAAGATCGGGGCCGCAGACCCTTGGATCGGGCGGGCGCCTAGCTTACGTAAGGCGGTGAAACTCTCAGAGTTTCGCAATTCGGGCGGGGAAATTGGTTCCCATTTGCCCCGACTTGCACCCGGAGGGACCGCGATGGACTGGAGCCTGTTTCTGACCTACCTCGCCGCCTGCGGGGCTGCCGCCACGACCGGGGCAATGATCCAGCCCGGCGAATGGTATGACAACCTGAAGAAGCCCAGCTGGACGCCGCCGCGTTGGGTGTTTCCGGTGGCTTGGACCTCGATGTACCTGCTGATGTCGCTGGCGGGCATGCGGGTGGCGCAGGCCACGGGCAGCGGGCAGGCCTCCGCCTTCTGGTCGATGCAGATCGCCTTCAACACCCTGTGGACCCCGATTTATTTCGGCTTGCACCGTATCCGCGCAGCCATGGTGGTGATGGTGTTCCTGTGGCTGTCGGTGGCCGCCAGCACGTGGAGCTTTTACGGCGTCGATTTCCTCGCCGGGCTGCTGTTCACGCCCTACCTCGTCTGGGTGACGGTCGCAGGGGCGCTGAACTTCACGACAATGCGCCTGAACCCGCAGGGCGCGGCCTAGGGCCATCCCGCCCGGCGGGGCACCCGCACCGCCAGTATAGGCTTGAGAAGCGGCGAGCGGAAGCGGGTCAGGTCCAGCGCCTCATGCACGCCGACGGTCGTCTCGCCCTCAATCTGCGTCTGCACAAGGCAGCGGCTGTAAAAGGGCGCTTCCAGCATCACCATGGTCTGGCGCGGCCTCGCACCCGCATCGCAGCGCGTGTCGCGGGAAATCCCCCATGCGGTGCGGCTGAGGCGGGTCAGCGGCGGCGGTGTGATCTCTTGCACGGCGCCGTCGGCTGCCACGTCCAGACCCAAAGCAAGGGTCGAGCCATCCATCCTGATACCGTCATAAAAGCAGGTTGCCCCGCCATGCGCCCGGGGAAAGCGCCCCCAGGTCCAGCGCAGGAAGTCCGCCTCCAGCGCCGCTGATCCGAAATTGGCGTCGAAATAGCCGTGGCCCCGCCAGGTGTGGCCCTGTGTCAAGTCGACCTCTATCGTGGCCGAGGGGGCGAAGGGTCGCCAGATGTGGCTGCCCGAGGGCGTCAGATGCGCCTCGACCTCGGTCAGGCCCGAGGGCGTCAAGCGGATCTGCCCCCGCACGCGAGAAACCATTGGCAGCGAGGAAACCTCATCCACATCAATCACAAGGCTGCCATTTACCCATGCCATCCGGCTGGGGCCAACCTGCAGCGCATCGCGGCTTTGCTTCAACGCAGCCCGTCCCCGATCCATCATGGTGAAGCGCCCGCCGGGGCCATAGGTCACCACATTAATGCAACAGTGGTTCAGCGGATCACGCCGGCCCGACCATGCGTACCACGGCGAGAACACCGATCCAATGAAACCGATGACGCTTACCGCCCGCGTCCCGTCAGCCGAGACACCATCGACATACCACCACGCATAGCCGTCGGGATGAACCTCGACCCGGAAGTCAGGTCTTTCAAGATCGCCTCGGCCGCGTGCTTGCCGGACAAGGCCGCCATCGGCACGCCCGCCCCCGGATGCGCCCCACCCCCCGCCAGATACAGGCCCGGCAAGGCCGTCCGCGCCCGTGGCCGCTGAAAGCTCGCCAACGTCCCGTGTGGGCTGCGGCCGTAGATCGCCCCCTGCGAGCCGGGAAATAGCGCTGCGAAGCCGTGCGGCGTCATCAAGGCCTGATCCGGCGGGGCCTGATCGAAGGTCAGGCCGAATTTGGCCAGCTGCGGAAAGGTTTTGGCGCGGCATTCGGTGACCTCATGGGGGGAAAGGATCGGTTTCGGCGGGGCGTTCATGATGATCTCGAACCGTTCCGGCTCGCCGACACCGGGCGGGGCAAGACTGCGGTCCTGCGCGCAAACATACAGCGTCGCCTCCTCCGGCATCCGGCCGTTGGCTATCGGGGCGAATTCCCGGGTGGGATCGTTGGCGAAAAAGACGTTGTGGTGGATGAGGTCCGCGCCGGACGGCTTGGCCGCAAAGGACCAGACCCAAGCCGAGAGGCTGCGCGGATGGGCATGGCCTTGGGCCAGCGCTTGCTGCGGACCATTCCCCAGAAGCCCGGCCAAAAGCGCCGCTGGATCGCCGTTGAAGACCACGGCATCGCATTTCAGGCTGCGGTTGTCCGACAGGATCACCTCCGCCGCCCGCTCGGATTTGCGCATAATTTTTACCGCACTGACCCCATACCGCAGCGTCACGCCAACCCGCTCCGCCAGCCCCGCCAGCGCCCGCGCCAACTGATGCATGCCGCCCTGCACGGCCCAGACGCCCTGTGCTTCGGCCTGCCAGATCAGCGCCAGAACGGCGGGCGACAGGTCCGGCATGCCGCCGACATAGGTGGCATAACGGCCGAACAGCTGGCGCAGGCGGGGGTCGCTGAACGTCGCCGTCAGATGGCGGGCCAGGCTGCGGTGCGGCGCAAGGGCGGGCCAGATCGCCGGGGCGCACAGCGCGTTCAGCGCAATCCCGGCAAGACCGGGTTGGCTGGATTGCATCATCGGCGAATCAAAGGCCTGATAAAGCTGCCTGGACAACAGGTTGAAGCGTGCGAACTCCGCCTCGGCCTGCGGTCCGGCGAGGTCGGCTATGGCCGAGGCGCTGGCCTCAGCATCGGCAAACAGGTCAAGGCGGCTGCCGTCCAGCCACCAATGCCGGGCCAGAACGGGTTGCGGGATAAGGGTCAGGTGATCTTCCAGCCGCTCACCGGCCGCCCCAAACAGGTCGTCAAAGACAGCGCGCAGGGTCAGGACCGTGGGCCCGGCATCCACCGGGCCCGCGATGGACGGCAGCGTGCGCATCTTGCCGCCGGGATAGACCTGCGCCTCGACCAGCGTTACCGACAGGCCGGCAAGGCCAAGCCGTATCGCGGCGCACAGGCCACCCATGCCCGCCCCGATCACCACGACCTTCCGAGTGCCTTCGGAATTTATCATGCCCGATTGTTGACTCATGGCAGGAAACTGTCCAGTATGATTTACATATAGGTGTCAATTTAAACTGACATGCTTCGGCCAACGCGCCTGCAAGGGGGGATCGGATGTCCATCACGGCACGACTTGATGCAGCCACAGCTTCGGCACTGGCACGGGCGATGGGCGGGGCGGATGCACCCTCCAAACTCGCGTCTGCTCTGCACTATGCAGTAACACCGGGTGGGGCAAGGATCAGGCCGACGATTCTGTTGTCAGTCGCGATGGCCTGCGGCGATGACCGCCCGCGCCTGTCGGATGCCGCCGCCGTGGCCCTGGAACTGATCCACTGCGCGAGCCTTGTTCATGATGACCTGCCCTGCTTTGACGATGCCGACCTGCGGCGCGGCAAGGCCACTGTCCACAAGGCCTATTCCGAGCCCTTGGCCGTGCTGACCGGCGACAGCCTGATCGTGCTGGCCTTTGATGTGCTGGCCGAAGCGGCCGGCAGCGACGCCAGCCGCGCGTTGAAAATGATCCGCGTCCTGTCGCAGCGCACCGGCATGCCCTTCGGCATCTGCGCCGGGCAGGGCTGGGAGAGTGAGGCGCAGGTCAACCTATCCGCCTATCACCGTGCCAAGACAGGGGCGCTGTTCATTGCCGCCACCCAGATGGGTGCCTTGGCGGCCGGGCAGGATGCCGAGCAATGGGAAGAACTCGGCGCGCGGATTGGTGAGGCTTTTCAGGTGGCTGACGACCTGCGCGACGCCTTGTATGATGCTGAGACCTTGGGCAAGCCCGCAGGGCAGGATGCCGCCCACAACCGCCCGAACGCCGTGACCCAGATGGGCGTGCAGGGGGCGATCCGGCACTTGAAGGATATCCTCGGCGGTGCGATCGCCTCGATCCCGGCCTGCCCGGGTGAGGCGATGCTGGCTGACATGGTCCGCCGCTATGCCGAGCGGATGACGCCGGTGGCGCCGGCGATGAACCAGGCCGAAGCCCGGCGTTAGGATGACCGTTCTGCCCGCCGCAAGGCCCGCGCCGAAGGGTTGGTTTCTGCGGCTGGTCGCCTCTCGCCGGTTTCAGGCCTTTGCGGCACGGGTGCCAGGCTTGAAGCATATCGCCCGGGCCGAGGGTGCGGCGCTGTTCGATCTGGTCGCAGGCTTTGTCAACGCCCAAGCCCTTATGGCGCTTGTGGAATTCCGCATTCTTCATCTGTTGCAAGACGGCCCCGCACCGGCCCGCCATCTGGCTGGCCTGTGCGGTGTGCCGGTGGAGCGGATGCAGGTTCTCTTGCAGGCGGGGGCCGGTCTGGGCCTGTTGCGGCGCCACCGCAATGGCCAGTTCGGTCTCGCGATGCGCGGGGCCTCGCTTCTGGGCGTGCCCGGGCTGGAGGCGATGATCCGCCATCACCGCGCGCTTTACGCCGACCTGTCGGACCCGGTGGGTTTCTTCCGGGGTGGCCAAGACACTGAATTATCACGCTTCTGGCCCTATGTCTTTGGCGCGGCAGGGGCAGTTGACCCAACGGTGACGGCGACCTATTCCGACCTGATGGCCGAAAGTCAGGTGCTGGTCGCCGAGGACACCCTGCGCTTGGTCGACCTGTCCGGCGTGCGTCGCCTGATGGATGTGGGCGGCGGCACCGGAGCCTTTCTCGCAGCAGTGGGGGCGGCGCATCCGCATCTGGCGCTGGACTTGTTCGATCTGCCGGTCGTCTTGCAGGGCGCGGATCAGCGGTTGTCGCAGGCGGGTCTGTCAACCCGGATGACCCTTCACCCCGGGAGTTTTCGCGACGATCCCCTGCCCAAGGGCGCTGACGCCATCAGCCTGATCCGGGTTCTCTACGACCATAATGATTCTACCGTCGCCCGGCTGCTGGCCGCCGTTCACGCGGCGCTGCCTGCGGGCGGGCGGCTGATCATCTCGGAGCCGATGTCGGGTGGCGAAAATCCTGATCGCACAACCGATGTCTATTTTGCGATCTACACCATGGCCATGCAAACAGGCCGCACGCGATCTGCTGCGGAAATTGGGGCGCTTCTGACGCAAGCAGGCTTCGTAAGCATCGGAATACGCGCTGGTTTTCGTCCGTTCGTCACATCAGTCGTTACCGCCGAGAAAGCAAAGTCGCAAACAGTTCCCTACAAGAGTGTCTATTTTGTTTGACAGTTTGTGATGTCAGTCTAGAATGACACCTAAGGGAAGACGGTCGGAAGAATCTCGAATGAGGGTTCACCGAAACCGAGCTGGAGAATGATCGTGATAACAAATGCCGTCATCTTGTCAGGACCGAAGAACCTTTCGCTGGGTCAGGTTGGCCTGACGCGGCCGGGTGCGGCGGATGTCGTGGTTCAGGTTGCGCATTCCGGCATTTCGACCGGCACGGAGAAGCTGTTTTGGACGGGCACGATGCCGCCCTTCCCGGGCATGGGCTATCCCTTGGTGCCAGGCTACGAGGCGGCGGGGGAAGTGGTCGAGGCGGGGCCGGAGTCGGGTCTGTTCGTGGGCGACCATGTCTTCGTTCCGGGGGCCAACTGCTTTGAAGCCAACGAGAGCGGCCCGGTGAGGGGCCTGTTCGGTGCAGCCTCGCAGATGCTGGTGACGTCGGGTGCGCGCGTAACACGGATCGATGCGGGCTTTGGGGCGCAGGGGGCATTGCTGGCCTTGGCTGCCACCGCTCGCCATGCGCTGGCTGGATTTGACCGTGCTTTGCCGGATCTGATCGTCGGCCACGGCGTTCTGGGCCGCCTGCTGGCGCGGCTGACCGTGGCCGCCGGAGCGCCTGCGCCGACTGTGTGGGAGACCAACACCGCCCGCCATGCCGGTGCTGTTGGTTATGAAGTGATCCAGCCCGATACCGATCCGCGCCGCAATTACAAGGCGATCTATGACGCCTCGGGCGCGCCGGATCTGCTCAACAGCCTGATCGGCCGCATCGCCAAGGGCGGTGAGGTGGTGCTGGCGGGCTTTTACACACAACCGATCTCGTTCCATTTCGCCCCCGCTTTCATGAAGGAAGCCCGCTTCCGGATTGCTGCCGAATGGGCCGCCGAAGACATGGTGGCGACACGGCAACTTGTTGAATCTGGCGCGCTTTCTTTGGCTGGGCTGGTGACGCATGTGCGCGCCGCCGATGCCGCACCCGAGGCATACGAGACGGCGTTTACCGATCCCGACTGCCTGAAAATGATCCTCGACTGGAAGGGCCACGCATGACTCTCGACATTCCCAATCTGAAGGACTTCGACACCCGTCTGCGCCAGGAAGCGGCGGAAGAGCCGACG
>CANGHD010000179.1 GCA_947453525.1 Paracoccaceae bacterium | reverse complement strand
CCAGGCCGCCCGCGTCAGCTATGGCGAGGGCACCAAGCAGGTGCAAATCGACGAGGGCCTGATCCGCTACCTGATGCGGCACTGGCACTCCACCCCGTTCGAGATGTGCGAGATCAAGCTGCACGTCAAACTGCCGGTCTTCGTCGCCCGCCAGTGGATCCGCCACCGCACCGCCAACGTCAACGAATACTCCGCGCGCTACTCGATCCTCGACCGCGAGTTCTACATCCCCGAGCCGTCCCAACTGGCCGCCCAGAGCACCATCAACAACCAGGGCCGCGGCGCGGTCCTGTCGGGTGCCGAGGCCGCCCGCGTCCTTGACCTTCTGCGCGCCGATGCGGGCCAGATGTATGACCATTACGAGGCGATGCTGGGCCAGACCGCCCCCGACGGCACCCCGCAAAGCGGGTTGGCCCGAGAGCTGGCCCGGATGAACCTGCCGATGAACATCTACACGCAATGGTACTGGAAGGTTGACCTGCACAACCTCTTCCACTTCCTGCGCCTGCGTGCGGACCCCCACGCCCAATACGAAATCCGCGTCTACGCCGACGAGATTTGCCGTCTGGTGAAGGATTGGGTGCCCTTGGCCTATGCCGCCTTCGAGGACTACCGGATGGGAGGTGTCAATCTCAGCGGCAAGGCAGTCGCGGTGCTGAAACGGCGACTGGCTGGCGAGGTTGTCGATCAGGAAGGGAGTGGGATGAGCAAGGGGGAATGGCGGGAGTTTTGTGAGGTGTGGGGGTAGGTTCACGAAAGGTTCCGAATTTACAATCAGATGGAGATCGTGGTACGCTAGTTACCTGTAAAATATTTTGGTGGGCATGGGAATGAGACGAGTGCTCGTTTTCGCTTTATTTGTGTTTGCGTCCAGCACGGCATTTGCTCAGGTTGTTCTTATCCCGGGCGAAGACGGAATAATTGATTTGCGGAACTTGGCAGTAACCGTCATGCCGCGAGGTGAAGTTCCGGTATATCCGGACGATCCGTCTCGTTTTTGGGGCAATCTATTCAATTCCAGCACTGGGACGATAAAGCCGGACCAAGGTTATCTTGCTACGGCTATTAAGATCGTTCCGTCCACCTCAGGCGATCAAACTTGGATTAGGTTGGCCAATCCGCAGGTTGATCCGTCTGGCTCGTGCCCTGCAACGGGATGTTGGGCCTTCGTAGGAAACTCAAGTGACCTTGGTTTCATTGGGAGTACGGAAGCTTTGAAGGGCAACATGGGAAACTTTACTTTTAGCGGATCGACGCAATAACACAGTTTTTCGCAGGAGTCCGAGATGTATGTAGTCCAGAGTCCGTCTCCAGTTGTAGGCCAAGTCGTCATTCTGGCCGCTGTTTGGGCGGTATTCTACCTTGGTGTGGTTGTGAAGGGTTATCTAACCATGGATCCGACAATGACTTGGCGGCAGCAGGCGGTGATCGGTGGAGCAGGCTTTTTTGTGTTGGGAGTACCACTTTGTGAGCCGGTCTATTTAGCCTATGCTACGGCCCAAGATAACATCTTTACGTTTCTCGGCGCGTTTGCCGCGCCCCTAACCTGTGGGCTTGCGGCGCGATCGGAATTGCAAAAGCGCCTCGGTGATCGGGGCATGTAGCACCCGTAGCCTGCCCGCACGCGCTGCCCCACAGCGTGAACTCCTTCACCCGCCCGTCTCAACCCGGATCGTGCGGACCTGATCGGCGGTCAGATAGCCTGTCACCGGCAGCCCCTCATCGCCCTGCCACCGGCCAATCGCCGCGCGGGAGGCGCGGGCGAAGACGCCGTTGGCGCTGTAGGTGGTGTAGCCCAGATGCGTCAGGCGTTGCTGCAGGTCGGCCTTCTCATCGGGGGTCAGGTTCAACAGGCTCTCTTCCAGCGCGGCATTTCCCGCACCGTCCAGAGGCGGCTGCACCGTGGGGCCGGCCTGGCTGGCGATCAGGCGGACCTGCGGGCTGGTGACATAGCCGGTCGCATTCACGCTGTTCTTCGCCTGCCAGCGGGCGATGGCCGTGCGGGTGTTTGATCCCCACAGCCCATCCGCCACGCCGGTGTTGTAGCCGATCGCGGTCAACTGCTGCTGGATCTCGATGCGCTGGCTGCGCGTCAGACCCAGCCCGGCCTCAACCTGCGCGGCCGAATAGGTGCCGGTGCCACCGTCGGGCGGCGGGGTGACGACGGGGCCGGTCTGGCCCAGCAGCAGACGGGCCTGCGCCTCGGTCAGATAGGCCGTCACGGGTTGGCGGTTGGCGCTTTGCCAGTTGGAAATCGCCCCGCGGGTGTTGGCGCCATAGATGCCGTCGGTGCCATGGGTGGAGTAGCCCAAGGCGGTCAGACGGCGCTGGATGGCGATCTTTTCCGACAGGAGCAGACCCAGGGCGGCCTCTTGCTGCGGTGGGGTCAGCGTGCCGCCATAGTCGGGCGGATTGGGCTGCGCCGGATCCGCCACGGCGCCCAGAGATGCCAGAGCCTGCAACGCATTGCCGCGGTAGATGCCCTTGGGATATTGCCGCAGATAGTCGCGATAGGCGCTGACCGTATTGGCGCTTTGCGCGGCGATATAGGCGCGCTTGTCCAGTTCCTGATTGAACAGGCTCTGCGCCAGACCATTGACCACATCGCCCAGACTGGTGTCGGCAAAGACAGGGGCAGCACAGGTCAGGCTGGCCGCCATCATCAACGGCAGGGTAAGGTTCCGCATCGCGCTGTCCTTTCATGGCAGACGGCACAGCGCCATCCGGTGACAAAAGCACAACGCTCAAGACGGCAAAGGGTTGCATCGGCTGGGCGGCGGCCTTGCTTTTGGCCGCGCGCCGCCGGGGAGGGACGCTTGACACCCCTTAACAAAGCGTTAGGACACAGGCCCGCGTGTCGGTACAGATGCCATACGGATGCCATACGGATAACCGACGCAAAACCGACAGCGCTTGGAAGGAACGACGCGATGATCCTTTACGGACTCTCGACCTGTGATGTGACGAAAAAGGCGCTGAAAGCGCTGGAGCGGGCGGGCAAGGATGTGACCTTCCGCGACGTGCGGGCCGCGCCTTTGAGCGAGGCCGAGATCGACGCGATTCTCACGGAATTCGGCGACAAGGCCGTGAACAAACAGTCCACGACCTATCGCAGCTTCTCGCCCTTCCTGCGGGAAAGCCAGCCCGAGGCGCAGATCGCCGCCCAGCCGACCGTGATGAAGCGCCCCATCATTCAGGATGGGGCGGTCTGGTATATCGGTTGGGACGCGGAAACCGAAGCTAAAACAACGGCTTAAAGAATCCGCAGATCGCCCGCCGACTGTTTGCCATCCCGGCCCGATTGCAGTTCGAAGCCGATCTTCTGGTTCTCGTTCAACCCTTTCAGACCGGCGCGTTCCACGGCCGAGATGTGCACAAATACGTCCTTGCCGCCGTCATCCGGAGCAATAAAGCCATAACCCTTGGTCGCGTTAAACCATTTCACGGTGCCTGTCGGCATGCCGCTTCTCCCATACTCAACCCTCCCGAGGCGATATTGCCCCGGGCCGTGCGGCCATCCGTTTCTTGGCCTTCACGAGGGAGGCGGTCAGAACTTGGTCGTCACAAGGCCGATGATGCCAAAGGTTAAGCGAAAATCAAGTGGAACCTTGAAAACAAGGCTTTTTCGCCAATCAGGCCCCGCAAACCACGCCATTCCCCCGCAGAAGCAAGGTCAGCACGGCGGTCAGGTTGAAGGTCGTCGGTGTGTCGGACAGCGCCTGACCCAGGCTTTGACCCTCCAGCAATGACGCCAGAAACACGCCGCCGCCACATGGAAGAGGATGCGGGAGGGGGTCGAACCCCGGACGCAGGATGACGACATCGGTGCCGTCCACCGGGGGCAGGGGGCCCTCTCCCTTGGCGGTCCAGATCGCCCAGATCGGCCAGTCTGACCGGACAAGCCGCAGGGCCGGAGACAGCCTTAAAGACTGCACCGGCGTCAACTTCGCAAAGGCCTCCGCGGTGATCGCCGGTAAATCGGCAGCATGGTAGCTTTCGCGCAAGGCCTGCTCCAGTGCGGCGAGATCGGGCAGATAGGGCAGGGACTGGGCTGGGGCAAAACCCTGCAAAAAGGAAGGAAAGTCAACGCCGTAGAGCATCAGAACCGGGCTGCGAGGCGGGTGCTGGCGCAAGAATATCCTTGCGGTTTCTGCAAAGAAGTCTGCGCCCACAAGGCGGCGGGTCACCGGGAACCCGGCCTCCAGCGCCGCCATCAGGCTGTGGAAAACGGTGTTACGATGGATGGCAAAGCGCGCAGGCAGCGGGCTGTCGGGGTCCAGCAAGGCAGCGGCCAGTTTGGTTTGTTTCATGACCCCTCCAGCATACCACCGGCGCGGTCCGCTTCGGCGCAAAGCGTGGCCCATTCCGGCACATCATTGTCCCATTCGATCAAGGTGGGGCGCGGGCCGTGGCGCAGCACATCGGCGTAAAGCTGCCACACCCGCTCCGCCACCGGGGCGCCGTGGCTGTCGACCAGAACGGTCGCTCCATCCGCATCTACCTCTGCCCTGTGGCCGCCAAGGTGGATTTCTTCCGCCAGATCAATCGGATAGGCGGCGAGATATGCCATGGCATCAAAGCCGAGATTGGTGGCCGACACCTGTACGTTGTTCACATCCAGCAGCAGGCCACAGCCCGCCCTGCGGCAAATCTCGCGGAGGAACTCCACTTCGGGCCAATCGCTTTCCGGGAAGGTCATGTAGCTGGAGGGATTCTCCAACAGCATTCTGCGGCCCAGCAGGTCTTGGGCGTGGCTGATGTGGGCCGCCACGCGGATCAGGGTTTCACCGGTATAGGGCAGGGGCAACAGATCATTGAACCAGACACCGGCATGGCTGGACCACGCCAGATGCTCCGAAAAGCTGGCAGGCTGCACCCAGTCGCAAAGCGCTTTCAGGCGGGCCAGATGGTCGGGGTCCAGCCCCGCCTCGCCGCCAATCGACAAACCAACGCCATGCACGGAGATCGGGAATCGTTCGGCCAGATGGCGCAGTTGGGCCAGTGGGCGCCCGCCCGCGCCCATGTAGTTTTCGGCATGAATCTCCAGCCATGCCACAGGTCCGGGTTCGTCCAGAAGGTCTTGAAAATGCTGGGGTTTGAACCCAACTCCCGGGCGGGGCGGCAGCATTTCAGCTTTGCGGCAGATCGCGTGAGAGCGGCGTCAACGATCCGGTGCGGTCCGTGCCGTCCATCCTCTTGGGCAGGTTCAGCGTCAGGCAGGTGCCCTTGGGGACCAATTTCCATTCGTTGCCCTGATAGTCGACCTTCGAGGTGCCCGCGCAGCTTGTCCCTGCCCCGGAGGCGCAATCATTCTGCCCGGCCAAAGCCACGCCAAAGCACTTTTCCTGCGGTTGGTCTGCCTGTGCGGCATGGGCGGCAAGCGCTGCCGCAACGGCCAGAGCCAGAGCTTTTGTCTGCGACATCAGGGCCTCCAAGGACAAGGCGCAAGGATAGCCTGATCCCTGCGCCCTTGCCAATCACGTCATGCGGAGGGCGGCAAGGTCGCGAAGCCAAACTCGGCCAGTGCGGCGTCAAAGCCCATTGTCTCGGTCCGGCTCTCGCCCAGACGACGGACCGAGACGGACCGCTCTTCGACTTCCTTCATGCCGATCGCCAACAGGACCGGAACCTTGCCCATCGAATGTTCCCGGACCTTGTAGTTGATCTTCTCATTGCGGACGTCAGCCTCGGCCCGGACCCCGGCCTTCTTCAGCGCGCCCACGACCTCATGCACAAAGCCATCGGCATCCGACACGATCGAGGCCACGACAACCTGACGCGGGGCCAGCCAGAACGGTAACTTGCCGGCGTAGTTTTCGATCAGGATGCCGATAAACCGTTCAAAAGACCCGAGAATCGCGCGGTGCAGCATATAGGGCCGGTGCTTGGCGCCATCTTCGCCGACATATTCCGCCCCCAGCCGGGTCGGCGTGTTGCCGTCGACCTGGAAGGTGCCGCACTGCCATTCCCGGCCAATCGCGTCGGTCAGCTTGAAGTCCAGCTTCGGACCGTAGAAGGCGCCATCGCCGGGGTTGATCTGATAGGATAGGCCAAGGTTCTCGATGGCCGATTTCAGCGCGCCCTCAAGCTTGTCCCATGTCTCGTCCGAGCCGATCCGTACGTCGGGCCGGGTGGACAGTTTGATGTCGAACTTGGCAAAGCCAAGGTCCTTGTAGACCGAGGACAACAGCGCGATGAAGCTGGCACATTCGGCCTGGATCTGGTCTTCGGTGCAGAAGATATGCGCGTCGTCCTGCGTGAAGCCGCGCACCCGCATCAGGCCATGCATAGAGCCCGATGATTCGTAGCGGTGGCACGAGCCGAACTCCGCCAGCCGCAGCGGCAGGTCGCGGTAGCTTTTTATGCCTTGGTTGAAGACCTGGACGTGGCAGGGGCAGTTCATCGGTTTCAGGGCGTTGATGCGCTTTTCCTTGGCGCCGTCCTCGTCAACTTCGACGATGAACATGTTCTCGCGGTAGGCTTCCCAGTGGCCGGACTTCTCCCACAGGATGCGGTCAACCACTTGGGGCGTGCGGATTTCCTTGTAGCCCGCCGTCCGCAGACGCCCGCGCATGTAGTCTTCCAAGGAACGCCAGATCTGCCAGCCGTTCGGGTGCCAGAAGACCATGCCCGGAGCTTCGTCTTGCAGGTGGAATAGTTCCATCTCGCGGCCCAACTTGCGATGGTCGCGCTTGGCGGCCTCTTCCAGCATGGTCTGGTGGGCCTTCAGATCATCGCGGTTCCGGAAGGCGAGGCCGTAGATGCGCTGCAGCATGGGGCGCGTGCTGTCGCCCAGCCAATAGGCCCCGGCGACATGGGTCAGCTTGAACGCGTCGGCCGGGACCTGACCCGTATGTTGCAGGTGCGGACCACGGCAGAGGTCTTGCCAAGCCCCGTGCCAGTACATCCGCAGGTCTTCACCCTCGGGGATGCGGTGGATAAGTTCCACCTTGAAGGGCTCGCCGCGGTCTTCGTAGTAGGCGATGGCGCGGGCGCGGTCCCAGGTTTCGGTGCGCACCGGATCGCGGGCATTGATGATCTGCTTCATCTTGGCCTCGATCTGGCCAAGGTCCTCGGGCGAGAAGGGCTCGGCCCGGTCGAAGTCGTAGAACCAGCCGTAGTCGCGGACCGGGCCAATGGTGACCTTCACATCCGGCCAGATTTCCTGCACGGCACGGGCCATGATATGGGCAAGGTCATGGCGGATCAGTTCCAGCGCCTGCGTGTCGTCGGCCATGGTGTGGATCGCGATCGAGCCGTCAGTGGTGATCGGCCACTGCAGGTCATAAT
>CANGHD010000178.1 GCA_947453525.1 Paracoccaceae bacterium | reverse complement strand
AGACCCCATGAAGACCGCGAACTGTGTAGCCTCCTTAAGATGCTGCGAGGTGGTGAAAGACGAGAAGGTCGATCCGCCCCAGTTGGACGTGACGTTCTTGCCCGCCTCCCACATAGGCATCGGGGCGGCACGCCACAGGCCGAAGCTTTTCTTCATCGATTGCTGCATGACGATCGGGCTCCACGCCGCCGCGATCCATGTGGCATACTTGCCCTCGTCCATTCCGGCGAACCATTCGGTCGTCCAGCCCGGGGTCGTGTCCACCGCCTTGGCATCGACCAGCTTCTGCCAGTAGTTGAGCAGGTCCTTGGCCTTCTGGCTGTTGACCTCGATATGGATTTCCTCGCCGTTCACATGGAAGGGCCGCGCACCTATCTGCCACAGTTGGCTGCCCAGCCAACCGGCATCGGACGCGCCGACGAAGTTGGTGAGGTAGGTGCCCGGCTTGTCCTTGGCCAGCTTCATGGCGCTTTCGGCGAATTCGTCCCATGTCTTGGCGGGGGTCAGGCCATTGGCGCTGTAGATGTCGTCGCGGTAGATCGATCCCATTGGACCGGAGTCCCACGGAATGGAGTAAACCGCATCGCCGTCGCTGCCTGCAGCCCAGGTCCAGTCGATGAACTTGTCTTTCACGTCATTGGCGCCGTAGGGCCCCATATCGGCCAAAGCCTGCAAGGCGCGGAAGCTGGGGATCGAATTGAACTCCATCTGCGCCACATCCGGCAGGCCCGACCCGGCCTGAATGGCATTGCGCAGCTTGTCGTAATGCGGCTTGCCGCCGCCTTGGTTTTCGATCTTGACCTTGATGTTGGGGAATTTCTTCATGAACATGTCTGCCTGCACCGCCGTATCCGGGGTCCAGGCCCAGACGAGCAGCTCCACCGTATCCTCGGCCATGGCCGTCTTCGGCAGGCCCGCCATCATCGGCAGGGCCACCGCCGCCGCCCCCCGCAGGAAATCACGCCGGCCGAAGCCGAAAGTCACCGGCGACGTATTATTCTTGTCTGCCATTTTGGTCGTCCTCCCTTGAGCGATCCCGGCATTGGCCGCCGGAACGGATCTGTTGCACGGCGCAGCGCCGCGTGGCCGGTGCAGTCGTCCATGTACCAGCCCGGACACTTCGCGCCGTCGCCGAGTCATGTCCCTCGCCGGACAATCACAATTCAACACACGCAATTTTCTGTGTCAACGTGCAATTTGCAATTGGCGCAATTTGCGTAACATTGCGAATGTTGCCGGAAGGTGCGATTGTCATGCAATGGCGCCGTTGCGCCCCAGACGAGAATGCAATCGAAAGAAGGACGCCTGATGGACCGCAGTGCAAATCAAATGGATGTGGCACGCGCCGCAGGGGTCTCGGTCAGTACGGTCTCTCGTGCCTTGTCGAACCAACCCGGCATCAGCGAGGATGTCAGATTGAAGATTTCCAAGATCGCACAAGAGCTTGGCTACCGTGCGCGCGGCGACGCCGGGCAGGCGGCGCGGGTCATTCGGGCCTATGTGACCGGCAATGCCGTGACGGGAGGGCTGGTTCCCTTCTACAATGCCATCGTGGAGGGACTGAACACGGCGGCACTGACGGCAGGTCTGATTCTGGAGATCCGGCTGATTCAGGATCGGATACTGGACCCGCGCCGCTTTGACCGGGATGCCGAAGAAGTGGTAGCGGCGGGCACGATGCTGGTTGGGATAGACCCTTCGCCTGAAATTGCCGCGCGGTTGATCGCCCAGAAAAAGGTGGTGCTGGTCAACACGTTCGATCCCGAGATGCGGTTTGACTGTGTTGGGCCGAACAACTTCTATGGGGGTGCTCTGGCCACCAACATGCTGATCGCGGCGGGCCACAGGTCGTTGTTGCATGTCCGCGACCATCTGCGCCCAACGACGTTCCAGCGTCATCTTGGTTTTCAATCGGCTGTCGCAACCGCGCCGGGCACGCAGGGCATGGTGGTTGATGCACCTGACGCTACAGAGGCCATCATGCTGGACATCGTACGGCAAAGAAAGGCGCAACATACTGATTGGACTGGTGTTTATTGCGTGCACGACCTGGCGGCGATCCGTCTGATCCATGCTTTGGAGGCAGAAGGATTCCGCGTACCGCAGGATATTTCCGTCGTCGGTTTTGACGATCTACCAGCGGCGTCCATGATGTCACCGCGTCTCAGCACGGTGCGGGTCGATTGTCAGGCGATTGGTGCCCAGGCTATTGCCCTCATGTTGCGCCGCCTCGGCGACCCCGAGGCAGGGGCCGTTCAGGCAGAATGCGGCGTCTCGGCTGTGGCCGGCGGCACGATCTTGCAATTTGCGTCACGATAGCAAACTTGCTCTTTCTTCTTGCCGTGTTGCGTTGCACATGCAATACCAAACTCAGGATTGCATGATGAAACGGAGACAGGCTCATGGCTGCAATCACGCCCGCTGCCGCATCGACGCCGCGCCCGAAACTGGCCTTCGCCTATCGCCCGGCGCTGGCGCGGGACGTGTTTGCCGCCGAACATCTGCGCCGCCTGCAGGGCATTTGCGACGTTCTGGATGCGGTGCCGCTTCAAGGGTTCGACGACAATCGTGCCGGGGCGATCCTGTCACAGATCACGGTTCTGGTCACGGGTTGGGGCTGCCCGCGCATTGACAAGACCGTCCTCGCCGCTGCGCCACATTTGCGTCTGATCGCCCATGGGGCAGGAACCGTGAAATCCTTCATTGCGCCCGAGGTCTTTGACGCGGGCATCATCGTCACCAATGCCGCCGCCGCCAATGCCATTCCTGTGGCGGAATTCACGCTGGCTGCCATCCTTTTTGCCAACAAGAACGTCTTTGGCTTTCGCGAATTGTACCGTGGCAAACGCGATCAGACCCATCCCGAACAACTGACCAACGAGCAGGTGGGCAACTGGCACAAAACAGTTGGCATCGTCGGCCTGTCGCGCATTGGTCGGCGGATGATCGAACTGCTGCGTCCTTTCGATCTCTCGGTTCTGGTCCATGACCCCTATCTTTCCTCAGCCGAAGCTGAAGCTTTGGGGCTGCGCAACCTGCCGCTGGATGACGTGATCGGCTGCGCCGACGTGTTGTCGCTGCACGCCCCGGCCCTCGAAACCACCCGCCACATGATGGATGCGCGGCGGTTGGCGCTGCTGCGCGATGGGGCCACTCTGATCAACACGGCGCGCGGCAGTCTGGTCGATCAAGCGGCCCTGACGCGGGAACTGGTCTCCGGCCGGATATCTGCGGTGATCGATGTCACCGAGCCCGAGGTGCTGCCTGCCACCTCGCCACTTTACGATCTGCCAAATGTGCTGTTGACCCCTCATATTGCCGGGGCGGTCGGGCGAGAGCGCGAACGCCTGGGTGAGATGGCCGTGGCCGAGGTCGAGCGATTTGTGAACGGTCAGCCGCTGGCGCATCAGGTCGCCGCCGCCACTTTGCATTTGCAGGCCTGAGATGACACGCCGCGCGTTGATCCCTTGGGGCGGCTGGGCCGGACATAAGCCCGAAGAGGGCGCCAATGTCGTGGCCGCGATGCTGGAGGAGGACGGCTTTTCTGTGACCGTGACCTCCGACTACGCGGAATTTGCCGAAGCTGCTGCCTATGATCTTGTGGTGCCCATCATCACCAATGACCAGATTGACCCGGCGTTGATCGACAGCCTGACCCTTGCCGTACGGGCGGGGACGGGCCTGGCCGGCTATCATGGCGGACTTGCGGCATCGTTCCACGGCGCGGTGCGGTTTCACTACCTGTGCGGCGTGCACTGGGTCGCGCATCCCGGCGACATGGCCGCCAAGTACCGGGTGACCGTCACGCGGCCGCATGACCCCTTGATGCAGGGGATCACGGATTTCGACTATCGGTCCGAACAATACTATTTGCTCTTTGACCCCTCAGTTGAAATTTTGGCCACAACCAGCTTTTCTGGTGAACACGACCCTGCGGTGCGCGGCGTGACAATGCCTGTCGTGGTGAAGCGCCATTTCGGCGTGGGGCGCATCTTTTACACCGCTTTGGGCCATCTGCCCGAGGAACTCTCCCACCCCCAGGCGCGGCTGATCCTGCGCCGTGGCCTGAACTGGGCCGCACGGGACAGCGCACAGGATCATTGACATGACCAAACTCGCCCCTTTCATCGAGCCCCGCAAGGTCGACCCGCGCTTTGCCAGCCCGATGCGATTCCAGATGCTTATAAACGGAGAGAGCACCGACGCGGCCAGTGGTCAAACGCTCAAACGCGAAAGCCCGGCCTATGAGGGTGTGATCGTGTCCGAAATCCCGAACGGCAGTACTGCGGACAGTGAACGCGCCATCCTTGCCGCCCGGCGCGCCTTTGACGAAGGGCCTTGGCCGCGGATGAGTGGGGCGGATCGCGCCAAGCGTATCGCACGGCTGGGTGAGTTGATTTATGCCCAGCGCGAGGAATTGGCCCTGATCGAATGTCTGGAGGTTGGCAAGACTCTGGAGCAGGCGCGGGGCGAGATGAATTACTCGGCCGAACTTTGGTCCTATGCGGCGGGCCATGCGCGGGGCCTTGAAGGCGAAAGCCACAACGATTTCGGCCCCGGTGCGCTGGGTCTGATGCTGCGCCAGCCCATCGGCGTCGTGGGGATCGTCACCCCTTGGAACTTCCCCCTGCTGATCGGGTCCGAGCGTGTGCCTTGGGCCATTGGTGCAGGCTGCTGCGTGGTGGTCAAGCCCAGCGAGTTCACCTCGGGCTCGACCATCCGCATGGCCGAACTGTCGCGCGAGGCGGGCATACCGGATGGCGTGATCAACGTCGTGACGGGATATGGCAACCCGGTCGGTCAGCTTTTTGCTGAGCATTCGGCCTGCGACATGATCAACTTCACCGGCTCGTTCCAGGTGGGGCAGATTGTGGGTGGGTTGGCCGCGGCGCGGATCAAGCGGGTCGGGCTGGAGCTCGGCGGCAAGGGACCTGCGATCGTGTTTGCCGATGCAAGTCTGGATGCCGCCGCCGACACCATCGCCCGGTCGATCTTTGGCGGTCAGGGACAGGCCTGCATCTCCAACAGCCGGATGATCGTGCAGCGTGAGGTCAAGGAGGCGATGCTGGACCGCCTGATCCATATCGCAAGCCATGTGACTGTGGGCGATCCTCTCGACCCGCGCACCCAGATCGGCGCGATGATCCACCGGGCACATCTTGAAAAGGTGGAGCACTACGTCAGCGAAGGCATTCGCGATGGCGCAGACCTGGTGGTCGGCGGCAGGCGTCTGGGCAACTCTGGCAATTATTTTGCTCCGACCGTCTTCGCCGATGCCATGCAAGACATGTCGGTCACCCGCGACGAGATCTTCGGCCCGGTGCTGGCGGTCCAGACCTTCGATACGCCAGAAGAGGCGATCCGGCTGGCCAATAACACCAACTATGGCCTGTCGGCAAATGTCTGGACCAATGATCTGGGCAAGGCGGTGCAGACGATCCGCGCCGTGCGTGCGGGCCGCACCTGGATCAACGGCGCGGGCACGGGCGGGCCGGAAATGGGCATCTCGGGCTTTCGCCAAAGCGGCATGGGGCGCGAGTTGGGGCGGCACGGATTTGACGAGTATTCGACGCTGAAGAATGTGTATATCGTGCTGAAGCAGGCCGGGTCATGGGTGTGACGTCACAAGCTTGAGCCGGCAGGGAGACCAAAGATGTATGATGTCGCAGGCAAGCTCGCAGTGATCACCGGCGGGACCCGCGGGATCGGACTGGAGATCGCAAGTCAGCTCCTCGGGCTTGGAGCGAACGTCGTTCTGAACGGCCGAGTTGCCACCGACGAAGCTGCCGCTTTGGTCGGTCGCCATGGCGAAGACCGCGTCCTGTTTGACTTTGGCGACGTGGTGGACCCGGACTTTGCTTCCGGCCTGATCGGCCGCGCGGTCGAGCATTTCGGTCGGCTGGACATCCTGATCCATGCCGCTGGTGGTCCCGTGCCGGGTACCGTGATGGATCTGACCACCGATGTCTGGATGGACGCCTTTGCCGTGCACGTGCATCCGGTATTCCACCTGTTTCGCGCAGCGCAACCCGCTTTGGCGCGCAAGGGTGGCGCGGTGCTCCTCGTCTCGTCGGTTGCAGGGCTGCGCGGATGTCCGGGGTCAGTCGCCTATCAGACGGTCAAGGGTGCTTTGATCCCGCTGGCACGGGCGCTGGCCTTTGACCATGCGGCGCAGGGCATCCGCGTTAATGTGATTGCCCCAGGCATCATCCGTACTCGCTTTCACCAGCGCATGAGCGACGCCGCCAAAGCCCACAACATCGCCAATCGCATTCCGCTGCGGCGCGAAGGCCGGGTCGAAGACGTGGCCTCCGCCGCCATAGAAATGATCCGCAACGATTTCATCACCGGCGAGGTCCTGACGATCGATGGCGGGATGTCCATGCGGGTGACGGGCTGACTGGATTGGCCGACTGAGCCGTTTGAACCGCGCCGGGTTAGCTGGGGGCGGGTTGGCGATAGTTACGTGGCCTCCCTTTCCAGAGATGCGTACTTGTTCGCCTCTGTAGCGCGATGACCCTCCGGGCTGTCCGTATTGCCGCAGGTAGCGATGTTGCTGAGCGATCATGCCGTTGCCTCAACCGGATCTTCCCGATGGCTCGCGGTCGGTGATGCAAAGACAACGGTTGGATCCTGATGACGTCCGGCGCGCCAAGCCTTCACATCGCGCAGCGTGCCGGGGGTCATCGGCTGGGATGCGCCCGGGCTGGCGCCGAACACCAGTTCCCTTGCAAGCGCAGCCCGCCAGATCTTCAGACGGCGTTGGACAGTATGGCGCAATCCGTCGCGAAAGGCTTCCCGATGAGCCAATTGAAGCTTCGAGAGCAGTTCGCGCCCGGTCTGCGCCATGTCAGCGTCGCACAATGCAAGCAACTCGTCCGTCCCCTTTGGGAGCGGAGCAGGGCGCCGGCGGCCTCTCGGCGCAGACGGTTTTCGCCGGGATCCCGGTCCGATCTCGCCCTCGTTCCAAGCATGGCGCAACCCCTCGAGAAACCGCTCGACGTCCACCCCGTCAGCGACGTCGGTATTGTCGGCCGGCTTTGCTTCGGCCAGCGCCACCGGTCGCGCCGCGCTTCCCGGATGTCGTGAAGCAGGGCGACTGGGTCGAGCATCTCGAACGGCGCCGTGAGCGCTTGCTTTGGCGTATCACGGACGGCGGAGTGGACTTACAACAGCGACGGCCCGAACATGCGCATTGGCGGCATCGCACCCGCCCAGAGATTGAAAATGGCCGGTCGAGTTCTGCGACCTCGCCCCATGACTAACGTAACCGCCCGAAGCCCCCTTCAATTGCCCGCAAGTTTTGTCGTGGGGTCGTCGTGCGGCTTCGAAGCCGATGACAGGATCTGCGAGGCGGGAGAGACCGCGCCAGAGGATCTTGTTCCGGGTGGT
>CANGHD010000177.1 GCA_947453525.1 Paracoccaceae bacterium | reverse complement strand
TGCACGGTCGCCACGATCCCCAGCTGTTTCAGCGCCTCGATATAAATGTTCACCGCCGCGATCGTATCGGCCTCGCCATTGGCCAGCAGGATCTCGAAGGTAAAGGCCTCGCCCTTGGTGTTCTTCAACGTGCCATCCTGAATGGTCCAGCCCGCCTCCTCCAGCAGTTTGGTGGCTTTGCGGAGATTTGCCCGGTTGGCTTCGCTGCCATCCGAGACCGGCAGCGCGTAACCCTCCAGCGCTCCGGGCAGCAAGGCGTCCTTGTAGGGCGCCAAGAGGGCCGCAACCTTGTCCGACGCCGGCTTGGCCACATCGCCCGACAATTCCGAATTGTCGAAGTAGCTTTCAATCCGCGGATTGGCCCCGCCGTTCAGGGTCTGGTTGATCAATTCGAAGTTGAACGCATCGGTCAGCGCCTCGCGCACGCGCCAGTCTGCGAAGATCGGTTTGCGCATGTTGAACACCAGCCCGTCAATGCCCGAGGGGCGCTTGTGCGGAATGTCTTCCTTGACGACCTCGCCGGATGTCACCGCAGGGAAGTCATAGGTCGTTGCCCATTTCGCCGCATTCGACTCGCGGTACATGTCGATATCGCCCGCCTTAAGCGCCTCGATCATCACGGTCGGGTCGGCGAAATAGACGTATTTGAAGCTGTCGATGTTCCACAGCCCCCTGTTGAAGGCCAGATCCTTGCCCCACCAATCCGGGTTGCGCCGGTAGGTGATGAAGTTCCCGGCATCAAGCTTGTCAACGACATAAGGCCCCGACCCGATGACCGGCTCCAGACTGGAGGCGGCAAAATCCTTGCCCTCGAACTGCTTCTTTTCCAGGATCGGACGCAGGCCCAGCAGCAGGGGCATCTCGCGGTCCTTCTCGGTGAAGGTAAACCGCACCGATCGCGGCCCCGTCACGGTCGAGGTTGCGATCTTCTTCCACGCTGCGGCATAGCGAGGATTGCCCTGCTCGCCCAGCGTCTGCATCGACCACAGCACGTCGTCCACCGTCACCGGGTTCCCATCCGAGAATCGGGCCCCCTCGCGCAGCGTGAATTCGACATAGGATCGCGCGTCATCGGTATCGATCGATTCGGCCAGAAGGCCATACAGCGAGAAGGGCTCGTCATAAGAACGCCCCATAAGTGTCTCCACCGTCAGCGGAGAGACCGAGCCGGGCGCCGAGCCCTTGGTGATGAAGGGGTTGAGCGAATCGAAACTGCCCGCCTCGCCGAATGTGGCGCTGCCGCCCTTCGGGGCGTCGGGATTGGCCTGCGGCAGGGACACAAAATCTGGCGATAGGGCCGGTTCGCCATACATAGCTATGCCGTGCCGTGGTTCGGCCATTGCGGTCGGGGCCATGAGGCCAAAGGCCGCGAGGGCGATCGCGGCCTTGAAAGTTTGGGTGAGAGAGACGCGCATCGGCAACAATCCTTCCGGCGAGGGGCATTTGCCAAAGCTTACGGCGGCTTAAGCGCCATTTCAAACGTTTAGCTTGAACGAAGTCTGCAACAGGGCTATAACAACTGCACTGCTCGATAGGTTTCTTGCCTGTATGAAACCTGCCTCAACGACTTAACGCCGGCCTTGCGCCGGCGTTTTTTTATGCCCGGTCGCCGGGCGGGCCGCGGGACCGCAGCTTGCCTTCCCCCTCGCAGTTGCAGCATTGTGCAGCCAACCAAAGGGAGCGCGTCATGAACCTTGCAGGCAAAACCGCCGTCATCACCGGGTCGAACTCAGGGATAGGTCTGGGCGTGGCTGAGGCACTTGCGGCGGCAGGGGCGGATGTGGTGCTGAACTCCTTCACCGACCGGCCCGAAGATCACGCCCTTGCCGCTGACATCGCAGCCCGGCATGGCGTCAAGGCCCGCTACATCGCTGCCGACATGTCGAATGGCCCGGCCTGCCGTCAGCTTGTCGCCGATGCGGGCGCCTGCGACATCCTCGTGAACAATGCCGGCATCCAGCACGTGGCGGCCATCGAGGATTTCCCCTCTGCAATCTGGGACCGCATCATCGCCATCAACCTGTCGTCCGCCTTCCACACGACGGCTGCAGCTTTGCCGGGCATGAAGGCGCAGGGATGGGGCAGGGTGGTCAACATCGCCTCGGCCCACGGCCTGACCGCCTCGCCCTTCAAATCCGCCTATATCGCCGCCAAGCACGGGATCGTCGGCCTGTCCAAGACCACGGCTCTGGAAGTGGCCGGCATGGGCATCACCGCCAACGCCATCTGCCCCGGCTATGTGCTGACACCTTTGGTCGAGGCGCAGATCCCCGACCAGATGAAGGTGCACGGGATGGACCGCGAGACGGTGATCCGCGAGGTGATGCTCTTGCGCCAACCCTCCCGCCAGTTCGCCACCGTCGAACAGATCGGTGGCACGACGGTCTACCTCTGCTCTGCTTCTGCCGATCAGGTGACGGGCACGACGATCAGCGTCGACGGCGGCTGGACTGCGCTTTAGCCCAAAGGAGCGCGTGCCGCGCGCTGTTTTTATCTCGCCTCTGGCGTGCCGCCAACCGGCTCGGGCGATACGTCCGGCGCGAGGATTTAAGCAAAGAGCAAGATCAAGGAAGGGCGGCGGCCCGGCGGCTGAGGTCGAGGATCTTGGCGCGATTGGCCGGGCGGTTCACAAAGGCATGGGTCTTGGCCTGCACCTCGACCAAGGTGGCCATCATCCGGTTCAATTGACTTTGCTGTGCCAGAAGGTCGGGGGCGTAACGGGCGATCAGGTATTCCCGCTGCGCGGTCAGACTATGCAGGTGCTGTGCCGTCTTGCGCCGCAGGCCGATCGTGGTGACGAACCGGTCATCGGCCAGATTGTGCATCCGGGCGCGCACGGCCTTCGGCGGCGCGCCTTCAAGGCGCAGGAAGGCGTTGAGGCACAGTTCCACCGCATGGATCGCACAAAACCGCGCCGGTCCATATCTGACGGGCCCCGGACCGCCAACCTGCTCTGCATTGAGAACGAGGACCGCCGCCGCCTGATGGTATTGCGCGGCAAGGTCCATGATCTCGGGGATGCTGGTGGCAGTGCCGGGGTAGGTTGCGGTTGGAGTCTGATCCATCATGCCAATGTCCTTTTCGGAATATCCAGTGACATAGGCAATGGTCAGGTGCGGCATCAGTGGGACCGGACGAAACACTCTGTGTCCGCCCTGGCATCATTCCTTCGAAGGCGTGATGTCCTTGACTTGCGGGTAGACCAGCCCGCCCGAGGCCACCAGTTTGGCCGCGTCTTCCGGTGACAGGTCCAAGGGAATGGTATCCTCGCGCCGCACGAAGACGACGAAACCCGAGGTGAAGGGGGTCAGGCCGATGAAGACGGCGATCGTATCGGGGCCAAGCTTCTCGGCAATCTCGCCCTTGGGCCGTGCGGAGATCAGGCCCAATGTCCAGACCCCCGGCCTTGGAAACTCCACAAGACAGCATTTCTCGAACGAGGCTTCGGATTTGTTGAAAACAGTCTCCGCCACCTGTTTCAGCGCGGAATAGATCGAGCGGACGACGGGCATCCGGTCAACCATACGGTCCAGCCGGACCAGAACCGTGCGCCCGATCAGGCCCTTGGCCACCCAGCCCATCACCGTGGTGAAGACAAGGAAGACCACAACGCCGACGCCACGGATCGGGAAGGAATGCCCCGGCCCGAAGATCATCTGCGTCAGTTCCTGCGGGTGATAGGCGTCCGGGATCAAGGGCAGGATCCAGCCATCCAAATAGCCGATCACCGCCCAGATCAGATAGATGGTCAGGGCAATGGGCAACACGACGACCAGCCCGGTCAGGAAGCTGGAGCGGAGCGAAGCCATCAGACTTCTGCGGTGCGGGGCAAAGGGATCGGACATGAGGCCTCCAAGGATCGCGGCAGATGTAGCGCAGGTCAGACGTCCAAAGAAGTCCCCTTCGCCCTTTCACATTTGTCCAAATATCCACTGGGGATTCTCAAGGAGAGACCGGAGCGCCCGGAACACCTTCCAGTGGAAGGTTTTCAGCGAAGGCCGCCGCGCAAAGCCTTGCGCGGCTAGGCCTGCCCTTGAGGCGGGGGCGCAGCCCCCGCTTCCGGGTCCGCAGAGCGCCATCAGGCCTTGGGCAGGTTCAGCAGCGCTGCAGCAATCGCCGCCGCCAGCCTGGCGTTGTTCTTGACCAGCGCGATGTTGGAGATCAGCGAGCGGCCCTCGGTCAGCTCGAAGATGCGCTGCAAGAGGAAAGGCGTGACCGCCTTGGCCGAGACGCCTTGGGCATGAGCTTCCGACAGAGCTTGTTCGATGACCGGCATGATCTCGGCCCGTGGAATTTCGGCTTCCTCCGGGATCGGGTTGGCGACCAGTTGCCCACCCAATAGGCCAAGCCGGGCGCGCATCCTTTGGGCGGCGGCAATCTCCTGCGCCGAGTCCATCCGAAGCGGCGCTTTCAGGCCGGACGACCTGCTCCAGAAGGCAGGGAAATCGTCCTGGCCAAAGGCGATCACCGGGACGCCGTGGGTTTCAAGCACTTCCAGTGTCTTGGACAGATCGAGAATCGCCTTGGCCCCTGCCGCTACCACCGTGACCGGGGTCTTTGCAAACTCCAGCAGGTCGGCGGAGACGTCGAAGGACTGCTCGGCCCCACGATGCACGCCGCCGATGCCGCCGGTGGCAAAGACCTCGATCCGCGCAAGATGGGCGCAGATCATCGTGGCCGCGACCGTTGTCGCGCCCGTGCGTTGGGTGGCAAGGCAGGCGGCAAGGTCGGCGCGGGAGAGTTTCATCACCCCCTTGGCCTGCCCCAAAGCCACCAGTTCTGCCTCCGTCAGGCCGACGTGGATCCGCCCGCCCATCACGGCGATCGTGGCAGGGACAGCCCCTGCCGCGCGCACCTCGGCCTCAACCGCACGCGCGGTCTGCACGTTTTGCGGCCAGGGCATGCCATGGGTGATGATCGTGGATTCCAGCGCCACGAGCGGGCGACCGTTGGCGCGGGCCTCGGTCACTTCGGGCGAGAAGGAAAAGACGTCGAGCGTAAGCGTCAGGGTCATGATCCGACCTCCTTGGAGACATAATCCGCCGCAGCGCGCAGGGCGGCATCCAGCGCCGCTTCGCGGTCAGCGCCCCGGCGTTCGGCGACGATATGGGCGGCCATGAACGTATCGCCCGCCCCGGTGACCCGAGACACCATGACCTGCGGCGGGCTGGCCGTGAGAATGCCTTGACCGGCGCGACCCTCGGCGCAGGGGCGGCCGCCGTCGGTGACCAGCACACGGGAGGCCCCCAAGCCAAGCAGCGCCATGGCCGCCTGCGGTGCGGTGGTGGCCTCGGCCCGGGAGAGGAGGCGGGCCTCTTCGAGGTTGACATAGAGCGTGGCACCGGGATGGCGCAGCAGCGGTGACAGACGCTCGGCCTTGCCGGGGGAGGCCGGGGCCAGCCGCAGATCAGCCTTGGTGAAAAGCGGTGAGACCGCGATATCGGACAACAGAGCCTCGGTCAGGTTGCCGTCGAGGGCGATCAGGCCGGGCCAGGGCGCCTCAGCCGAGCCCAGCGTGCCATCCGCCAGCGGCCGCAGGATCTTGGCCCCCGCCGCCTCCAGCGAATGGGCATCGGCCACGGCTGCGATCAGGCCATTCGCGCCTTCGATGGCCATGTATCGGTCGGTGGGCAGATCGTCGGAGCGGTAGGCATGGGACGTGATCAGCCCCATGCGGTTGCAGGCGGCGACCAGTTCCTCGCCCTCGGCATCGCGGCCGATCGAGGTGAGGATGGCCGGGTGCAACCCGAAGCGGGCCAGCGTCATGGCGATGTTGAAGGCCACGCCGCCAGGCAGCCGGGTAATGCGGCCCGGCACGTCACCGCCCAGCCGCAGCGACGCGGGCGTGCGGCCGATGATGTCCCACAAGCTAGAGCCGATGCAGAGAATATCCGGTGTCATGGGGCGTTTCATCGCTTATCCTGAGGGGGGAGTGCAAGGGGCAGCAGCGCTGCCTGCGTCGGGGATATCTGGGCCAGAATGAAACGGGGGTGCGGCAGGATGGCGTTTGCGGGGGTGCGGAGGGGGCTGCCCGGGTTTCTGGCGGGGCTGGAGGCGGAGAACTCGCGGGAGTGGTTCGAGGCACATCGGGCGGAGTATGAGGCACTGTGGCTGAAACCGGCTCTGGATCTGGCGGCAGCCCTGTCGGGACCCGTGGCGGAGATCGGGTTGATGGCGGTCCCGAAACTGAACGGTTCGGTGCGCCGGATCAACCGGGATGTCCGGTTTTCCAACGACAAGCGGCCTTATCACGCGCATTGGCATCTGGTGCTGTCGACGGGTTCTGCCGTCAACAAGGTGCCCGGGGTGCATATCGTGATCTCGTCCGAAGGGTTCGGTTTTGGCGTCGGGCACTATGGCTTTGCGCCGGAGGCTTTGGAGCGCTTGCGGCGGGCGTTTTGTGAGAGTGGGCAAAGGGAAGCGTTTCTGGCGGCTTTGGCACTGGCCGAGGGGCAGGGGGCGCACTTGGACGCGCCCGACCTCGCACGGGTGCCCAAGGGCTTTCCGGCCGGGGCGGAATGGGACCATCTCTTGCGGCGCAAGCATATCGTGGCGCGCACCCAAGGCCGCAGGTCCTGTCCGGACTGGCTGTTCGGGCCGGACTGTGTGGCGGGGCTGCTGCCCATCATTGCCGATCTGGCTCCGCTTGCCCGCTGGCTGAAGCCCTTTGCCTGAGCATGCTTGCAGGGGGTCTGACGGAGGAGGTGCCCGGATCGGGGCCTGATCAGCGTTTGCGAAACGCCCCGCCGTAGCCGCCCTGCCGCCCGTCGGGAAAGGTGCCCTCCTCCAGATAGCGGGCATGGCAGCGGGCAAGCGCCACCGGGTCCAGCGTTACGCCCAGGCCAAGGCCTTGCGGCAGGTCGACGAAGCCGCCCTCGTGGCGGTGCGGGCCGCCCTCAATCACATCGTCGGCATACCAATGCAGCAGGGTCTGGCTGGCCTCGCGGACATGATCCAGCGCGGCGGTCAGGTGCAGGTAGGCGGCGCTGGCGATACCCGTCTCGCCGGAGTGGAAGCGGAAGCCCACGCCCAGAAGGTCCGCTGCCCGGATGAAGGCCACGGTCCGCGCGATGCCGCCATGCTCGTTGATGTTGGTGACAATGGCCTCGGGGCATTTCAACGCGGCGGCCTTGGGCAGGTCGATGGCATGGGCAGAGAAGGGGATGGATGAGTAGGGGCGCAGTTGCGCCATTTCCTCATAGGTCTCGCAGGGCTCCTCGAACCAGGCGATGTCATGGGCGGCCACGCGCCGCAGCGCCTCGCGGGCGGTGGGGACGGTCCAGACACCGTTGGCATCCAGTTGCAGGGGGCGGTGACCGATGGCTGCGCGGACCTCGGCCACCATGCGGAGTTCCTCCTCCAGCCCCACGGTGCCCATCTTGCCCTCGAAGCGGGTGGA